>CAYIZV010000069.1:0-13647 GCA_964367915.1 uncultured Neisseria sp.
GAAGTAATTAGTTATCAAATGGAGATGTTAATTAGTGATTGGGGTGAACAATATGTCGATCGCGTCTGGCAATACGGTGCCGATGTTCATGATATTATCCACCCCAAAGTTTATTGAATATCGCGAATTACTCCAGCACTACTGGCTAGTTTTGCATTCGCCTGCTCCAAAGTCAAATTATTTATTATCATTACGATTGCAGTTTTGACATGGTTATTCGCAAGCTTCAAGAATTTTTCTGCAGTGGCAAAATCAACTTCAGTTGCTTCCATGATGATTTTTTTTGCACGCGCTTCCAATTTAGCATTGGAAGTTTTTACATCTACCATTAAATTTTTATAGACTTTACCTAGATTAATCATGGTAGTGGTACTTAACATATTTAAGATTAGTTTCTGGGTAGTTCCAGCCTTCATTCGTGTTGAACCAGAAATAACTTCAGCACCTGCGGAAACTTCGATTTTTATATCCGAGTGATTTCCGATCACACTATTTCTATTACACGCTACGGCTATTGTTTTACAGCCTAGCGAACGAGCATAATCCAAGCCACCGATTACATAAGGAGTACGACCTGATGCAGCAATACCACAAACAATATCTTGCGCCGTTAAATTAGCTTGTCTAAGATCTTCAACACCAAGCTCTTCCTTATCTTCAACGCCTTCTTGAGCTTTAATAAAGGCTTTCTCACCACCAGCGATAAGTCCAACTACGGTATTATAATCAACCCCATAGGTCGGTGGACACTCTACCGCATCCAAAATCCCTAAACGCCCACTAGTACCAGCACCTAAATAAATCAAACGTCCACCATTTTTCATTGCGGCTGTGATTGCGTCTACCGCCGTAGCAATTGCGGGTAATTCCTCTTCTATTGCCAGAGCTACTTTTTGATCTTCCTGATTAATAATCTTTAATTTTTCAAGCGTGGGTACGATATCTATATTTAGAGAGCTAGGATTAATATTTTCAGTAGTCAATGTTTTTAATTGTGCCAAAATTTCTTGTTGTTGCATGAGTTTTCCTTTGGTTGATTGTTAAGTGTGTTATATCACATACTGTTTATGCGTCTTTGCCAGCTAAATCAAATCTTATAATGCGATGGTTGATGCTGTAAACCTGTGCTTAGGATTTAATAGTTCATCTTGTGCCTGTATAATTGCAAGTTCTCTTCTTTCAAGTTTCAAAGTCTCAGCAAATATTGCAAATAACGCAGCAGCGGTGTGCTCTAAACTTAATTTCAAATTTTTAGTCTCAAGATATTTAGCCAAATAAATTGCCGCGGTCATATCACCTGATCCATTTGGTGCAATTGGCATCTCAAGCCGTGGAGTGGCAACTAGATAAGCTTCATCTTTACTTGACAATAACATCTCAATCAATGATGGATCAGCATCGTTTCTAGTTAAACTGGTTACTAAGATTTGTTCAGCACCTTTACTATGAAGTACAGCACATGCTTCTCTTGCATCAGTAAGAGTTGTAACTTCAATCCCCGTTAAATTAGTTAATTCAAACTGATTGGGAGTTAAAATGGTTGCATTGGGCAAGGCTTGGTCACGAAAAAATTCGGGCACTCCAGCTTTAACAAAGACGCCACGACCAATATCGCCGATTACCGGATCACAGCAATAGATTAATTGTGGGTTTATTGCTCGCAATTTTTGCAACCACTTTAGAAGCACTTCGCCGAGAGAGCTATCACCCAGGTATCCGGTTAATACACCATCAATATGTCTAAGTATACCTTGCTGCTCTAAACCTACAAAAATTTTATCAATGTGTTCAACAGTCATAATATCACCAGTCCATGAGCCATAACCAGTATGGTTTGAAAACTGAACAGTATTAATTGCAATAACTTCATGACCTAAACGCTGCAAAGGGAAAACTGCAGCACGATTTCCTACGTAGCCATATGCCACATGTGATTGTAACGATAAAATATTTGCCATTTTTACCTTTATTCTGTAACTGGATTTTTTAAACGTGCAAAGCATTCTTCAATAAACTGAATAAACAGATCAGTTAAGACACTTTCACTATTTGGAAGGCGCACTAGATAGAAGGATAGCATACCCCAATTATATTCGGGATAAATTTTGATCAACTGACCTGATGCAAGCTCTTCAGCATATAACTCATCCCAACCACCAGCGATAACATGCCCACTCAATGCCATATATTTACCATGCATACTATTGCTTACATTAAGCCGTGAACTACCAACTAAATGCAGCTCTTCACCACTATCATGATGCAAAAAGTAATCTTGCTCTGAGATACTGCCCTCTTTAAGAGCTCCAGTGGTTAAATGTGTAGCAATACAGTCATGAATGGAGTCTGGTAAACCATAGCGTTCTATATATTCTGGCGTACAATAAATGTGTAATGGTACTGAGTGAAGCCGTTTTATTTTAGTTGTTTGTTGTTTAGGAATCTCGCTAACTATTGCTAAATCAAATTTTTCACGGACTAAATCAATCTGACGATTTTGGTATGCGATATTCAGTTCAATTCCTGGATTTTTCTGCATAAATTCGGCGACAAAAGGAGCAATTCCATAAGTAGATAATGCAGTTGGTAATGAAACGTTTAATTTCCCGTTAATTGACTCACCTTCTCGTTTAAGACTATTAATAATCTTATTGTAGTAATCAATCTGACTACTAAATCCCTCATACAATCTATACCCCGCGCTAGTTATCTCAAAATTGCGTGTGTTACGTTTGATCAGCTGCACACCAAGATTCTGCTCTAACTGTGCGATTTTACGGCTAAGCGTAGGCTGGCTAATGTGAAATTTATTTGCAGTTTGACTATAATTACCAATATTAACTAGATGTACGAATAACAAAATATCATCTAACATAATAGGCTCCAAAATTTGAATTAATTGTTATTTAAATACATTGTTGTATAATTCATCCATTTTAGCTTTCACCTGCGGGTCTTGAGTAATTACTCTTCCCCATTCGCGATTGGTTTCACCATGAATTTTATTGGTCGCATCAATTCCCATTTTACTACCTAAACCAGAAATAGGTGACGCAAAGTCTAGGTAATCGATTGGGGTTCGATCAATCATCGTAGTGTCGCGCAGTGGATCAACTCGGGTGGTTAACGCCCAGATAACGTCTTTCCAATCGCGAATATTAACATCATCATCAACCACAATAATAAACTTGGTATACATAAACTGGCGTAAATAGCTCCAGATACCCAGCATCACTCGTTTAGAGTGTCCAGCATAACGTTTTTTAATTGATACAACAGCTAAACGGTAGCTACATCCTTCTGGCGGTAAATAAAAATCAATAATTTCTGGAAATTGTTTCTGTAATAAAGGAACGAAGACTTCATTTAAAGCTTCCCCCAAAATCGCTGGCTCATCAATTGGTTTACCAGTATAGGTACTATGATAAATTGGATTCTCGCGCATCGTAATTTTTTCAATCGTCATCACCGGAAAACTATCCTGCTCGTTATAATAACCGGTATGGTCGCCATACGGGCCCTCAACAGCGGTGTCATTGGGATAAATAAAGCCTTCAAGAACAATCTCAGCATAAGCAGGAACTTGTAGGTCAGATAAAAGACATTTGGTTAACTCGGTACGACTACCGCGCAATAAGCCAGCAAACTGATATTCAGATAAACTATCTGGAACTGGGGTTACTGCCCCTAAAATAGTAGCAGGATCGCAGCCCAAGACTACAGCAATTGGATATGGTGTATCTGGATTAACACGACAGTGTTCAAGATAATCCAGCGCTCCACCACGATGAGATAACCAACGCATAATTACCCGATTTTTAGCAATAACTTGCTGACGGTAGATGCCCAGATTCTGGCGTTTTTTATATGGACCTTTGGTAACCACCAATCCCCAAGTGATTAGTGGTGCAACATCTTCACTATGGCAATGCCAAATTGGCAAAGCTTCTAAGTTAACTTGATCTTTTTCTATTATAATTTGTTGCACTGGAGCTTTAGTTATATTTTTTGGCAACATATTATAAAGTTGCTTCAATAAGGGTAACTTATCCCAAGCATCACGTAGCCCTTTGGGTGGCTGCGGCTCTTTGAGTTCAGCCAAAAACTCGCCAACCGCTCTTAATTCGCTAATATTATCTTTACCCATACCAAGCGCTACGCGTCTGGTCGTGCCAAAAAGATTACCCAGCACTGGCATTTGGTACCCTGTTGGATTTTCAAACAAAATAGCTGAACCACCAGCACGCAATACCTTATCACAAAATACAGTCATTTCTAAATGCGGCGACACTGGTTGTTGGATGCGTTTTAATTCGCCAAGAGCTTCAAGGTTAGTTATAAATTCTCGTAAATCGCGGTATTTCATAGTCCATCTGCTTTTTAAATCTAGTAGCAGCTATTTTAACATTGAAGCTGGCACTAGATAAAAATGAATTGATGATTTTATTAACTGTTATTGCGTATCTGCCCTTATAGATTAACTACAAAATTACTTTAAAACGACATTCCATACGTAGAGATTACTTGTCAATAGATAGGTGAATACCATCCCTGTTTGAACATAATTCCTTTAACATTACCATGTGAGTAAGTTTTGATTATTTATACAAAGATGTATAAGAGTTATACAAAAATGACTATATACAATAAATACTTGCTCTGATACAATCCACTGCCTATTAATATGAGGCATGCTAAATAAATACACAAAATAATCGATAACTTTTAAATAGCATTTATTTTAAAACACATACATAACTCAAATTATTAGTTTTTAATAAGGACATAGCATGTATCAATTATCCACAAACAATAAAAAGAATTTAGCGCTTATTACCCAGCTGATATTGGGTTGTATTATGCTCTATGGCTGTAGTAGCTCGGGAAATAGTGGCGGCACCTCTGGTGGTAATAATAATGGTAATGGTGATGTATCATCGCTACAGATGATTGCACCGAAAACGGCCTATAGTAAAACAGCTGAATCAGCTAATACTTACATTGTAGTTAATAACCCCTCTGAGAGTACAGTCAGCAATATTCATTATAGCCTGATTAATCAAATCGGTGGGGCTATTGGCAGTAGTATTGATAATGCTAGTGCGACTAATTGTGCAATTGTTGCCGCCCATAGTCAATGTAATGTAAAAGTTAGTATTCCTGCAGGTGCTATTGCCGGTAGCTTTGGTATTAGTGCTGATAATAAGAGTAACACTCAAAGTAAAACTAGCCAAGCTACAAATGTAATTAGCCTTTTGACTATCGGAGTAGAACAGTCAGCCTATAATAACCTGAGCGGAGCTGACGGAATAACGCTTAGTTACTATCATACGGTAATCAATGGTACACCGTATATACTGGTAAGTGGATTAATTGCATCAGTCAATACCGGTAACTTTAATGATGTAGTGCTGGTAGATAGCAGTAACAATCCATTGCCCAATCAGCAACTGATTACTGAAACTGGAAATTTTAGTCAAGGTACTACCTTCAATATCTTGTTACCAGTGCCAAGTGCTAATGGACTGACGCAGACAATCAAAGCACAGACACAGATGGTGGCAAAAGGTAAGGTCACAGTAGTATCTACTGCAACTAACAGTAGTACTCTAACTACAGTAAAAGATGTCGGGATAGCTGAGATGTTGCCTTCAGCTGTATATTTGACACCCGCAAATCCCGAGCAAATAATCACCTTTAGTAATATAGGCAGTGCAATAGCCCAGCTACAAGGGTTAGT
This sequence comes from uncultured Neisseria sp., assembly GCA_964367915.1. GTDB lineage: Bacteria > Pseudomonadota > Gammaproteobacteria > Burkholderiales > UBA11063 > Aquella. The sequence goes on from CAYIZV010000069.1 coordinate 5,741, forward strand.
ATCAAATAATCCTAATGTGGGAATAGTGTTTAATCCAACAAATTTAGATAGTGGCTCGACGGCGATGGCGACCCTAAGATTAAAAAATACCTCCGTAGCTACTACAACAGGAAATGTAATTCTTACCTATAATAACGGACAAAGTGAAACTACCACTAGCGGGATAGTAGATCAGAATGTAAATCCTACACCCACCCCCACTCCAACGCCATCCCCTAGTCCTGTACTAACTCCAAGAGCAGGTCTAACTACAGTATTTAGCCCAGATAATGATTTCTTTACAACAACGGCAACTGGAACCGTAAGCAAGCAAATGACAATTACCAATATAGGGAATACTACCGAGAATGGATTGGTATTAACTTTGCCAACTAATTTTACCATCAGTAGTGGCATAAATAATAGCTGCACAGTAACTAGCGGAACAAGCCCGGCAACAATTAGTGACAGCCTTCCAGCAAGCACGGGTAATTGTAATATAACGGTAAGCTATAACAATAATACCAAAACAAATGAAAATAGCGGAAATATAAGTATTTCCTATAATTACAATAACGGTACTCCTGCGCCAACACCAACTGAAACAACAGTAAATTACCGAGTGACCCAGTCAACGGCAATACTATCATTAACAACCCCATTGGACCCATATAATTTTATAAATATATCTGGAGTATCTGGCACTGATTTTGCAACGCAAACATTTACTCTCTATAATTCAGGAGAAATTGATGCAACCAATGTTGTTGGCAGCATAAATCCAACCTCCATTTTCTCTATTTTAAGTAATTATAGTTCAACCATAGCAGCAGGGACAAATGGTAATCTGAATTTACAGTTTGGACCATCATCATCATTTGGGAGCTATAATACTACATTAACAGTCAATTATGATGATTATCCAACCCATGCAGCAACACCAGTAACTATAGCAATTACTGGTAGTGTTTCAAATGCAATTGCATATTTAAAAACTATAGGAGCAATAGGCTTTGCTGGTGGCAATGGTCAAACAGCAGCTACTGCTTATGCTCTACAAACAGGAAGTAATGGACAAGTTACTCTCACTTACGAAAATAAAGGTAATGAGAATGCACAAAACTTCAGATCAACAACAGGAACAATTAGCAGCAAGCTTACCGGTACGCCATTTACTCTAGTAACTGATGGTTGTAATCTTGATAATGGAGGCAAAACTCTAACACCAAATGAAACTTGTGATGAAGTATTGCAGTACACCCCTACGACTGCAGGAGCAACAACATTACCACTAAATACAACTAACTGGCAATTTAGTTATAGTGACACACATGGAAACTATACCTATAATTCTGCTCCAGTCTATTTTAATGCTTATGCTCCCGCAACTATTGCTATTACTACCAGTGGGTTAACTGCTGGAGAAAGTGTTGCGATTGCAAGCAGCTTCAATATAGTAGCTAACTTAACAGGTGGATATAATATTGCAAATCAAACTATAGCGTTACAAAATTTATCCCCAAGCGATGCGGGTATTGATGTCTCAGGTACTTGTACAGTAAATTCCTCACAGCCAACGTGTACTATTCCTGTGGATATCGGTGTCAGCACTGCAATTCAAAACTATACTGTAGAGGCAGTAAATCAAACAGCTGGAGTTTCAATTTCTTCTGGTACCCCAGTGGCTTTTAATGTATATGATCCTACTCCTGTTGGTTCCGAGACAATTTTAGGAGCCGCAGCAGAGGTTGGTTGCTTAATCTTAAAAAGTAATCACCAACCATATTGTTGGGGCAACAATCATCAAGGAGAATTGGGCATTGGCTCATTTACTAGTCAGAATACTCCTACCGCAGTCCTGATGGGTGGGAGCAGTGCAATTCCAGTAGGCACACTATTTAGTCAGATTTCCGTGGCTGTAGCTGGGGATTACTATGGAGATAGCTCAGTATGCGCAATATCTTCCAGTAATCAGGTCTATTGCTGGGGTTATAATGGATATGGAGAATTAGGAAATGGAACTACAACCACGAGTAATGTAGCTGTAGCTGTTATAGCTGGCCAAATACCCACAGGAGTTAAATTAACTAAGGTATCCAACGCGGGAGACCATGTATGCGGAGTTGGTACAGATGGAAAAGCTTACTGTTGGGGACGTAACACTTCAGGTCAATTAGGGAATGGCTCAACAACATCTAGTTCGTCTCCTGTTTTAGTATTACAAGGACAGATTCCAAGCGGTATTACCATACGTGATATTGGTGCCGGGGTTAGAGGAACATGTGCAATCGCATCAAATGGAAAAGCCTATTGCTGGGGAAATTACTATTCTAGTAGCTCATCAAATACACCTGTATTGCTGAATGGAGGAGCATTACCATCAAACTATCAAACAATAGCAATTTCATTGGCTCACGATGATGTTGGACAGGCAGCATGTTTAATTGCTGATACAGGTTCCATGTACTGTTGGGGAAGTAACGGTTCAGGTCAATTAGGGAATGGCTCTACAACATCTAGTTCGTCTCCTGTTTTAGTATCACAAGGGCAGGTAACATTAGGTGCAAAATGGTTATCTGTTTCCCAAGGTGGAAATTCAACTTGTGGTATGACTGATCAAGGATTGGTCTATTGCTGGGGAAATAATTATTATGGACAATTAGGGCTGGGTAATACTACGACAGTTAATACTCCTCAAGCTATAGCCGTAGGAGGAAGTAGCCAAATTCCTTCTGGAACTAAGCTAATCGCAATTTCTGGGGGGTATGATGATGACGGTGGTGCCAATGCAATGTTTTGTGGAATGTCTGATCTAGGAAACGTATATTGCTGGGGATCAAATACATATGGACAACTCGGCTATGGTGTAACAGGTGGAACAAGCTCTTATGCTAAAGCGGTTGCCATGCCATAATTTATGTGTAATAAACTTATACTAAGGAATTAAACAAAACTAAAGGACCGATATAAAATATCAGTCCTTTAGTTTATCCCATTATAACTTCACCAATTTGTGCATAATGATTACCAGCGAAGTTCACAACCTTAAAGTTTTCACTACGACCAGCTATTGTATTCCAGTCTTTCTTGCAAACTCTTTCAACCAAAACTTTCTGAATGCATCATCCCTAACAAAGGTGCCAAGTCAGGATATCGAGCTTTATTAGCAAATAATCTGTATTATTCCTGAATTATGTATACAATTACGAGTATATATAGCATTATGCTTCATCTAAATCAGTGATATTTTCATAAACAAAAAAAGCGAGATAACAATGCCAACTGCGCCTAAAATACTGTGCATGTATTCAGGTGGACTGGATTCTGCTGGCGCTCTCTGGCAGTTAATTCATGACCAACGATACTCAGAATATGAAATTTTGGTTCATCATGTGCAATTATTAAATATCACGAACCGTTACTACGCGGAAAGGCAAGCCGTAGATAAAACCATCCCCCTATTTCGTAGCCTTACCGGACGTAAATTATATTTATCATCGACTATTCTGGATTTTGCATTTATGGCGCCCAAAGTTCCTGTTGATGCTGATGGATATGGTTTTGTTGCCGCTAATCTGGCAAATATTGATTTAAACATCGCGTATATTGCAATTGGACGTACTGCAGATGATGAGACAACAGGTGGTGATCCATTACATCATATTACCAACTGTGTCGAAAAAGCGTTGTCAATTGCCAAAATTGGTAAAAAAAACCCTAGCTCAGCAATTTGTATTACTCCAGTTATTGAGTTTACCAAGCAACAAATTTGGAATATATTGCCAGAAGATATTCGGAATGCAAGTTGGTCATGCCGGATTCCACATTATCAGCAAGCTTCAGGTGGGAAGATAATTGCTTCTGCCTGCATGCGTTGTAATGCCTGCATCGCCAGAGCAAAGTTAAAATAGCTCTACAGACTCAATGCCCTGAAAAAATAAAAAAACGGCAGGATATCTCAGTAGGTTTTACTATAGATTAGGACTAATCATGAAAAGAAAAATTGTTTGTTTATACTCTGGTGGATTTAAATCCAGAGCATGTCTCTTTGAGCTACTAAATAATCAGCAATATCAAGAATACATGATTCAGGTTCATTATGTTAACATCATTAACCATACAACACAATTTCAAAGCAATTCACAAGCAATAAAAGATACATTAAAACTCATCCAAAAAACTGCTCGTAAAAAATTCACGGTAAGTGAGAATCAAATAAATTTTAGCTGCCTACCTCCACAATCTTCACTACCGAATGATATTGATATTTGTGCATTTGTAGTCAGTCAAATGATAAATAACGATCAATCAATCCGCTATATTGCAATGGGATTTTCGAATGAAATTTTTGCACAGCCAGATATATTAGAGAGAATTCAAGCCGCACTTGAGTTAACTAAATTAAACCCCGATGCTGCTTTGGATGCAGAATATATTTTTCCGCTCATTGATAAAACACGCGCTGAAGCTGTTGCTTTCGCACCTAAAATTATTTAACTATTGACCAATAATTTATCAGCAAATATATTGCCAACGATATGCCTTCAGTTTTAGCAGAACTTTATTTCAAACTCAGGCTCAGGTGCAAATTTATTTACTTAATAATCAAAATTATAACTTTAGCTGTGGAATTACTAAATCAAAACAATTCAGTAATTCCACAGAAACAATTAAGCTTTTTTAGCAATCTTACGCATTTCTAAGACGTGCTGTTCTTCTGAACCAATCATGGTGCGCGCATAATCTTCAAGATAAACTGACTTGTCTTTTACAGCTTCCAATAATTGGTGATACATTTCTGCAGCTTTAGTTTCGTGTTCAATTGACTCGGCAATAATGCTTACTAAATCATGCTTGTTAGTTTCTTTTATGTCCGCAACTTTAATTGTTGGATGACCATTAAGACCAGTCATTAATTCACCTGCTTTTAAAGCATGATCCAATGATTCTGTAGCATGAGTTTTGAAATAGCCAACTAGTGACAAACGCTCTAAACCATATACAGTTAAAGCATAGTGAGTATAGCGACTCACCCCAGCTAGTTCATGTGCAATAATTTTATCTAAAATTTCACAGACTTGTTTTTCATCAATGTTTAACATTTGTGTATCCTCTTATTTGTTATTAAATAGCGCTAATCAGCGCCGCTATTATATACCTTAATTTAAATTTTGTACAAGATTTTTTCAATCCCCCATAAAACTTATAATAATATATCAAATCAAAACAGAATTTTAACCACCAAAGATCAATAATTATATTTGGTAAAACTTGCAAATAAGAATCATTCTCATATATACTGATGCCCTTAAACTTAATATAGCTTTTTAATTATTGGGGAATGTTTTACTATTATGCTTAAAAAAATTATGCTATTTAGTTCTGGATTAATTTGCGCCAACACCTACGGGTTAACACTCGAAGAAGAATCACAAGAACAAACAACGACTGTAGCAAGTGGCTATTTAAGCCGCGGAAACTATTTACAAAACCCTTATTTAAGTTTGCCAAGCCAAGGTGGAACTGCAAACTTGAGTGAAAGTCAGATTGCCAGCGATGGAATAGCAAAACGTATCTTCAGTGATGGAACGTGGAATGTGATGGGCGTTGCCAGTTATTACGATCAAAATGGCGCTAATAACTATGGTTATGGAGTAAATATTTTTGCACAAACTGGTGAAATAGCAGGCTTTTCTATCGGTGGATTTCTAACTGGCGTTAACCCATACACATCGCAAATAAATCCCAGCGATCCAGATCAGCAAGCCTTAGGCTTATCCACTAAAGAACAGTTGGAGATGCAGGAGCTATTTGTAGAATATAAGTATTCTGACGTGCTGCAAGTTGATGCTGGTAGAATCGGTATCAATAACAGTCCATGGCTTACCTATTATCAAAATAATGCTTTAAATTTAGTCACATACCAAGGAGCATTGGCAAATATTGATTTGGGTAATCATTGGCTGATTACCGCATTAGCATTCAATCAAGCTCAAATGCTTGGCGAAACTGGCTTTAACAATCAAACTTATTATAATAGTTCGATTGACCCAAGTCTCACACCGGATGGAACTTCAAACTCAACACCAGGTACAATTGCAGCAGGATTGTCATGGAATACACCGACAGAATTACTGGATTTCAGATTATGGGGTTACAAATTTTATGATTATTCAAATCTAATTTATGCTGATAGTAACCTAAAATTAAAAGCCAGTGATAAATTGGGTTTTGAAATTGGAGTTCAGGGTGCGTTACAATTTGGTAACGATCAAAATATATTAAGTAATAATGGACTAGCCAATAATATCAATAGCAATATGCTTGGTTTGCAACTAACCATGAACTATGACTGGTTAGAATTAAAACTTGGCTATAATAACATCTGGGGACCAAATGATTCATTTGAGGGCGGAAATATTATATCGCCTTATACGTACTCTCTAGCAACCGATCCACTCTATACTACCAGCTGGATGTTAGGCTTAATTGATAAATCTGCAGGTCAGGCGTACAAGATTGAGCCAACTGTAAAATTTTTAGATGATGCACTTGAGATAGGCGTTAGCGCAGCACGATATAATACCGTGACTATGCCAGCAAGTAATGAGTATGATATTACGTTTAATTATAATGTGCCACAGATTAAAGGATTTACAATTTTTGCAGGCTACGGTTATATTGTTCAACCGCTGGATAATGAAGGCAATGGTGGGAATAATTTTGAAGGGCAAATTATGCTCAGCTACTTATACTAACAAATACATAAGACATAAAAAGGGTTGATTAATCAACCCTTTTAGCATAATCCAGCAGACTTGAGAATTCTAAAGAGAGCATTAGATTCTAAAGGCTGCTGTTTATCGCTTTATTTATTATTTAGCTGGTGCTTGTTGGCAGCTAGACAAAATCAAGTGTCCTTTTTTCTCTTGACACATTACTTTTTTACCAGAATTTTCATCTAGAAAACCAGCTTTACCTTTACCAAATTTGAATCCTTTACAGATACCTGTCAAAGTATCAGTGTTATCACCATCTTTAATTGTATGTTCACCACATTTCATTTTGGTATTATCAAACTGAGGTTCAGATTGACTTGTCGTTGAAGATGCGACAGGAGCAGCAAAAGCAACTGAAACCGCTGCTGATGCGATAAGAGCAAGAAGAATTTTTTTCATATTTGTAAGTTCTTTCTAAAAATTAGATAATTATTAATTTAACGTTATACTAAATAAATTTTATTAATAATCTATTCAGACTTCCATTGACATACACTCCAAGTATTTGATCTTTAGACGCCGAATATTAGTAAAAAAGCATTTGTAGCGTATGCAATAATAGCATATTACCAACTTTTTTACGATACGAAAACGTCCAAAATTCAATGACCTTAGTATATAAATATCATATAATACATATATTAAATTTTGATGTATCACAATATCATGGAAGTTAATCATTGTAATTTAATAACCTTAACTTGTCAAGTTATATTTACGGCTTTATTGTACCTAACCATACAAAAAAATTAAAAATAATTTGACAAATACAAATTTATCTTGTTACAATCTCCTCACTTAGCTTTTTAAGTAACCTCTTTTTAAACGAAAGGTCTGATTCATGAAATCAGCACAATTAGTCCAGATTTTACAGATGGAATTTGTCCAGCAAGTACAAAATACAATTTCGTTACTTAACAATACTATTGCTCAATCTTCTACTCTTTCTTCTCGACGACGCTAATCCTATTTCTCTCAATTACTAATCAGAGATAAACTTTATCCTCTGCGTTAGTAAGCACTATTTTTCAAATTTATAAATTTAAAGTTTTAGTAATAATTACTTGGCTTAGTAAAGTTATTATATTCAATCCGATTCATCATCCTAGGTCGTTGATTTATTCCTCACCTGCTACGTGTAAGCTTCGT
>CAYIZV010000070.1:0-13571 GCA_964367915.1 uncultured Neisseria sp.
GTCTTTTTTCATCTTGGGCATTGCCAAAACCGTCAGAGCCAATTGCGCAGCCACTATGAAACACGCAATCATCTCCGATAATAACATTATCATAGATCGTTGCATTTGGGTAAATTGTTACATTATCACCAATTGTTACATTATCACCAATAACAACATTAGCGAAAATTTGGCAATTATCACCGATTTTACTGTTTGTACCAATTACCACATTATGACTAATACTTGGATTTTCTCCAAGTGTTACCAAGTCATCTACATAAGCGCGGGGAGAAATTCCCTTTGCTAATTTACGGCGAGGATTAAATAGATTGCTTACCAAGCTAAAATAATAGTAGGGGTTTGGTGTGATAATCTGTGGCAGTGAAATATCAATTGCATCTTCTTCTTTGATAATAATTGCAGCAGCTTTGCAATCAAGCAAAGCTTTTTTATATTTATTATCTGATAGAAAAGTTATTTCACCAGGTACAGCCAAATCTGTCGGTGCAATAGCACTAACTGTCACATCGGCACCTACCAGACGACCACCAAATTTTGCCACTAATTCAGATAGTTTGTATTGCATCCTATTTAATCCTCTCAATCAATAATTATTTAGCAGCAGAAGCAGCAGCTTTAGCTGCAGGAGCAGTTGCTACAGAAGCTTGACCCATTGGCGCTACTGGAGCTGGATTATTGATTTGTTTGATAATATCAGTCGTATCAATTGTATTTAATTGATCCATAACTTGATCTGTTACATCATATTTAGCTTTAGCGTAAACTAATTGATTAGAAGTTAAAACTAAGTCGTAACCTTTTTTATCACTAAGGTCTTTTAAGATACCATTAGTTTTAGTCATCAACAATGATAAAGCCAATTCTTGTGATTTTTGTAGACTTTGTTGGAATGCCATATATTGTTGTTGGAAGTTAGCTTGATCTTTTTGATATTGAGTTTCTAAAGTTTTCAATTTAGACTGATCTGCTTTAGATAGTTTATCAAATGCAGGAGCTTTGCTCGCAATAGCTTGCATCTCATTTTGTTCTTTAACAATAGTTGTATTCATTGTCTGTAACTTAGCTTGTTGTGGTGCGTACTTGTCTTTCAATGCTTGTTGAATTGCTTTAGCTGGTTTAGCTTCGGCGAATACACGATCAACATTAATATAGCCTAGTTGAAAGTCCGAAGCAAAAGCTACAGAGCTGGCAAGACCTAGTCCGATTAAAGCTAATTTAGTTTTTTTCATAAGAGTTTCCTTCAAAAGTTAAATAATAAAAAATTAGAACATTTGTCCCATAGTAAACTGGAAGCTTTGGATATTATCAAGTGGTTGGTTGAACATTGGTATTGCATAGCTTACCTGAATCGGTCCCATTGGGGATACCCAGAGCATTCCAACCCCATAGCTGGCACGAACCATCTGTTCTGCGGTTAAGTCAAATGGTGTACCACCATACAACGTACCAATATCGTAGAATAGACTCATCCGCACTGATTTGGTATCTTTAATTCCTGGTAATGGGAAGAGTAAGTTGTTACTTAACATTGCCCAACGCGTACCACCAAGTGATGATCCATCAGTATCTTTCGGTCCGATACTACCAATATAGTAACCGCGGATCGAACCAGGACCACCCTCGATAAAGTTTTGATAGAATGGAACTTGTTGATTGTCGCCATAAGCATTGATAAATCCTAATTCACCATTGGTTTTCCATGTGAAATTATCGCTAATTGGGAAATACCATGCATCAACCGAGTCAAATTTATAGTATTGTGCACCGACTCCAGGTGCTGTTACTGTAAATGATTGAGAGTAATTTGCTCCTTTAGTTGGCCATAAAGTATTATCAGTGGTATTTCGTGCCCAGCTAACTGTTAATGGAATAGCATTTACTGAATTACCATATTGATTGGTGAATTGTACAAAACGTAATGGTGCAGTGTTGCTGTTGACGCTAATTTGGTTATTTTCTAAACCAAGGCTGACATTAATCCTATCAAATTCTGATACTGGTACCGATGTTCTGACACGAGCACCGATTGTTTGTGTTGAATACGGGCTAATCCCTACATTGTTTGGTGTGTAATTATTATCATAAATGTCATAACCCAAACTAGTTCCATTGGCAAGATAGTACGGATCAGTAAATGATAGTGAAACACTTTGATTTAAGGCACTGGTTGATGCATTTAATGATGCTGCTTTACCAGAACCAAACAGATTACTCTGTGAAATTCCACCATTTAAAATTATACCTTGACCTTGTGCAAAACCAACCCCGAAATTAATACTTCCAGTGTTATTTTCCACAACTTTCACGTTCATATCAACCTGATCATTAACACCCGGCACAGGCGTGGTTGTAATATCAGTTGACTTGAAGTAGCCTAATACATCCATGCGCTCTTTTGAACGTTTAATTGCTGCTGCATTGTACAGAGCTGCTTCTTCTTGGCGCAGTTCGCGTCGAATAACCACATCACGGGTTTTATCATTGCCGCTGATGTTAATGTTGCGAACATAGATTTTTCTACCAGTGTCGACAAATAAAGTGTATGCCACGGTTTTGTCTTTAGCATCAACTTCAGGAATCGGGTTTACATTGGCAAAAGCATAACCATAGTCACCAATTTTAGTTTTAATGGCTTCAACATTTTTATTCAGAATTTCCTGATTAATAATTGTACCTGGTTTAACTGTCACTAGGCGCTCCAACTCCTTCGGAGGAATATCACGATAATCACCAGCTAGTTTAACACTTTTATAACGGTATTGCGCACCTTCTTTGACGTTAATTGTAATATAGACTGATTTTTTATCTGGCGTTAGCTGTACTTGGATTGAATTAAGGCGAAAATCAATATATCCTTGATTTAAATAGAATGCCCGTACTTTTTCGATGTCACCAGCCAGTTTATCGCTTGAGTATTGATTGTCTTTAAACCACCAGCTTAACCAGTTGCCAGTAGTCAAGTACATTTCGCTAAGAAGTTTACTAGTTTTAAATACTTGATTACCAGTGAAATCTATTTCTGCTATTTTTGCAGTTGAACCTTCAGAAATAGCAATTTCAATATTTACCCGATTACGTTCTAACTGGGTAACAGTTGGCGTTAAAATTACTGAGTATAAACCACGATTATAGTATTCAGTTTTTAGGCTTAAAATGGCGTTATCCAAGACGCTTTGATCAAAAATTAATCCATCTGCCAATCCATTGTCTTTAAGTGATTTAACGAGCTTATCGTTGTCAAATTCATGAGCGCCAGTGATGGATAATTTAGAAATAACTGGACGTTCGGCAACATCGACAATTAAAGTTGAGCCTTGTTCTTCAACTCTGACATCCTGAAAGAAACCTGTGCTGAATAATTTATGGATAATTTCATCGGTTTTACTCGCGGTGAGGGTGTCGCCAACTTTAACAGGCAAATAGCTGTAGACAGTTCCAACTTCAATCCTCTGCAGACCTTCAACGCGGATTTGTTTGATGACAAAGTCCGAACTATCTGCATAAGCATTACACAAGCTTAAGGATAATAAACCCAGACCTAGGGTTTTAAGTTTATACTTCATTACAGATTAAACAACTTGAGAAAATCATTATATAGTGCCAGAGATGTAAAGGTTAATACTAATATCAAACCAATAGTGAATAAAAATTGTTGGGTTTTTAGCTCAATTGGTCTTCCACGGAGTAATTCAATAGTGTATAATAAAATGTGACCACCATCCAATACGGGGATTGGTAATAAATTCATTATAGCAAGACTCAGACTAATTAGCGCCATCAAATCAACAAAGGCTTTAACCCCTTGGTGCAGAGCCGCTCCAGATGCTTTAGCAATACTTACCGGACCACCTAGATTATGCCATGAGACTTTTCCCTGTAGCATATAGTAGAGCATCGTTAAGTTACTTTGCGCCATGCCAATACAAGAATTATAAGCATAGTTTAGGCTACCGAGCAAGGTATAATGCTGAATGTAGCTATTTTGCACCAAAAGCTGTGAGTCTAAAGTAGGCATTATACCAACTTTACCGATCAGTTGTCCATTATCATCATTGCTTGAATCCGGGATTATAGTAAACTCAAGCTTTTGCTTGTCACGCAACACCATGAATTTTAATTTTTCACTCGGTGCGCCGCGGATTATCTGTGATACCTCAAACCATGAGGTGATCTTTTGATTATTGATTGAGAGTATTTGATCTTGCTCCCTCAGACCATCTCTGGCAGCGGCAGATTGTGGCTCAATATAACTTATCGTGTTTAGATATTTAAACGGGTAAATACCCAAATCACTTAGGCTTGGGTGGTCGCTATTTGCAAAATATTTTTCGAGATTAAAACTTAAATTACTTTCTTTCTCTTGGTATTTAAGCGTTAAATTAAGTGTTTTTTGCTGTGCCGTGGTTTTTTCAAAAGCGTTTTCAGCTTCGCTCCATGTACTTACTTGATGTTGATTAATTGCGGTGATGGTACTCCCCAATGGAATCGATTTTAAATTTTGCACTAATGGGGTAGGATTCAGTGTTTGGACTGTTGGACGTAAATTATAAACACCATAAACTCCCATTATATAATATGCAATAAAAGCAAAGAGAATGTTGAATAATGGTCCGGCAAATGCAATTAACAATTTTTGCCAAGCGGGCTTATTATTGTATGCTGAAGATTGTAATTCGGGGGCAACGGGCGCTTCTCGTTCATCCAGCATTTGTACATAACCACCAAGCGGAATAGCACTAATACACCATTGGTTATGTTTACCTTGCCATTTAATTAATTTGGGACCAAACCCAATTGAGAAGCAAATAACCTTTACTTTAAATAAGCGGGCAAAGAAGTAATGTCCATATTCATGAACAACTACTAAAATTCCAATTACTAGTAAAAATCCAATTAATGATAACATCTTTTACTCAAAAAACAAAGAGGTAGTTTTAAACTACCTCATTAATTATTAATATAAATTTAACACTGCTAAAATCATAAATGTAATCAATCAGCGTTGATTAGACCCGGACACCAGCTTGAGTTTTAGCCTTGTCTTTCTCTGTATTGCTGGTTAATGCATCATCATCAGTCAATTTGATGGTCTGCTCCAATGGAATTGGCTTATGTTCAAGTGCTATGTCCAAAACCTGCTCGATCATTTTGACAGGAATAATTTCCAGTTGGTCTTTGATCTCTGTTGGTATTTCTTCCAAATCTTTAACATTCTTTTCTGGAATTAATACTGTTTTGATACCAGCTCTCAGCGCTGCCAGCATTTTTTCTTTTAAACCACCAATTGGTAATACTTCACCATAGAGAGTAACTTCACCAGTCATTGCAACACTTGATTTAACTGGTATATGATTTAAGCTCGACGCAATTGCGGTCACCATTGCAATACCTGCTGAAGGTCCATCTTTAGGTGTTGCTCCATCTGGGACATGAATATGAATGTCTTTATTTTCATAAAATTTCTCATCAATTCCCAAAACATTGCTACGGCTACGCACCAAAGTAATAGCTGCTTGAATTGACTCTTTCATGACATCACCCAATTGACCACTGCGGATAATCGCACCTTTTCCAGGGATAGCGACTACTTCAATGGTTAGGATATCACCACCAACTTCAGTCCATGCAAGACCCGTCACCCGACCAATCCGATTTTCTTTGGCTTTAACTCCAAAATCATTGATTTGAATCCCAAGATATTCGTGTAAATTTTCTTGAGTGATTTTTATTTTTTTGGAGGTTGTTTTTTTTGTATCTAGTTTGGTTACAACTTTGCGACATAATTTGCCAATCTGACGATCTAAATTACGTACACCAGCTTCTGCTGTATAGTAACGGATAACATCAAGAATTGTTGCTTCGTCAACTGCGATTTCACTAGCTTTTAAACCATTGTTTTTGATTTGCCGAGGAATCAAATATTGTTCTGCAATTTTTAATTTTTCTTGCTCTGTATAACCTGATAGGCGAATAACCTCCATCCGATCACGCAACGGACCTGGGATATTCATTGAGTTTGACGTACATAAGAACATAACTTGTGATAAATCAAATGGTACTTCGGTATAGTTATCGACGAAAGCTTTGTTTTGTTCAGGGTCTAAAACCTCAAGTAAAGCTGCGGCAGGATCACCACGATGATCAGCGCCAATTTTGTCAATTTCGTCAAACAAAACTAACGGATTTTTAACTCCGCTTTTTGAAATATTTTGTAAAACTTTACCCGACATTGCTCCAATATAAGTCTTACGATGACCGCGAATTTCTGCTTCATCATGCAAACCACCCAAGGCAATCCGGACATATTTACGATTAGTTGCTTTGGCAATTGACTCACCAAGCGAAGTTTTACCCACACCTGGAGGACCTACAAAACATAAAATCGGCGATTTGTTATTTTCTACTCGACGTTGTACTGCTAGATATTCGACGATCCGTTCTTTAATTTTCTCTAAGCCATAATGATCTTTGTCAAGTACTTTTTGTGCTTTATCCAAGTCAGTGCTGACTTTAGTAGTTTTGTTCCATGGTAATTCAACCAGATGCTCAATATAGTTGCGTACCAGTGCGCTTTCAGAAGACATCTGTGGCATCATTTTAAGTTTTTTAAGTTCAGCTAATGCTTTTTTTTCAGCCTCTTCAGGCATTTTAGCTTTATGTATTTTGCTTTCTAGCTCTTGAATTTCATTTTGCTCTTCAGCTTCACCAAGTTCTTGTTGAATAGCGCGTTGTTGTTCGTGTAAATAATACTCTTTTTGATTTTTTTCTATCTGTTGTTTAACTCGACCTTGAATTTTACGTTCAACATTGAGAATTTCAATTTCACGGTTAAGTTCACGAAGTAATAATGTTAAGCGTTTTTTTAGTGATGCGGTTTCAAGTAATTCCTGACGAATACTTAGATCAACGATAACATGGGTAATGATTACATCCGCTAGTTGCTCAATGTTAGTAATTTTAGCAATTATTGAAACTACTTCATCAGGTACTTTTTGATTTAATTTTGCAAATTCATCGAATAATTGAATTGCTTCACGGCGTTGTGCCTCCAATTCGATTTTAGTAATATCCTGTTTGGTTTGGATTTCTTCGATTTTAGTTGCCAAAAATCCATTGGTGTCAGTAATGTGTAAGGCTTTAGCGCGGGTTTTACCCTCAATCAAAACCTTCTTTGTACCATCAGGTAGTGGAAGTATCTGCAAAATTTTAGCTAAGGTTCCAGTGGTGTGAAGATTATCTGGGTTTACATCGTTATCATTAGGATTTTTTTGGCTCAGCAAAATTACTTGCTTATCTTTTTTATCAGCAATTTCTAATGCATTGATCGACTTTTGGCGACCAACAAAAAGGGGAACCACCATATTAGGAAAAATTACTACGTCTTTAAGTGGAATAATTGGTACTAAATCGTTGGCAATATCAATTTCATTAGCTAGATTACTATTGTCCTGTGAAATCATAAGTTTCCTCTTCTCTTTGTGTGTGTTAATCCGATTCTATTTTTTGAGTCGATATGGTGTTAAATTCGAACAACTTTAATTACAAAGTCATTTTCAGCAATGCTAGTCAAAAGATCATCAATTTCTTTAGAAGAGTGTGTGGTAATTGTTAAGCGTACCACAACTAGTGCATGGTTTTCACGCCGCTCCTGAAAGATTTCTTCCATATTAATTTGGCGCTCTGCGATAATTGAGGAAAGTTTACTAAACGTGCCTGGCAAATTGTCAATCGTGATTGATACCTTAGCCAAAAACTCCATCTCATTATCGTTTAATATAGTGACAGTTGTTAATTTATCAAGACCGATTGCGCGATTTTTTGCGCAACTGTCACGATGCAGCTCCAACTCACCTTTGCGGGTTACTTTGGCTAAAATTATTTCATCGGGTAATGGGCAGCAAGCATCATCTTGAATTATCGGTAGATTACAATTAGTTAGCTTAATTGGTAATGGTTCGTCTTCTGCAACACCAAGAAGTTCTTTTACGACCTTCAGCACTGGGATCTCATTAACACCTATTTTTTGTTCAAAATCAGCAATGGTTAAGCGTTTGTAATTGCGCTTGATCAGTGCTTGGATTGCTTCATCATCCGCAATGATTTCACTACCAGCCATATGCAGTGCCAAACCTAACAAGCGGACACCATTACTAATATCTTCGTCGTATTTTTGCTCTTTGAGATATTGTTTGATTTTGCTGATTGCTCGTCCGCTAATTACATAATTTAACCATTCAGGATCTGGTTCGCTTTCAATGGTTGTCATTACTTCGATGACATCTCCATTTTGCAATGGGTAATTAATTGCCGCTTGGCGCTGATTTACCCGTGCTTTATGAAAATGGTTACCAATATCAGTGTGAATTGTGTAAGCAAAATCTAGTGGTGTTGCGCCCTGTGGTAGATGGATGATTTTTCCACGAGGAGTAAACACATAAATATTTTTTGGTGAAAGATCTTTTTTAATGCTTTCTAAGAATTCAGTTGCCGAGAATGTGCTGGATTGAATGTCAAGGATATTATTTAGCCAAGTAGATGCCTGAGTTTTTGCTTTGTTATCAACGTTATCTGTTTGCTGTTTTAGCCAGTGGCTGATAATCCCTTGTTCGGCAATCTCTTCCATTTCACGGGTACGGATATGGATTTGAATTGGCGTACCGTTTGGACCCATCATTGTCGAGTGCAACGATTGATAACCATTACTTTTGGGAATTGCAATGTAATCTTTAAATTTACCGGGTACTGGTTGATATAAATTATGGATAACACCAAGGGTTAAATAACAATTTCCAATAGTCTCAACGATTACCTTAACTTCAAAAATATCATAGATACGGTCAAATGATTGCTGCCGTTTAAGCATCCGGCTATATAAATTATGGATTGTGCGCTGGCGGTATTTAAATTCGCCTTTAATCCCGTTCGATTTAAGCGCTCCATCAATGTTGGACATTAGATTTTGGATTGTGGGTAATCTATTTTGATGGGCAACCTCTGCAGCAGCAGACAAAATGCGATAGCGATATGGAAATATATATTTAAAACTTTCTTCAGCTAACTCCAGATGAACTTTATGTAAGCCAATTTTATCTGCAATCGGTACATAAATTTCCATTGTTTCCAGTGCAATGCGGCGTTGTTTGTCTGGACGCATTGAGCCTAGAGTTAACATATTGTGCATGCGATCAGCAAGTTTTATCAAAATCACGCGAATATCTTTTGCCATTGCCAGAACTACTTTACGAAAGTATTCGGCATGAGCTGCTTCTTCGGATTCAAAGTGGAGTTTATCTAATTTGGTGACGCTGTCAACTAATTCTGCAATGCTTGGGCCAAAAATACGCACCAGTTCTTCTTTAGTAACTGGAGTATCTTCAATTACATCATGCATTAGGGCGCCAGCAATAGTTTGCTCATCCAAGCCCCATTCGGCAATAAATGTTGCAACCTCAATCGGGTGAGTGATATATGGTTCACCGCTTTTGCGAAATTGTCCCAGATGAGCATGATTAGCCACTTGAAATGCTAAGTCAATAGTTTCAATAGCTTTGCCATGCATATTTTGACGGGCGGTTTGCAGTAATCTGCGGCGCAAGGTGTCAACTAGCGCTTGATATTCACCATGATTGATTTCCATCCTTGAGTTCCTCAAAAAGGATTTATTCCACGCGGTTTAAAATCTGACTGTCAACTTTATGATCTGCAATCTCGCGTAGGGCAATAACTGTTGGTTTATCGCTTTCTTCGTGTTCAACCATGATATCACTTCCTTTTTCAATTTGACGAGCTCTTAGTGCTGCGGCAATTGTCATGTCAAAGCGATTTTCTATTTGTTCCATACAGTCAGCTACGGTAAAACGAGCCATAGGTAAATTCCTTTTAAAAGTTGAAGTGAGTTCTTATTTGTTCTAGCATCCGCGTAGTTTTATTTCGTGGTGCTCGGATTATACTACACAAGTCTTGTAGTGCGGTTTCAAAGTTGTCATTTACGATCAGATAATCAAAATCTGGAGCATGACTTATATCACTCATTGCAAGAGATAAACGTTTTTCAATTACCTCCCGTGAATCAGTATTGCGTGCGCTCAGGCGTTCTGCCAAGACTTCCAATGATGGCGGCAAGATGAATATTAATACTGCATCATTGAACATTTTGTGAATTTGCTGTGCACCTTGCCAGTCTATTTCCAGTATGATGTCTTTTCCGGTGGCCAGAAATTTTTTTATTGTATTGATGTTAGTACCATAATAATTGTCATAGACTTGAGCATATTCCAGAAATTCATTGGCTTCAATCATCGCTTTAAATGAGTCAACGGATACAAAAAAATAGTTAACTCCATCTGCTTCACCTGTTCGCATTGGACGGGTTGTGTGCGAAATAGATAACTGGACTTGTGGGTCTATTTTACACAAAGCATTGACTAAAGTTGATTTCCCGGCACCTGATGGTGCTGCAATTACATATATTTTTCCACGGTTCATTAATCAGGTATTAATCCTAAAAGTATATTTGAGTAATGCCTTTGTTTGTTGGCAATTTAATGTTTTTATGCTACAATTTCGGTTCATGATTAAATCATGTGCTATGATTTACATCAGTAGAACCAATTATTTTATCAAAATAAGGCATTAAAATGTTAGTAGATTCACACTGCCACTTGAATTTTCCTGAATTACAGGCAAATTTAGATGATTATTTGCAGCAAATGGCAACTAATCAGGTTAGCCATGCACTTTGTATTGCAACTCGTCCAGACAATATTGCGGATGTAATCCGGCTTGCGGAGTGCCATCCTAATCTGTATGCAAGTGCCGGAATTCACCCTGATGAAAAATTACCAGATTTTGAATTGAGTAGCGAATATTTGCTGCAATTTACTAACCACCCCAAAGTTATTGCAATCGGGGAAACCGGGTTAGATTATTATTGGAATAAAGATCAGGATATGGGCTGGCAGCATGAGCGCTTCCAAACTCATATTGAAGTTGCCAAGGCAGCCAATTTACCACTGGTGATTCATACTCGCGATGCAGCAGCAGATTGCCACCAAATGTTAAAAGATGGTCAAGTAGAGCTTTGTGGTGCGGTGATGCACTGCTTTACCGAGAATATTGACTGGGCGCGTAAGTTTTTAGATTTGGGGTGTTATATTTCTATTTCCGGAATTGTTACTTTCAAGAGTGCTAATGTAGTACAGAAAGTGGCGAAATTTGTGCCGTTGGATCGTCTATTAGTCGAGACTGATGCTCCATACCTAGCGCCTGTACCATTTCGAGGAAAGGTAAATCATCCAGCGTTGGTAAGGCATACCGCACAGTATATTGCTGATTTACGCCAGATTCAACTGGCTGAATTGGCTTTGTCCACAAAGAATAATTTTTTTACTTTGTTTAAAAAAGCACAGCTTGTCTGATTGTAGTGTGTTTATAAAAATCGATTTTATCTGGAATAAACTGAGTGTATAATTCTGTCTTCGTTAACTTATTGAAAGAATTTTATTATGCGTAAATTATTATTAGTGCTTATTCCTTGTGGTTCTGTTTTTGCTGCTTCTTTAGATATGACGACTTTGGCGTGTAAAAGTTTGAAAATCAATAGTGCCACAACTCTTAGTGATGTGCAAAGTAATTGTGTGATTAAAAAACAGGAAACCTCAAAAGGTCTTTATAAAGTTGAATTTACTAATGATACAACTAAAAAAGAAGTTACTTGTTCTTTCCCATCCAATGATCCTAAAGCTTTGTTAAATAGTTGTAAATAATACACGATTATGAGAGTTATCACTATTGATGGTCCGGCATCTTCCGGAAAAGGGACTGTTGCCCGTGTAATTGCAGAGCGCTTGGGTTTTCACTATCTTGAATCTGGCGCAATCTATCGGGCACTAGGTTTATGGATACATAAAAATAAACTTGAAGATTCGCCAAGTATTGCTCAGTTACTTGAGTTAATTGAAAAGATGCAGCTTGAATTTCACAGTGGCAAGATTTGGCTTAATTCCGAAGATGTCACGCTGGATTTACGCGAAGAGTTTGTCGGAATGCTAGCATCGAAATATAGCGCAATTGCCGAAGTTCGTGCGCGACTGTTGCAGTTTCAACGTGATTTCGCGGTTGCTCCTGGTCTAGTGACCGATGGTCGTGATATGGGGAGTGTAGTTTTTCCCGACGCTGATTTAAAGGTGTTTTTAACCGCGAGCGCCGAAAAAAGGGCAGAAAGACGTTATAAGCAGTTGCAACAGTTTGATAAATCTGTTACAATTGGGGCTATTTTGCAGGATATCGTGGTGCGTGATGAGCAAGACTCCAAGCGGAGTGTAGCACCACTTAGCTATGATTCCTCGTTTAAAGTGCTGGATAACTCGGAATTAGGGATTGATGAAACAATTACTTTAATCCTTGATTGGTGGAGTGAACTCGGTAATAAATAAAGGTGCATTGGCGCGAATGGCGTGGATGTGGTGGTTTAATTTTTAGTTTTTTTGGTAAGTATTTGTGGAAAATTTTGCAAGTCTTTTTGAACAACACTTAGCGCAATTAGAAATGCGTGAAGGTGAAGTAGTTGATGCAACTGTAGTAGCAGTTGATCATAAATATGTAACAGTTACAGCAGGTTTAAAATCTGAATCATCAATTGCAGTTAGCGAATTTAAAGATGATCTTGGTAATGTTGAAGTTAAAGTTGGTGATGTAGTTAAAGTAGCTATTGAAGCTATTGAAGATGGTTACGGTGAAACCCGTCTATCTCGTGATAAAGCACGTCGCATTGCGGCATGGGAAGAATTAGAAGGCGCATTGGAGCGTGGTGATATCCTAAATGGTATGGTTTATGGTCGCGTAAAAGGCGGCTTGGGTGTTATGTACAAAAATGTACGCTTGTTCTTACCAGGTTCATTAATTGATGTTCGTACTGTGCGTGATTTTGCACCATACGATAACAAATCAGTTGAATTCAAAGTAATCAAAGTTGATCGTCGTCGTAATAACATCGTTATTTCACGTAAAGCTGTTTTAGTTGAAAAAACTGGTGAAGATAGTAAAGTTATATTCGAGCGCATGCAAGAAGGTAACGTGGTTCAAGGTATTGTTAAAAATATCACTGACTACGGTGCATTCGTTGATTTGGGTGGAATTGATGGTCTATTATACATTACAGATTTATCATGGAAACGTGTTAAACATCCTTCAGAAGTATTGACGGTTGGTCAAGAAATCGAAGCTAAAGTATTGAAATTTGATCAAGAAAAACATCGTGTTTCATTAGGTTTGAAACAATTATCTAACGATCCATGGGCTGGTATCGCAGAGCGTTTCCCTGCCGGAACTCGTTTACATGGTAAAGTTTCTAACTTGACTGACTACGGCGCGTTTATTGAATTAGAATCAGGTATTGAAGGCTTAGTTCACGTATCTGAAATGGATTGGACAAATAAAAATGTTAATCCATCTAAAGTAGTTAAACTTGGTGATGAAGTTCAAGTTCAAATCCTTGAAATTGATGCTGACAAACGTCGTATTAGCTTAGGTATGAAACAATGTCTAGCTAATCCTTGGACTGATTTTGC
>CAYIZV010000071.1:0-13521 GCA_964367915.1 uncultured Neisseria sp.
CCATAATCATATATATGAAGACTAACTAAATACAATACGACACAAACTAATTCAAAAATATACTATTCTTATATCTTCCAAATTAAGCTTGCCATCCTCCCCGTATTTCGAAATTTATATAAATTATTTTCTAGTAATTGCAGTATAATCATGCTTCCTAAGCGTAATTACTACTAAGAAAGACTTATTATGCCACATCTTATTTTAGAAGCATCATCAAATATTGTTGAGACTAATGATAAAATTAAACAAACATTGCAAAAATGTCAAAACCTACTGGTTGAAAAATTGCCAACACAGCTAACTAGTTGTAAAAGCAGGCTTATTTTGCATGATGTATTTATTTTAGGTGATAATCAAGAACGAAATGCATTTGTTCATTTATCAGTTAAGCTTTTAAAAGGACGTAGTGCAGAATTACTTCGTGAAACTTCAACTAATTTACAATCATTGCTTTATAGCGAATTTAATAAAAGTGCTACCCAATTGGAGTTGGGAATTAGTGTTGAAATTACAGAATTAAATGATAGTTATGCAAAATAATTAATTTTGTAACTAGAACAATATATTCTTAGTAAACTTGATGAAAGTCGAGTGCTTCAGATCGTGTTCATGGATGTAATCCATCTTGAATATATCAATCCCAATCGGTTTGTGGATGGATACCCAAAGGCGAAACCAAGATACTAGCAACGACTAATACTCACTATTGATTACATTTAAATGGTGCAATCAATTTAAGCTCAATGCAGATCATTAGTTGCGAATATAAAACCATTGATACAATTATTTAATTTTGTACCAACCTTAATGATAATGGTCACTCCAGCTTGCACAATCTCTTAAAAATGCTAGAGTAACAATTCACTATTTGCCACCATATTAAGCCCTATAGAGCGATTCTGGAAAGTTCTATAGATAATGCTTGCTAATTTTACTAGAGCAATCCGAAAATTCTTTGCCGAAACTGTACTCAATATTCAGGATATACTCCACTCCAGAATTGATGATAATTTTAAAGTAATTCGCCATAATCCAATTCAACTTTCAAGTTGATTGAGTATATTTAACTATAATAGCGCTGTAGGTATTAACTGCAGTCTTTTAATTAAATATAAGACGAAAAATAATAATTAAAAAAGTACACTTACAATGCTTAAAATACATAATTTAAATAAAACATATACTCAGACCACATATCGTTTTAAATTTCCGCTTTTTACTAAAACCACGGACGTGAAACATATTCTAAAAAATATAAGCTTTGAAGTACAGAAAGGTGAATGTGTTGGTCTTTTAGGGCGTAATGGTGCAGGTAAATCAACATTAATTAAACTTATATGTGGGCTGCAAATTCCAGATAACGGTGAGATAACATTTAATGGCGTTAATCCACGTGTATATAAGCATAATTTATTTAATTCAATTGCTGTAGTCTTTGGGCAAAAATCATCTCTATGGTGGGATTTGCCAGTTATAGATAGCCTTAATGCTGCTAAATTTATATATCAAATTGAAGGTTTTGAAGAACGACTCAGCTTTTTGATTGAAAGTTTATCTTTACGTAACGTATTGAATCAACCCGTTAGATCTTTAAGCCTCGGTGAAAGAGTCAAGAGTGAATTAGCATTTAACCTACTTCATAAACCACAATTGATCTTGTTAGATGAACCAACAATTGGTCTAGACATAATATCTAAGCGAAAATTAAGAGATTTTTTAAATTTAATAGTGGCTAAAGACCAATCTAGCATAATTATTACATCTCATGATGTCGGAGATATAAAAGACTGTTGTTCCAAAATAATATTATTAGATGAAGGTAAAATAGTATTTAATGATTCTATACAGCAATTTGAAAAAATTATAACATCATCAATTGCTATTTTTAAGTTTACAGTAATTAATCATATATTAAATGAATATGATACGAATTTTATAGAGGTACAGGTTAATAAAATTTCTGGCATTAAAAACATTACATTTATTAAAGAAAATCAATTTATTATAACTGTTGAAAATTCTAAACTTGTTAATAATGTCATTCAGGAAATTATATTAAAATTTAATTTTAAATATATTTTTTCTGTGGAAAAAGAAGATCCTAGCTTTGAAGAATCAATGCATACTTTTTTTGAAAAAGGTATATATAACTAAGATGTTAAATTATAAAATATACTCCAGTTATCCATTTTTTAAAAACTCTGTAAAGTATGTCTGGATTGATAAGCGAATGTTTTTTTTTGATATTATCTTAGCAGGAGCTTTTCCGTATATAATACAATTCCTATTATGGGGGAATTCGTTCGGTGATTCAAAACTACACCATGGTTATTCATATTTTTCATTAATGTGTTATTATGTTTATGTAATTTCTATTAATCGATTAAATAATGGTTATGATATTATTGATAGTCTTTCAACCATAATAAGTAATGGTAATTTGGATATGCATAAATGTAAGCCAATCTCATTTTTACACCAGAGATTTCTTATATTTCTAGGAACGAGTGTTCCATATTTTGTGTTATTTTATATATTACACATTACTGTTAATATATTGTTATTTGTTAATTTCAAAACTTTAATATTTAATTTATTATTGGCCATACCAGTTATACTAATTTCACATCTTCTTTGTTTTTATATTTCTATATTATTTGGATTATTTACATTTATTACATTGAAACCTAATTTTATTCTATCATTACTTTTATTTCAACAAACATTTCTTGGTGGAGTAGTACTTCCTTATGATTTTTGGCCTAAATGGTTATCACCTCTAATGCATTACAATCCATTTTGGTTTGTTATTGCTGGTCCAGCTAGTTTGTTGCTTAATCAATCTATTAACGGTTTGCTTATTTATTTTACTGGTGCGATTTTGTACATTATATTATTATATTTTATAGTTAGAATCTTGTTAAACAAAATGTCGATTCACATGCACAACATAGGTGGTTAAATGAAAAATATGTATTATTTATATTTTAGTATAAAAAATAGATTTTCTCTGAAAATAGATTTTTTTGGTGCACTTTGTTTAAGTATATTAACTATGTTGTTGACAAGTTTATATTTTAAAAGCTTTTTTAATTATACAAGTTCATTAGGAGGATTGAATAAGTATGAAATAATAATTTTATACCTTACCTCCACAAGCCAAGTTATGCTTGTAAACTCATTTACATATTCAATCTATAATTTTTTTCACGAGGTTCAGCAAGGAAAAATAGAGCCAATTATTACAAAACCAATATCAATTTATGTAGTAATGTTTTTTAGATGGTTTAGTATTGTTCAATTTATATTGTTTGTTATAACAATAATTTCATTATTGTTATATATACATTTTACTAGTGAACTTTATATACGCCAGAATAAACTTCTGGTTTTTTGTATGTATTATCTAATTGGATTTATATTAAATATTTGTTATATTACTATTATGGAGTCTTTAACATATATATTAAAACGTCAAATACAAACCGCATTTATTTTCTCAGAGCTTTCAAGAATTATGCAAATACCTCTATTGATATTACCTCAGAAGTTGATATATGGATTAGTAATATTTTTTCCTGCGATTATTTCTAGTGCTCTAGCAACGAATGCACTATTTCATGAGAGTTTTTATATGTACGACTACTTAAGTTTACTAACAACAATAGTTACCATTAGTATTACAATTTATTTACATAATATATTAAGGAGCAAATTTAATGGGCATGGAGGATAGTGAGTATAACCCAGTTAATATAAAAATCCCAGACTTACACTGAATCTGGGATTTTTACTAACGATGATGTTCTCTTTTATTAAGCAATAAATGAATTCATCCGTTTAACGAAACCAACTGGATCATCTAACTGAATTCCTTCTGCTAGTTGAGCCTGTTCAAAAATAACTAAACTTAAATCATCAATTTGAATTTGATCAATACTTGATTCTAGCTTGTTAATTAATTTGTGGTTTAGATTAATTTCTAAAGTTGGTTGCATAGATGGAACTTCCTGACCTGCTTGACGTAATAAGCGTTCCATTTGCATACTCATAGCATTATTTTCAACAACCAAACAAGCAGGTGAGTCTACCAAGCGAGTTGTAACAACTACTTCTTTAACTTTACCACCTAGTGCAGTTTTGATTTTTTCTAAAATTGGTTTAGCTTGCTCATCTTGCTGTTTTTGTGCTTCTTCAGATGGTTTTTCATCATCCAGTTTACCTAGATCAAGTTTACCCTTAGCTACTGATACCAACGATTTTCCATCAAACTCAAATAAATGACCTGCAACCCATTCATCAACTCGGTCAGTCAGTAATAAAACTTCGATACCTTTTTGTTTAAAAACTTCCAAATGTGGACTATTTTTAGCTGCATTATAGCTTTCGGCAGTAATATAGTAAATTTTATCCTGACCATCTTTCATTCGGCTTACATAGTCATCTAAGCTAACAGTTTTTGCATTATCATTATTATGAGTGGACGCAAAACGGCATAGTTTAGCAACACGCTCTTTATTAGCATGATCCTCAATAACACCTTCTTTAATTACTGGGCCAAATTCATTCCACAAGTCTGCATATTTTTCAGGTTCATTTTTAGCGATATCTTCTAATACGCTTAAAATTTTCTTGGTTGAACCAGAACGAATAGCATCAATATCACGTGATGACTGTAAAATTTCACGCGAAACATTCAATGGTAAATCTTGTGAATCAATTACACCACGTACAAAACGCAAGTAGTTAGGTAATAATTTTTCGGCATCATCCATAATGAAAACACGTTTTACATATAGCTTGATTCCATAGCGACGGTTAGCGTCATATAAATCAAATGGAGCCTTACTTGGAATATATAATAGCTGAGTATACTCTTGTGCACCTTCAACTCGAGCGTGGATCCATTTCATTGGTTCATGATAGTCATGAGAAATATGTTTGTAGAATTCTTTGTATTCTTCTTCGCTAATATCGTTTTTGCTGCGAGTCCATAATGCATTAGCCTTATTGACAGTTTCTAATTCTGTGGAGATAATTTCTTTACCATCTTCGCCGTGCTCTGGCATTTTTTGCATTTTAATTGGATAATTAATATGATCAGAGTATTTACGAATTATTGTACGTAATCCCCAATCAGATAGCAGGTCGTCATTGCCTTCTTTAAGGTGTAGCGTGATGCTAGTGCCACTACCATCTAGTTTATCAACTGTTTCAATAGTAAACTCTCCAGCGCCATCAGATACCCATTTTGTTGCATGAGAGGTTGTTTCACCAGCTTTTAAAGTAATCAGTTCAACTTTGTCAGCAACGATGAATGCCGAGTAAAAACCAACTCCAAATTGCCCAATTAAGTTTGCATCTTTTTTAGCATCACCAGATAAATTTTCTAAGAATGATTTAGTGCCAGATTTGGCAATCGTACCAATATTTTCGATAACTTCTGCTTCGGTCATACCGATACCATTATCACTAACGGTAATCGTTTTAGCATCTTTATCAAAGCTTACTCGTACCGCTAATTCCTCACCTTTATTTAATTCTGGCTTGTTAATTTGTTCAAAACGCAATTTATCAATTGCATCGGAAGCATTTGATACTAATTCACGTAAAAAAATCTCTTTATCAGAGTAAAGTGAATGTATCATTAAGTTTAATAACTGTTTAATTTCAGTCTGAAAAGACATAGTTTGTTTATTTGACATAGTAGTTCCTTTAAGTAAGTTAATCACTAACTAGTTCTTAAATAGAGTCAATCTTTAACTTTTCAAGTGATGGAGATTAAAAAATTGACTTAATTTTTGATATAGCCTAATTTTCTCAATCCGTTATGAAGCGTTTAGCTAAAATTTAGTCTGATATAGTGGCTCTAAATCATTTATAATCAGTAGTTCACTTACTGAAATTATAAAGACGTTATACATGGCAAATACGCAGCAAATAAATCTACAAGTTAACCTTCCCGCAAAAGTTGCACATTATTATCCGATCGTAATTGAGCCCAAATTGCTAACTAACTGGCAAAATTGGATTAAAAACTATGCGCAGACTAAAAAAGTTATCATTATCAGTGATGATAATGTTGCTAAACTCTACGGTAAAGCTTTTTGCGCTGAATTAAGTGCCGCTGGTTATCAATGTCAACTGCTTGACTTTGAGGCTGGGGAAGCTTCTAAATCAGCATCGACCAAGCTAGAGTTGGAGGAGAAAATGTTTGCCTTTGGCTGCGACCGCCATACTTTGTGTATTGCCTTGGGCGGTGGGGTGGTTGGCGATTTGGCAGGTTTTACTGCAGCAACCTATATGCGCGGTATGAATTATATTCAAATTCCTACCTCATTACTTGCTATGATAGATAGTAGCGTTGGTGGTAAAACGGCAGTAAATACCAGCTATGGTAAAAATATCATAGGTGCTTTTTGGCAGCCACGTGCAGTTATAATGGATACAGAGTTATTAAAAACCTTGCCACGTGAGCAGGTGATTAATGGTTTTTTTGAAGCCATCAAGATATTTCTGACACTTAATGCCGAGCAGTTTAATTTTTGCTGTGCTAATTTAACGGCAATTTTAAATCTGGAACATACTCCGCTGGTACAGATAATCAGTGAAGCAGTGGCATTAAAAGCGCATGTAGTCGAAGTAGACGAGCAAGAGCAAAATTTGCGGATGATTTTGAATTTTGGGCATACTGTAGCTCATGCAATTGAAAAATTGAGTAATTATAAGGTGTTACATGGCTATGCGGTTGGTATTGGAATGCTGGTTGAGGCAAAAATTGCTGAAATATCTGGCTTACTAACTAGTGCAGATTATAAAAAAGTTGCTGCTTTTTTAGCTGAATTAGAGATCACACCGAAATTATTAGCTGGATATCAAGTCAGTGAATTAATTTCCGCAATGCGTGGCGATAAGAAAAATAAGAATCAGCAAATTGTCTTAGTCTTATTGAGTGGGATTGGTCAAGTAAAAAATATTGATAATAAAGTAGCCTTTTCTGTCGATGAGCAGGTTATTGAAGCTGCATTTAATACGTTGATGATGTAGATCAGTTAATAGATTGGATAAAGATTATGGGTTACAGAATAGTAAAAAAAATACCGACTGCAGATGAGATTATAGCGGCTTTTCCTTTGAGTGATGAAGGATATTTAAGTATTGACAAGCACCGACTTGAAATTGAAGCTATTTTAAGTGGTAAAGATCAGCGACTGATTGTAGTGGTAGGGCCTTGTTCTGCTTGGCCAGATACTGCAGTTTTGGAATATGCTGAGCGGTTGAAAAAACTAAATGATAAAGTTAGTCATGCGCTAAAATTGGTTATGCGGGTTTATATTCAAAAACCGCGGACAATCAAAGGTTGGACTGGTCCAGTTAATCAGCCTGATCCATTAGCTCCTCCTGATATTGCGGCGGGAGCTTTATATTGCCGTAAACTGATGACACAAGTTGTAGAAATGGGGTTGCCGATTGCTGATGAAGCGTTGTTTACACATAATGCACGTGGTTTCATTGAGTTATTGTCATGGGTTGCAATAGGTGCGCGTAGTAGTGAAGATCAGGAACACCGTATCTTTGCTTCAGGCATTGATTGTCCGGTTGGGATTAAAAATCCAACGCATGGATCAATTAAAATCGGGGTAAATGGCGTGGTAGCTGCGCAACATTCTCACTATATAGTATTAGATGGCAATGAGGTTGAAACTGATGGTAATCAGTATGCACATTTAGTTTTACGTGGCAGTAATGACCGTCCTAATTATTCATTGACAGACATTGCTGAAGTTGCTGAGCAATGTAAAAAGAACAATGTTTATAATCCAGCAGTAATTATTGACGTAAGTCATGATAACTGTGTGGTTAATGGAGTTAAAGATCATAACGCACAAGCTGATATTATTCTTGAAGTGGTTAATAACTTAAGAACTAATCCAGAGTTAAAAACCTTGGTTAAGGGATTTATGCTTGAGAGTTTTATTAAACCTGGTAAACAAAATGCTGAGACAGCAAACCCAATTGATCTGTGTGGTTTATCTATTACTGATCCATGTTTGGGTTGGGATGATACTGAGGCGTTGTTATTAAAATTAGCTGATTTACATAGTGAAAAATAAAGATATAGCTTTAAAGTTAGTACAAAATAAGGATTAAAATGGCTTACGAAATTATAAAAAAAGTTCCAACTTCTGATGAAATTATTCAGAAGATTCCGTTAAGTACTGAAGGATACGCGAGTATTCAACAACACCATCGAGAGATTGAAGATATTTTGAGTGGAAAAGATTCACGTTTATTGATGATAGTTGGTCCATGTTCTGCGTGGCCGGATACTGCGGTATTGGAATATGCCAAATCTTTGGCGGAATTAAGTAAGCAAGTTTCTCATGCTATTAAAATTGTGATGCGTGTCTATATCCAAAAACCGCGTACAGTTAAAGGCTGGACAGGTCCGATTAACCAACCAGACCCACTGGCTGAACCAGATATTGAAGCTGGTATTTGGTATTGCCGCAAGCTAATGACACAGGTGGTTGAAATGGGCTTACCAATTGCCGATGAATGTTTATTTACCCACAACGCACGCGGATTTCAAGAATTACTGTCTTGGGTAGCAATTGGAGCTAGAAGCACGGAAGATCAGGAACACCGTATTTTTGCATCATCACTTGATTGTCCGGTGGGGATGAAAAATCCAACGCATGGATCACTAAAAATTGCAGTAAATAGTATTTTGGCGGCACAACATCCGCATTATATCGTTTTTGATGGTTATGAAGTTAAAACCGCAGGTAATAAATATGCGCATTTAGTTTTGCGTGGTAGTAATGATAGCTCAAACTACGGCGTTGAATATATTGCTGAAGTTAACGAATTATTTAAGAAAAACCAAGTTGTAAATCCGGCAATTGTTGTCGATGTTAGTCATGACAATTGTGTAATTGATGGTGTTAAAAATCATAATGAACAAGCTAATATCGTTTTACGGGTTATGGATTCATTAAAAGAAAAACCTGAATTAAAAAATTTAGTCAAGGGCTTTATGCTCGAAAGTTTCATTAAGGAAGGTCGCCAAAACGCTGAAAGTGGTAATCCTATTGATATGAGTGGTTTATCCATAACAGATCCTTGTTTAAGCTGGGAAAACACTGCTAAGTTAATTCTTGAAGTTGCAAAGCAACATGCTAAAGGATAAAACTATGTTAATCGGTGTATCGGGTGATGTTGGTTCATTTTCTGAAGAAGCTGGCTTAATTTATGCAGCTAAAGCCCATAGTGCTAAGTATGAAATTAGTTATTTGATTGACATGGATGGGGTATTAGCAGCGCTTGAGCGTGGTGAAATTGATGTTGGAATTTTTCCGTTTGTCAATTATAATAGCGGTATTGTGTGGCCTGCATTTACCGCAATGGGTAAATATAGTTTTATGCCGATTGATGATTTACAATTAAATGTTGAGCAATGCTTGCTTACAAATGCTAATGTGACTTTAAGTGAAATTACTGAATTGTATTCTTATACTCCAGCATTTGAGCAATGTAAAGGGTTTATCAATCAATATGGATTTAAGCTCGTTGATTGGGGGGATACAGCGAAGGCTGCCCGAGATTTAGCAGCAGGGATTTTGCCAAAAAATGCTGGTGTGGTAGCATCAGCTCAAGCAGCAAAGAGCTATGATTTGCAAATAGTTAAACGAGGTATTCAAGATATCCAACCCAATATTACGCGGTTTATAGTTGTTAAGAAAGCGGGATAATATGAATGATATTGAATTATTGCGCAAGCAGATTTCAGAAGTTGATGCTGAAATTATTGGTTTGGTTGCTTTACGGCAACAAATTTCTAAAAGAATTGGTGAATATAAAAAAGAACATAATTTGCCAGTTTTAGATGTAGCCCGTGAAGCATTATTACACGAGTTTCATAGTATGAAAAGTATTGAACATGGCATATCGCCAGAATTGACAACTAAAGTTTTTGACGTGTTAATTGAAGAATCTAGAAAGGTACAAAAATATGAGCAATAAATTAAAAGCATCTGCAACGGTATTGATTAATACATTGGCACAAAGTAAAAAAGCTGCCGGTATTCGAGTTTATAATTTGAGTGTTGGCGAACCTAAAATGATAACTCCTGAAGTTGTGCGTCAAGGTGCGAGTAAGTTTATTGAAATTGGTGATATTCCTTATCCATCTCCAGCTGGATTAAATGAGTTACGTTCAGCTGCTGCAAACTGGATGAATCAATCGTATGCGACCAATTATAAAACTGAAGAATGTATTATTACTACTGGTGGTAAATTTGCGATTTATTTGATGTTACAATATTTATGTGGTTCTAATTCACCGCTAAAAGCTAATCCAACTGATAA
This sequence comes from uncultured Neisseria sp., assembly GCA_964367915.1. Taxonomy (GTDB): domain Bacteria; phylum Pseudomonadota; class Gammaproteobacteria; order Burkholderiales; family UBA11063; genus Aquella. The sequence goes on from CAYIZV010000071.1 coordinate 10,375, forward strand.
AGTAAGCGTAATTATTCAAGCTCCATATTGGGTATCATATCCTTCAATTACTAAAATTATGGATGCGAATCCGGTAATTGTTAATTCAACTGAAGCTGGTGGCTGGAAAATAACTCCAGAAATGCTTAAGGCTGCCTATACGCCTGAATGTAAAATTCTAATGCTTAATAACGGAGTTAATCCAACAGGAATAATTTATACACGCAACGAAATGCAGGCTTTACTGGCTGCAGCAGATAAACTAGGCTTGTTAGTAATTAGCGATGAAGTATATAGCGCATTAGTTTATACTGATGATGAATATGTTTCGTGTGGTAGCTTCCCTGAATATAAAGACAACGTAGTTGTAGTTCAAAGTGCTTCTAAGTCTTTTGCGATGACTGGCTGGCGGGTTGGATTCTTATTTGCCAAAAAAGATTTAATTGATGTTATGAGTGCACTAAGTACTCAAAGTACCACTGGTGTTTCGCTTATTTGTCAACATGGTGCTTTAGCAGCATTTAAAAATGCCGAGCAAATTAATACTTGGGTGCGGGATACTATGAAAGTTCGTCGTGATATTTTTGTTGACTCATTCCGTAAGCATTTTGGAATTCAATTAGAATATCCTAAGGCAACATTGTATGTCTTTGCATCATTGAATAGTCTTGGCGTAAAAAATCTTAGTGATGAAGAGTTCTGTATCCGTGCGCTAGAAGAAGCAAATGTTGCAACTGTACCTGGTAGTGCATTTGGTCAACCGGGATATGTTCGCTTCTCATATGGTGCTGATGAAGGTGATTTAGATGGTGGTTTAGAGAACCTTGCTAAATTCATTAAAAGTTTATAATAATTGATTATAGTTAGTAGTAATAGGGTGAAATCAGATGTCAGGAAATAGTTTCGGTCAAATATTTAAAATTACAACCTGTGGTGAGTCGCATGGTGGTGCAGTTGGTGTCATTATTGATGGAGCACCAGCTGGAATTGAAATTACTGTAGAAGAGATTCAGCAGGAGTTAGACCGTCGTAAGCCAGGGCAAAGCGCAATTACAACTCCGCGCTCAGAAGCGGATCTAATTCATGCGTTATCTGGCATCTTTGAAGGAAAAACTACGGGGACTCCAATTTTATTAATGGCATATAACAAAGACCAACGTTCTGCTGATTACGATCATCTGAAAAATGTATTTCGTCCATCACACGCAGATTTTACCTACCTAATGAAATATGGTATGCGTGATTATCGTGGTAGTGGTCGGGCTAGTGCTCGTGAGACTTTGGCTCGAGTTGCTGCTGGAGCCATTGCTAAAAAATATCTTAAGCAAGAACTAGGTATTGAAATTCTGAGTTATGTTGAGCAAGTTGGCCCGATTAAAGCTGATATAGATCATACTCGGGTTGAGGCATCTCAGGTTGAAGATAATATTATCCGTTGTCCAGATCCAGTCGTTGCGGCAGAAATGATTCGTTTGGTTGAAGAAGTGCGTGATGATGGTGACTCGATTGGTGGCGTAATTAAATGTGTTATCCGTCATGCACCAGTTGGTTTGGGTGAGCCTGTTTTTGATCGTCTGCATGCTGATCTAGGCAAAGCAATGTTAAGTATTAATGCGGTTAAAGGTTTTGAAATTGGTTCTGGTTTTGCTGGAGTCGAACTGCGTGGCTCGGTACATAATGATCCGTTTGTCCTAGTTGATGGTGAACTGCGTACCCAGACTAATCATGCGGGTGGTGTCTTAGGTGGAATTTCATCCGGCGAAGATATTTATTTTAGGGTCGCATTTAAATCAGTTTCAACGATTAGCAAATTGCAAAAAACACTAGATGTTGATTACAATCAAGTTGAACTTGAGGCACAGGGGCGGCATGATCCATGTGTATTACCACGGGCAGTTCCAGTAGTTGATGCTATGGCGGCATTGGTAATTATTGATCATTATTTACGCCATAGAGCTTATTCTCCTTTATAAAGATTGTTCAAATGAATCCTGAAGCAAAAGCTATCTTGCGAAATATTAGTGAATTGGTTAAATCTGGAATTACAGGGCGCGATGTAAAATCTATTTTGGAGTTAATTAATGTTTCTGTTCCTGCTTGGATGGTTGATGATCTGCGCCTGTATAGCGATGTTTTACCAGTCGGTGCATTAATTAATCCTTATTCTCAGGAACAGCGCTATTTGCATTTTTTATGGGACTCTTTTGAATTAAGCCCTTTGAAATTACATATTGATTTTGCAGTTTATTTTCGACAAATTATTGCTAAAAAACTCTTTAAGGGCTGTGGTGAAAACTTCATTGCGTTAAAAGGAGTTTCATTTAATTTTGGTCATCAGATTGAACTTGGTGACAATGTCTTTTTTAATGAAAATGTCTTTTTGGATGCCAAGGGTGGAATTACAATTGGTAGCAATGTTGGAATTACCGAAAACGTAATGATTTTTACTCATAGTCATGGCGAAGATATTCATTCTACTCGAGTTTATAAACCTGTGGTTATTAAAGATTATGCCAAAATTTACTCTAAAGCGTTGATTAATCTTGGCGTTACGATTGGTGAAGGCTCTATTATTGGTGCTAATTCAGTGGTCACTAAAGATGTTGCTGACTATACAATGGTTGCGGGAACTCCTGCTGAATTAATTCGTGAACGAAGAAATCATGGTAACTATGGCTTAGAATTGCAACATAAGTGGTTGATTCACGACTATAAAAATCCAGATTGTTAAAAAAGCATCCAGATGTTGTTTTATCTGGATGTTCTATTAGCTGAGTTTCTAATCTTGCTTTGGCATTCACCAAAAGCATTGGCTGATGATTAAGCCTTTAACTTTTAAGAAGAGTGCATATCATCGAGCATCTTGGTTACTTTGTCTTTGGCATAGCCATAACGTTTTTCAAGGATACCATAGATTTCATCGTGCTTACCCTCAATTTTAAGTAGTTCGTCATCGGTTAAATCCGCCCATTGTTGTTTTAATTTGCCTTTAGCTTCAGTCCAATTGCCTTTAAAAATTTCAACATTCATGGTATAAATCTCCTAACATATTATTAAAATTCTTGCTACATGACAGAAAATAAAAAAAGCTGACCATATCTTCAAAAATAGGTTAATTTATCGAATTTTCGACCAAGAAAAGAAAGATAGTACCTAAAATGAAGATTG
>CAYIZV010000072.1:0-12744 GCA_964367915.1 uncultured Neisseria sp.
ATAACGTTCGTTATCATAGTCAATATATGGCCATAAAATCTATCGATATTTATTATCTAAATTATCACTAAATAAGTATGCATTATACATTTTATTAGACAGGTATATTTTTAATATGAAAATTATTGCATATTTACGAGTTTCGACAACTGGACAAGATTTAAATAACCAGAGATTAGCGATTTTAGATTATGCTCATAAAAATCACCTGCAAATAGATCAGTTTATTCAGGTGCAATCTTCATCTCGTAAAAGTATGAAGGAAAGAAATATAGAGCAATTATTTTCTACAGTGGAGTCTGGAGATTTAGTGCTAGTTAGTGAGTTGTCTCGCTTAGGTAGAAGTGTTGGTCAAATTATACAGCTGATAGACGAACTAATAAAATTGAAAGTTCGCTTTACTGCCATTAAAGAGAATATTCAACTAAATGGAAAACAAGATATTCAAACTAAAATGATGGTCACAATGTTTGGACTATTTGCGGAAATAGAGCGTGACTTAATATCAGAACGGACTCGTGAAGGGTTGCAAGCAGCCAAAAGCAAAGGTAAAAACCTTGGTAGACCAAAAGGTATTGGTAAATCTAGGCTTGATGGCAAAGAAGCTGAAATTAAAATATTATTAGACAAAAATATCCCAAAGTCATCCATAGCTAAAATTATGGATGTATCTCGTTCTAATTTACTCCACTTTATTAGCAGCAGATATTTAATCAAAAATTAGTTTAGATAACCGTTTACCATTTAAACTTTTAGTAGGAAAAAATAATATGGTATATAAACCCAAATACAACAAAGGGCTACAGCAGCAGAATTTCAAAGAAATTTTACAAGAAATGGTAGGCATTGAAAGCTGGAATCTTTTAAAAGACAACGATTTACTTGCTCTTATTGCCCCTTCATCTGTTAACTTTGTAAATTTTACATGGGGTAACCCGAGCGTATCAAATATCGAAAAAGTAAAGCTATTTTATAAAAGTGCAGATTTTACTTGGCTAACTTCAGGTAATGATGTAGGAAGTTTAGTACAAGAAGGATTTGTCCTTGATGAAGCAATTAGTACAGAAATGGTCTTGGATTTAAATAAATACGTAATTTCTGAGTTCTCTACGAATATTAAAGTCATAATCCCAAAGAGCGAGATCGAACTACATGTATGGACAGAAACAGCTATACAAACATTTGGCTGTAGTCATGATGAATTTAAAGAATTCTTTTATCCACTAATAAATTTTGCTGGCTGTGTTCCATTCTTATTAATGTATGATAATCAACCAGCTGGTACAGCTATGGTTTATTGTGGTCAGGAAACAGCTGGAGTATATGCAATGAGTACACTGGAAAAATATCGTCACAACGGTTGTGCTACGGCAGCAGTTAATGCATGTATCTCATTAGCTAAAAGTAGAAATTTATATAACGCTGTCCTGTATGCTTCTACAATGGGTAAACCATTGTATGCAAAATTAGGTTTTGAAGAGGTTGATGTGTTACAAGAATGGCATTTGAAGTAATAAATTAACTATCAACTATTAAAATTTATATACGTTAAATACAGCAGTATCAATGTATTTCAGCAAGTTTCAAAAAAATCTGCGGTTTACGCATGGAACCCCTTATAATAGATGAGTACCCATATACAATAATCGAATTTATGAAATGCATTTTAGGGAGTCTTTGTATTAAGATACCACCTATATCATATTGTAATAGTAATCTTTATATAAAATAAATAGGAGTGTAAAATGTTGGATGATATTGCGTTGTTTATTAAGTTATACGATGCTCAAAGCTTTAAAAAATGCGCCGAATTGTTAAATATGAAAGCTTCTACTGTAAGCAAACATATAATGAATTTAGAATATACCTTGGGTAAATCATTAATTACTAGAACATCTAGGAGTTTTAAACCAACGAAATTTGGGAAATATATATATTGTCAATTTAAACATATATCTAGTTATACTCAAGAAGTTTTAAATACATATAATAAAAATAGCAAAGAAAATAAAAGTTCTGGGGTTCTGAATGTTAGTATGTCAGCCGCAATATCATATGAGCTCATTTGTCCTGTGTTAGATGAATTTATTAAGTTGAATCCAAATACTCAATTAAACATGGACTTTACAATAAACATTACAAACTGGCCAACTGATAATACGGATATAGTTTTATCCGTAAATCCTATAAATAACCCAAATTTTGAAAATAGATTTCTGAGAACAGAATACGCATATCTATATTGCCGCACAGAATATGTACTTAAATACGGTATACCATTAGAACCAGAGGAGTTAGTTAACCATAAAATAATTGGCACCATGGATGTAAATAAGAACCCACTAAATCATTTAGTGTTAAAAAACAATAAGACAAATAAAGAGTTTTTAGTAGATACATCTAACGTCTCTATAAGAGTAAACAATCCACTTCATTTAAGAAGAATCGGGTTAGAGTCTGATTTTATCTTTGGGACTTGGGATTCACTTTGTGTTCGTGATATTGAAAAAGAAAACTTAATTAAGGTGCTTCCTGAATGGAGCGCATTTGAAATAGATTTTTATTTAGTTACCCACAAAATAGTTACACCACGACAGCAATCATTCATTGATTTTATCTATCATTGTATGAGCAGAGATTATTGTCACGTGTTGCAGCGTACCTAGAAATATAGACAACATAAATAAGAATTTACACACAAAGATTCCAAAAATGCATCTCATAAATTCCATAATAGTACATATGAGTAATAACATTCTGAGTTAATATTACGTCTGCAAGTAATAGACGAGCTATTTAGTATCTGCTTTATTGGCTATCAAATAATTTAGAAGCATATTATTACCGAATAATAAACTATATTCAAAATAGCTGCAGAGGTGCATTACCTGATGACTTCATAAAATAATTCAGGCTACAGATGTACTTATAATATATTGATACAAAATTAGATATTTTTCATATGGCACCAAAACGTTTTAATCCTGATGCAAATGGTAAAGAATTACTTAATGCTTTAGCTCCAAATCTTGCACAGAGTTACTTTTATAATAAGCTCAACTGACTTGAAATAACATATAAAAAACATGGTATAATACAAAAAACGCAGAGAAGCTAAACGCAATAAATTTGTGACAGAATTGCAGATATTGAAATTAATAAACTGGTTTACATTGATTGAAAATAAATCTGAACCAGATTAGATATATCTAAGTAAATCTGAAATAGCTAATCCAAGCGTCCACATATAGAGAGCTGAATTTAAAATTGGCTATTGAGGATTCAATAGAGTGTTTATTTGAGTAATATCTATACCATAGATTTATTTGATTCAATTGTAACTTTACTTTCAGTAAATTTTTTTTAATTAGAGGAATATTAACATGAAAACACAGCTAAAAAAACTGTTGACAGTTTTATGTGGCACTTTCGTAGTCGGTTGTGGTTCTGGAACAAATTCAGAAGCAGGTTCCAGCTCTCAGCAAGTGGCACCACCAGTAGGTGAAGTAGATGAATCAACCAATGCTCTAGCAGTTGCTGGTCCAATTCGCTATAATAAAATTGATCATCATCATCGTAACTACCCTATTTCCCGAGCAACGCAGTCAAGTAAAGCATTAAATGCCACGACTCAAACTTTTACGTTTAATAATGCCCAATGTGCACCATTGATGGGCGATGGTTCTAATGATGGAGGTGTGTTTAGTGAGGTTATTGGTACCGCGTATAGCGTGGCGGACGGACTCGCGAATTTCATGGGTCCTGAAATGGGTGCTGCTATGACTATTGGAACCAGTATTGCAACTATCGCTGGTAGCACTACAGATACAACTGCGGCGGACACCATGAGCTGCATATCCTCTCTAGAAACCCAGATTGCCAACCAGATTAATTACATGGATAACCAAATTACACAACTTCAGCAGAATGTTCTCACGTTGCAAAATGAGTTTTATAAACAAAACGTTGCGGTAGCACAGCAATTCACAGGTCTTTATGAACAGTCCTTAAGTGATGCTAATAGTTATATTGATGGCGGTGGCTCAAAGGGACAGTTTGTATCCAATGGTGTATATCAGGAATTAATGGATGCGGCTGGGTTAACTAACAATGGCGTGCCAGTAGCTGGTGCAAACCTACTAACTATGGCTAGCCAAGTTTTTCCACGCTTGGCAGTTGGAACATTTTCAATTGCTTATGCTATTGGGTTTCAAAACGCAGTACAAAATATTTCTGGGAGCAGCTTAAATGTTGGCTGTAGCAACAATTGTTTTACTCAGGTGAATGTTAATTCCAATTCAGCACTAATTCAAACCTATAAATCACTGAATAATACTTTCATGGCACAGCTACCCATAGCACTGGCTTCAAAAGCGAATGGTGACGGTACGTCCAACCCTACGGTCGCACCATTATTTGACCAGTACAATGATACCATAGCGGCTATCTATTTGTCACAACTAAAAGCATTACAACAAAGTTATACAATCGAGTGGATGATTAATCGAATGAATTTTTATGCTTACACGACATCATCAATGCCGAATTTAATGATTCCATCACTAGGACAGGTGGCAGGAACTTATTATAATTATAATGCAGTAATGTCAGAGAGTAGTACTGCTACAACGCAAACACAGGTTGCGGCCTATAATGATGCCCAGAATCAACTCGCCAAACTTTATGCCGCTCGAATTAATGTGCTGTTTAATAATACCATTTCTTATATGATCAGTGATAAACCAAGCATTATGCAACATCCTTTAGTGGAACCTGGTGCAATTTTTTATGTAAATCTACCAGCTAGCAAAACCCAATTCACCCAACAGACAACCTCAGCAAGTGAAGCCGCACAAATTAATCAGTCATTTGTACAAACCTTAGGTTCAAAGGTACAGAGTGCTTTATCACTCCTACCTGGAAATAGTTATAAGAACCAAGCGGTTTTTTATCAATATAAGGGCTTAATCGATCAAAGCCGTTGTGAATCTGCGACCCAAAGTTATGCTTTAAACCCAGGTCTTTATAATAACAATATTAGCCAAGCCATTAATAGCCAAAGCTGTCCAATGATGTATTCTGACATAAATGGTCAACCAGTAAATAATGGAGAATGGAATAATAATACTTTGCAGCCATATTTTATAAACAGCAATAATCAGCTGACCAGGGCTAGTAATGTGTCAAGTAACTTATACGCCTGTCAAATTGGACAAACCCTCGGTGATTTAACTGGAGATTTATATTTCTGGCAACCTAGTGCAGCTAATAGTCCAACTGGTAAGGCAACCCAATATCTGATGTGTAATTATTGGAAAAATAACAATACCAGCGCTAGGAGTATTGTTGATGAGTTCAATTCACCGCCAACAGGATCCATATTTGGTTCTGGTCCAGGTGAGCAGGCCTTTCCTCCTGCTAATTATGGATCTAGTTCAAATTGTGCTAGCTCTTGGAGTAATTGTAACGTCGCTGACTGGGGCTACTGGACATTAATAACAAGCGCCGATATGTATCAAAACGGTGGCCGTATGAGTGTGATACCTATTTCCACAACCAATAGCAATTTATTTTCTAAGACTTCTCTCAATGACCCTAACCCAATTAATTATGGACAAGACACTCATGGAAGTTTTACCTATGAAGGTTCACAGGGAATTACCATGGTGGAAGAATATATAAATCTGCAATCCACGTTATCAGGGTTTGATAATCTGATTGTACCTTATACTATGGCGGTCGGAAATTATAATGGATTTGCAGGAAATTTTGGCGCAATTGGATGCGCTTCCGGCTTAGAAACTGTAAACCTGGAGGCTGCAAATGGCCAGCGAGTACAGTTTTGTCAATCAAATATTCCTGTCGTGTGGAATGAGGTAATTTCGTGGGGGATTATGAGCGAAAATTGGTCCTCGAATTCATTCTATATAATAAGCTTTTTGAATAATCCAAATCAAAGCATTTATATGTCTAGTAATGGTTCATATCAAAATAACTGGGGCATCTGGAATATATGGTACGGACCTGTAACCAAAGCCAATGTGGTTGGTACAGGCTGGTGGTAAATTTACTAGTTTGCTAAAAAAGTGAGTTGGAAATTCAACTCACTTTTTTCTATTAATGCAACCTTTATTGCTTCCAATGCCTCTTTAAATTTACTTTGCTGCATTTAACTAATTTGTTACTCCACTGGTAAGATAGGCTTACTTTTAAGGCGCACGGCAGGTTATTCAGCTTTGTAATAACTCTTTCCAACTTGGCTTGGCTCTGATCCTTTTGAAGTTGCAGATCTTTATTTTCAATCTTCAACTTGGGTATTTTAGCCCATCCCCAGAAATTGGTGTTTTAGCTATTCCTCATTCAATTCATTAACATTATGACAGATTTAATAATGCAGTTTAGAATAATTACTTTCCATAGCAACCAGCTAGTAGCTAGTAATTAGTGTTCTTTAGAAGTCCTTGCGTGCATTAAAGCCACACAACTACCACCACCTTAGTCATTATCTAAAACCACACCATATTTATTTTATAACTAAAATCAGCTAATTATTCTATTTTTAGTTCATTATTTCATCAAAACTTATGCTCAAATATATTATAAATGTTATGTTTTAGAGGAGTTCATAATGAAAGATCAAATTAATATATTAACACGAATATTTAAACTTGTATTCAACACCAGATCTTTAATCGGGATCTTGGATCTAATCAGAAAATTGTCGATGGTGGCAATGTTCATCTGGGGATTCACCATTTACCACCAACACAAAATTGCTTATGTAATTTTTACGTTAACTTGGATTCTCTGCCATGTTATTGGGGTGCCATTCCCAAACCGCAGATTTTTTTGGAATTTGTAGCAAAACCTTGGTATATCTAAGTTACATGTAACACGCTATGGGAATCTCTAAAATAATAACCCTAAAAGTGGTTCCATTCCCAAACCCCAGATTTATTTATTTCTGAATAATTTTCTATGAGATACAACATTAAATAAAACGTTGTATTTTCTGATGTTGTAACCAGCTTTTAACCAAGAAAATAGTTTGAATCAGAACGCGTTCAGTTTGCAAGCTATTTTCAGCATTTTTCAACGCTAACAACTAATGTGAATTGCTTTGCTGTGCAAATAAACAAGCCACCTAATCGAAACAGCTGGGAGGTATAATAACGTACTAATATAGCCAGTTCGCATAAACAAACCAATTCAAGGATACGTATTTATGGCAACATCATCATTCACTGCTGATTTAACTTTAACATATAAAAAAGCTAAATCTTTCTTTGAAATATTAGAAAGTAATAAACCATCTAATAATGAAATAAGACGAGACTATAATATAATGCGCCCATTTGTCAAGACCACTAATTAACTATTTTAAGAAACAAACTAAGCCGCGTATTTCGTATGGTTTTGTTTAGCTCGTTTTTCGTATTTGACTCGGGCTTTCTCCTTTTTAATTTTATGTGCTGCAATTGAACAGCAAAGTTGTACAAATTGACCATCGTTAGTAGCGTTGCTTTGTGTATAGACACTCGTCGGCGGTCGGTAATTTAGCGAAGAGTGAAGGCGTCGCTCATTATAGTATTTTACGAACTTCTTAACTTCAGCTTTTAGATCTTTAACCGTTTCAACTCCGTGCATGAAGATGCTGCAATACTTGATAGTGCGCCAGAAGCGCTCAATCCAGACGTTGTCAGCCCAGCGTCCTTTGCCGTCCATTGATATTTGGATATTGTGCTCTTTGATCTTGTTTATCCACTCGTGACTGGTATATTGAACGCCCTGATCCGTATTCATAATTACTGGAGCACCATATTTAGCAATGCAACGCTCCAAACAACGGACACAAGGCTCAGTATCCAAAGTGTTACTAACTTCATAGCCCAAGATGCAACGGCTATATACGTCAATGATAGCAATCAAGTACATGTATCCAGATGGCAATTTAACATAGCTAATGTCCGTCGACCACACCATGTTAGCTTGATTAATTATCAGGTTTTTCAGTAAATACGGATATTTATACAGTGGCTTTTTATTCTTGCTTAAATTGCGTTTAGGAATTATGCCTTTAATCCCAATTTTGAGCATGAGCCGGCGCACTCGCTTGCTATTAACTAAAAACTTATAATAGGTTCGAAGATCGTGTGTAATCATACGGTATCCTTTACTGTGATCTTCTGTCCATATTTTAATAATTAAATCAATAAGCTGTTGATCATCAGTCGGACGTGGCTCATAATAAAAGCTACTCCGGCTTACTTGCAAAAGCTCGCATTGTTTACGCATGCTAAGCTTGCTTGATCCACGGTATTTATGCAAAAACGCACGGCGATCTATTTCGCGAATTTGCTCTGGAACTTTTTTAGAAAGTCAACTTCCATAGTTAGTTGACCAATTTGCTGGTAAAGCTTCTGTTCATTGGCTTCCTGCAAATTAGATTTATTTTCTTTGCTATAAACCGTAGCTCCATTTTTTTGGAGTTCAATGCTCCATTTACTAATTAAAGACTTGGAAACATTGAATTCAGTGGCGATTTCATCATAAGTTCTATCGCCTTTTAAAGCCGCTAAGGCAACTTTAAATTTAAAACCTTTATCGTAATTTGTTTTTCTAGCCATTTTTAAACCTTTTTTAGAGTAGTATATTTTATCAAAAGGGCTAGTTTGTTTCTTTGTTACTGGTCCTAATTTTAGGACTCATTATATAACTTCCAGAAATGCTTTAGCTACCAAAATACGCTACCTGGCGATGTTAGTAGCGATAAACTGAAAGACCACGAAGTTGATTGCAGCAAAATCTTAAACTAACAAATGAATTTGACAGATTTAATAATGCAGTTTAGAATAACTACATTCCAGGACAACCAGCTAGTAGATAGTAATTAGTGTTCTTTAGAAGTTCTTGTTTGCATTAAAGCAAGCAAGGACTTTTGCATTAAAGCCCCACAACTACCACCAACTTAGTCATTATCTAAAACCAGACCATATTTATTTTATAGCTAAAATCAGCTAGTTATTCTATTTTTAGTTCATTATTTCGTCAAAACTTCTGCTCAAATATATTATTAATGTTATGTTTTAGAGGAGTTCATCATGAAAAATCAAATTAATATATTAACACGAATATTTAAACTTGTATTCAGCACCAGACCTTTAATCGGGATCTTGGATCTAATCAGAAAATTGTCTATGTTGGCAATGTTCATCTGGGAATTCACCATTTACCATGAACACAAAATTGCTTATGTAATTTTTACGTTAACTTGGATTTTCTGTCATGTTATTGGCCAGAGATTAAAGAAAAATATAAAGTAAATATTAATTAGAATGGCTAAAACATTTTAATTAAAGCAATATTATTGATTACAAGATTTTTTGTAATTTCACTGGGACACTATTAAGTGTCCTTTTTTTTATTAAAAAATAAATCATTGAACATTGCTATATGCTATAATTTATAATTATGTTATATAATATATATTAAAAATATAAGGATTTTATAAATGATTATAGCAGTTGCGCAAAGTAAAGGCGGTGTATCTAAAAGCACCATAGTAATGAATTTAATGTACTACTTAGCTAAATATAATCCTGTATTAGTAGATACTGATGTGCAACAGTCAACATATCAGCTAAATAAAATTAGGTCAAAAAAAACAAACTCTTTTAAGTCTATGGCAATCACCAGTATACCTCAATTGGAGAATATCTATAAAGATAGCGATGAAAACAATTTATTCATAGTTGATACTATTGGAGCAGATACTAATTTAACTAGAGCGGTATTATTAATGTCGGATTTAATAATATCTCCAACAACAGATAGAACTATTGATGTTATGGGATTAATGAATTTCCAAAGTGTACTACAGGATTTATCAAGTAAATCTGGGGGTACAATTAAAGCTCATGTAGTTATCAGTAATGTATTACCTAATATAAAGAGATTTGATGAGTTAAGAGATCTTATTATTTCTACGCAACACTTTAACCTATTTCACAGTATAATTAGACAACGTAGTGATATTGCAAATGCAGTAGGACAAGGCTTATCTATTGGAGAATACTCTTCAAACTCTAAAGGAGATAATGAATATAGACTGCTAGCGGTAGAAATAGAGAAATTATTAGCAGATACGTATAAAAAACATATTTAAAATATAATAAAAATATAAGGATTTTTAAAATGAGTAAAAAAAATTATGGTGACATTGCAGCTCTTGCAACAGGTTCTGCTGTAGAAGATCAATCGAGAAAAAATGTGGATAAGAAAATAAAACCAAAACTCGTACCCCTCCCTTTAGAATGGGACCAGATTTTAGAATCTCGGCATCATGGCACAAAATCATCTTACATATTAGCAGCAATTAAAGAAAAGTTAATTAGGGACGGATACTTATAAAAAACATAATGAAAATATATATTTTTCTTATATTATGGTGACATTTAGATGAATAAAAATTTAGATAAAAAGATAGACGAATTCAAAAAATCATTGATAAAAAAAGCAAATGAAGAGTTAGAAAATACGCCAGTTCAGTTATTATTACCATTAGTCTTTGAAGATAGAAGACCGATACCAAATGCATTTATTAGAAGTGCTTTATTTGGTATGGTAAAAAAAGGCGCTAGACAAGAAATGAAGAATTGTGAAATATTTTCATTTGAACAATACAAGATTAAATATAGTGGAGAAGCTCTAGACCAAACTGATTTAATGACATGGGATACTATTGTGTATATGGCAAAAATAATGCAATCGAATAATGTTTTAACTACTAGTAAATACAGAATACTAAAAGAATTAGGACTGACACAAACAGGAACAAATGCAAAAACTGTATTTAATAGATTAAAAAGATTGCAAGGTGGACAGATAGAAATGGAAATCAATGTAAACTCCAAAAATAAAGCAAGAGGATGGTATGTTGGTTCATTACTTGATGATGTATTAGTAAATGAAGACAACGGTGAAGTTCAAATTAGGTTTAATAAACGATTATTAACAATATTTGGACAACCATCTAAAGAAAATCCTCAGATCCTTGACGGTGATTATTCAATTGTAAATCATGACGAAAGAAGAATCATAGGAGAATCTCAATTAGCAAGGTGGATATATCATTTATATAGTTCAAGTGACAATATTTACCCTTTAACAATGGACTTTTTAAAACAATTATCTCGCAGTAATTTATCCATTATCGAATTTAGAAGACATATTAAAATATCAATGGCAGACTTATCTTCTAAGTTAGGTTGGAAATATAAAATAAAAGACGACAAGTTAACTGTAATTACAAAATAAAAATAACGCTGGAACACTACATGCATAACGCTGGAACATTACATTAAAATAGCAAGATAACGCTGGAACACTACATTTTTCTGAAGTATCACTACATGCGGTACAGCTGGAACACTACATGTTAATAACGCTGGAACACTACATTAAAAATCAACTATTATTATTACAATTCAGCATATTACATTACCCCTATGTCATTTCTTATGTCCTTCTTATGTCAATAAATATATATAGATAAAAATAAATCTAGATGAAAAAAAAACATAACGCTGGAACACTACATTTTAATAAAAAATTAAAATAATTCATCGTGTTACATGGTATGTCGCAATGCCTCATTCGTAATCAGCCAGTCCTTAGCCACATGTCATGTATAAAAAGTAAGGGTGTAGCCCGCTACACCCCTAACATTTAGCGTTATTAAATATTATCAGTAAATATTAACGTATTTATTTAATTAATTTTAAAGTTGATAATTAGAACACGATGTGGATTTGACTTAACTAAAGATTAAACCACGATTATAAGCTCTTTTTAAGCTTGTAGAGCACATTTTAGGATGTTAAATGTAGTGTGTATAGATTGAAGGTTTTCATTTGACTGTAGGCTCTTAAATTAAAAGACTAATTAACATCGTAAAATAGTAAAATATCTCATAAAATAATCAAAGTGTAAATTTATTTGATTTTATGTGAGAATTTACACATTTTTAACAAAAGTGTTATGCCAGAGATATCACGATTTTTAGAAATTATTATTATGATACAATAGCGAGATCATAATCCACCGCACATCCATACTCGATACGGAGAATATTAAATCATTGTAGATATTAATAATCTTGTAATTAAGGATAAATTTCCGCGACACGCGCTTAATCTTGTTTTTGAATGGGTTAAATTACATAGAACAGAGCGACTTAAGGATTGGAAACTAGCGCAAAAACGCGAACCATTAAAAGCAATTACACCATTGGAGTAATAATTATGTTACATGTTAAATCTTGTCGATACACCGAAGATTATAAATTAGCATTACAGTTTGATAATGGTACTGAAGGTATAGTTGATTTGCAAGATCTACCAGAAAGTGGAACTATATTTGCACCATTAAAAGATAAAGAACTTTTTAGAAAAGCCAAATTAGAGGAATGGGGTGTAGTTACCTGGTTAAATGGTACCTTAGATATCGCTCCAGAATATTTATTTTTCTTAATAAATAAAACTAATCCAAAGTTTAAAAATCTCTTTATACAATGGGGATATTTGCAATGAACATTGGTTATGCAAGATTATCAACGTTAGATCAAAATTTAAATCTACAAATTGATGCGCTAAGTAATGTCGGGTGTGAACGCATCGTTCAAGAAAAAATTACTGGTACAAAATTAGCACGACCACAATTACATGAAGCAATTGAATATGCTCA
>CAYIZV010000073.1:0-8499 GCA_964367915.1 uncultured Neisseria sp.
TGAGGGTGTTAGAGGCTACGCCGCCAGAGCTAATCTCTTGAGTACCGCCACTACTAATGAGGGTGTTAGAGGCTACGCCGCCATTGGAAACTCTAAGAATAGCACCGCCATAAAGCACTACATTGGAGGCCAAGGTACCGCTGACTGAGAAAGCACCGCTTGGGGTCGAACCAGTTATTACTGTATTTATACCAGTGCCAATAGTAGTAATCAAAGCACCGCCAGAACTTATGGTGGTCAAAAATGCGCTACCGTTAGAGGTGACAAGCAGTTTCCCCCCACTGGATATAAATGTTGCACTGGTTTGGCCACCCGATCCAACGACTAGAATGCCGCCATCAGTGATCGTACCTCTAAAAACAAACCCACCTGAATTAACATTTTGAACACCACCGCTACTAATGCTGGTTTGATCAGTGAATCCACCTGAATTAACATTTTGAACACCACTTTCGAGCACTACAGTCCCTGATGCAACTCCAGATACGTCGATATTTTGGGTGCCAGAAGTTACTACTTCGAAGTACACAGTTTTGGAGGTAACCGGGTTGGTAAAAGCGTGGGCGTCTCGCAACTCCACTCCAACAAAACTAAGGGCAAGTAAAGCTGCAGTTCCGGCGATCTTAGAGCCGCCTTTGGATGCGGACCTACATAGCTCAGAAGCAACTATAAGAGTTCCAAGCCTCTTTGAATAAACTAATTTATAAAATCTGTTCATGTTTAACTCCAAGGGCCTGTAAAAAAATTCTGTGTAAATGCTGTTTGAGTCAACTATCTTAGTGGCGGGACTCTGTCGCCAAATTCAAGCATAAACCGATCTAATGCTGGGCGGTCTAAAGTTACAAGTGTTTCTGGTTCCCTGCGATTATATTGCAAAACATAGCTGGCCATTATTCAGGGCCAGAGCTGTTCTAACTGGCTTTGTTCGGAAGGTCAGATGTGCGCCAACGCACGACCAGAGACTCCTTCAATGTAAGACGCTTGGTTAATGCACTGAGCTTTAAGATCCCCGCTAGGGAAATACAAGCTGATCTTGTCTCGTTCCTTATACGGCATGAGATATTACCCAATTTGGAAAAGTACTATTTTGACAGAACTTAGGATGGAATAACGGCCCTTCCGAACAAAGCCCAGCTCACTGCCTCCCGTATCCGAAGGTGAAAACTCTATTTTTTGCACCTGCCACGGTGCAGATAGTCCTATAGCCTGGCTAAATAGTTGTTCGCTGTTCATCGGTAAATTATGCTTTACCCTCTACGAATCATATAGAGCCCTTATTTTATGCCAGAACCTACTGGGCTGATAAAATCGGCATCACTAACTCTCTTGCACTTGGAGTTTGAAACCGACCAGAAATTTATACAAATAAATCAGAGGGGTCTGGATTATTTAGGGTGAGCTATCTATCCCAAACAATTTTTTTACTATCTGCATATAAAATCTTAGCCGTCATATACAAGTATCTCAACGTATTTTTACGCTCCTCAAAGCTTACATTTGCACCCCAATAGGGTATAACCTTAGCCATAGAACTACCACTCTTAACACGTAGAGCTCTTGCAATTTTTGAAGAAAATAAACCATTCCTCAGAAAATCTATAAGCTCCCTAGTAAATCTCTCTCCGAATGGCGAAATCATATCTGTAAACCAAATTCTATCGCCGCTATTCCAATCATCATTCGTTAAGGAATAGGGATTACTCAAATACTTAACTTCAGCTTCAAGAGATAAAAAAGCCCAACTAATGTATACCAATGGGATCCCATTGCTACTCTCTAGTATATAAAATTGCTTCCTCTGCAAAGGTTGGTATACATATTGGTTAAGTAAATTAACTGGACAATCTGAGTGAATATTAGACAGAGACCATAGATAAAGTACCTTTCCTAGATTGGAAAAAAATAAACTGTCGAACATCAAATGTTTGCACTAATCATATAATCAGCAACGCTGAAGTTAGCAGACACTTGATGTGCTGAAAATGTAGGATTATTACCTGCATAAGTAGCTTGGGCCTGAATAAATTTATCTAGAGCGGCACCATTAAGATACTTATCACTGGCATTTGAGGTATAAAGTTTTAATCCTTTATAAATAGAAGTATCAGCTTTACCAGTGTACACATTATAAAAATGATACAAAATTATAGTAGAAGAGATGCCATTACCCAATATCTGTAAAATACCATTGCCAAATTGATCTATAGCAGCATGCAATTTTGATTCGCCCAGAGGAGCTTTAATTATAATTTGTCCTGTAGAAGCACTAGTAGCAGTAAAGTCTAAATCTGCACCGTTCATACTAATACCTATATTAGCATTTAGGCTTCCGAGCGCAAATATATTGACCTTGGAATCACTTACTGCAAAGTCTATATCTCCGACTATATTCGTAAATGTTGAATTAACATTTGCTGCATGTATTTGAGAAATGCCAGTGAAAGTGTCAACGCCTCTCACATCTTGCAATGAAGGGGAGCTGTAAACACCCTTTCTAGCAACACCAGATCCATAACCGCTAAAGTCAATAGCGAAATAATCATTCAGTGTAGAAGGAGTAATGGAACTGTAATCTAGCACAGTATTATGATCTAGAGAACCAGAGAAGGTATCAGATGAAGATATAGAGACAGATTTCCTATACTGGTTATTGCTAGCAACAATACCATTAGCAGTAGTCA
The DNA here is from genome assembly GCA_964367915.1 of uncultured Neisseria sp. Lineage (GTDB taxonomy): Bacteria > Pseudomonadota > Gammaproteobacteria > Burkholderiales > UBA11063 > Aquella. The sequence continues at coordinate 2,682 of CAYIZV010000073.1, forward strand.
ATATCTCTGATTTATTAAAGGAGCCTCCAACTAATGAAGCGATACCACTGCCGAGCCTTGATGTTTTATTGCCAATAATATTATTTGCCTGCTTAATATTGTTGTAAATCAAACTTGCTGCTGAGGTAACTGTAGCACTAGCTTGAATGGAATACTTTGCAGCATTAACTAGTGCTGAAGAGACCGCACTATTAACCGAGTTCCATAAACTGGTTCCGGATATTGTTTGAATAATCCCAGCTGATGCTATCTTTATAGTTTGAAGTGAGAAATTACTAAAAAAATCAAAAATAGATACGCTCAGACCACTCTCGGTGTTAATAATAGATAAATCATTATTATCTGAACTCACTGAGAATAATATACTATTAAAGTTTAAAACATTACTTATCATAGTGGTCACATTCCCAGTCAATTTAGATTTAATTTGCATCTTGCCTGTTGAAGTATTTTGAACAAGTGAGGAATATCCTTGATATACCAAGAGCTCAGGAACTATATTTCTTAGTCTGTCATCAACCGACATGAGTCGGCCATTATTAAATCTAGCACTATTTTTAGTAACTAATACACTACTATTACCAATTTGAAGTGCCATACCACCATATCCACTTAGTATATTACTTGAACCATTAGAGGAAATTATATTCCTCACATTACTATTAGCCATAATTATATCATATGGATTAACTAACTTATTTATACCAGTATTAGTTACAGTAGTAAATCCAATATAAACGCCTTTTTCTGAACCAGTTGAAGCAACGGAAGCACTAGTAGTATTAAAGCTATTTTCTTGAAAGTATTCTACCTTTGATGAAAGTATCTTATTAACTGATAATGCACTAGTTCCTGCCATACTAGTTATTGAGGAATCCTCTAATTTATTAATATAATTATAGTCTATAGTTGTATGCCCTGACGCTGAGTTAGTTTCTGCATTTTCATAACTTGTGTTCTGCACGCCAGCAATAATATAGTATTGAGCATTCCCAAGTAAAAGCCTATAAGAAAGGTTGATTACTTTTTGAGTAAGGCCCATAGAATTCATCTTAATCATGGTCCAAAAATCAAAACGCGGTATATCGGTTACTCCTGAGATATAGTTTGCAATAAGGTTTGTAAGATTAATCGTTACTAACTGATTTGTAGACATCCCAGCCTTTGCTACATTTAATGTTACACCTGAGGTATTTCTATCTAGGTATTGAGTAGTTTCTGAATGTTTTCCTACAATCTCTGACTGCCTTACCTCTGAAACTGGGATTGTTAACGGATTAACGAATACTATACTAGTGACAATGGGATTATTGGAAGTTGCTCCATTATACGTAGTGGTATCAACATATTCAGATAAATCAAAATATTGCTGAGTTGAGGCTGCCAAGAAGCTCTGCCCGTTCCCTGCAATAATATCATTATTAGATCCCTTGCTAAATATTTGACTAAAGTTGTCTGAAGAATAACTGTACATTTCTGAAAAAATACTTCGTCCTGCAAAGCCTCTACTAGCATTTATACCTAAGGTGGCCTGAATGCTGCTAAGTGTCATCCCCCCAAGCAATGCATATCTTGTTACCAAGCCTTTATCTAGATTTTCAATTATGTTCAAAGATGAAAGCATTGATTTGACTTCTTTGCTGAATCCAGACAGTAAACTTTCGGATACTGATTTCTTAACATCCCCAATTTTTATACCATTATCTTCTCTATGCTTCAAATTCATAAAGGCCGTAACCATTTGTGCCAGAGAAGTGATTAATAGCATTACAGTTCCAACCGCTGTTGGAGCAAGAGCAGCCATACTCGTCATGCCGCCAATCAATGCTGCACCCGAGGCAGTGGCTTGAAAAAGGCCAGATATACTATTGACTGCTGCTCCACCATACGCCATTACACCACTCTTACGATAATAGTCAGCTAATATTGTTAATGCGTCGGCATTAGAAGAGTCTCCATCCATTTTGTAAAATCTCGCATCGGAAGCTGCTGAATTCGACTGATCAATTAAGCTCTGAGCCCCCATAAATGCCGTAGGATTAACTGTGGCTATAACGGCAAGAGCAAGCCCTAGGCTCTGAGAAAAGATAAACATATTCTCTTTTGCTACAAGCTCTGCAGCCTTAAGATCATCAATCGCACGCTCAGTGGCCCTTTTTTGCAGTTCCAAAGCTTCAGTTATTTCCATTGATTGATTGGCCGAAATGCTACTTGCATTGGCTTCAATTGATCTATTTTTATAAGCCACCTCCAGTAAATCTCGTGCATCTCTATATGCTTTGAGTAGATTGTCTTGGGAAGCAACGTAATCCTTAAACTGTTGAGTCCCAGCGTTTAGAATATTCTCAGCATCGACAGGATCAAACCTGTAATTAAAATCATCTAATGTAGTAGGTACAGTATATCTAAGACCTTGACTCCCAAATTCACGCATCATAGATGTGCTCGCATCTTTAAGCCTCTGAGTTGCCGCGGTTAGCAGTTGACTTGCATCTTGCAAAGAGAGAATACTACCATTTGCGATATTAGTTAAATATTGCACGTTTTGGTGGGCACTTTCGATTCTAGGTACAAGATCGTCTAAATAACTAACATTTAGGGCTAAATTTTCCCGCAAGTTGCTGAGAGTGGATTCCCCTGCTGCACGGGCAAAACCACGAGTAAGAGAGAGTAAGCCAGCCGCTCCTTGAGAAACTACCGTTGATAAAGCAAGTGGGCTCAGTGGAGCATTACTGCGGGTTGATTGAGTTGCCTGTATTATAGACACGATAGAGGCAGAAGCACTCATAAAGTAATTGAAAGTGAAGTTTCCAGCATATGTGCTAGATGCACTTAAAAAAGGGATTAACTGGGAGAAAGCACCAATTGCACTCAATCCTAGTCTGGATACATTGTAAGCAAATTTCTCGTCCAGTTTACTGCCATCCTTACTAGCTGAGCGGACTGCCTCAGAAGTATACGAGTAAAATTTTCCTGACAACGTTATCGCAGCATCAAGTAAATCAGCTGTATTTTGATCGTCAACTTTTTTATTTAAAATAATAGGATTATCTATGTATTTTTGAGGTGTAATTGTCCATTTGTGATATGATGATTTTACATCTAATTCTAAAGCCAACAATGCTAGCTTTAGAAAATAATTAAGGCTAGATGGATTATCTTTTACATCATTAAAGGTAGTTGTGAGTTCATTAATGATATTATTATATCTTTGTCTATCAAAATCATTAGGAGATTGTGCTAAAGAAAAGGAAGAATAACTGAGCAAATCTGCGGCAACGCTATAATCCTTCATTGATGTAGTTAATATCGATGAAAGATTATAATTTTCAGAAAGTGTAGAGAAAGAAGAGTTAAATATACCTTTACTTAAGCTGACTGACTTGCCTAAACTATAATCCACAATAGAAGCCTGTTGATATAGGGATTGTTGCAGTGTTTCAAGCTGGTCGATAGACAAATTAATTATGCCTGCAGCAAAAGTATTGAGATTGCCTGACTTGCTGACTGCTAACAAGGTCTCAGTAGAAACAATGCCGCTCATTTGCTCTGAAGTTAACATATGCATTATTTCAGACAAAGTATCATAATTCATACTCGATATAGCACTTCTGCTTATATACTGAACTTGATCCATTCGCATCGAAGATAGAACGCTAGAAGTAAGTTGTAAAGCATTTAATAGGGATATTTGATGGTTATTTAAGAAACTGATAGCTGGTGAATTAATTTGCTTGGTTAGTGTTGAAAAACTTGCTAGTTGAGAGCTTGTTATACTAGCAATCTGACTGTCAGTAAAATACCCCACTAGAAATTCTAATTGTTGCGTAGTTAATGCTGCAATTTGGCTACCCTTAATCTGATGCTGAATCCCCATTCTGCAGATGTTCTGCAAAGATAGCATAGTCAATTGTGGAATAACCGAAGGATTAAGAGCGCCTAAATACTCGACTGAGACTAGCTTATTAACTACAGAATTAGAAAAGCTAGAGAATTCTTGACTGGTAATGGAACTAATAATTTCATTAGACAATATACCAAGTCGGTTAATAATAATATTACTCTTTGCAGAAAGATTAAAGCCCGAAAATTGATCGATTGTAATACCAGCTATTTGTACTGGATTTAATAATTGATATAAAGGTAAATTAAAAATGTTGTAATTTAGCTGCGAGATTGAAAGTCCACTAACCTGAGTAGCAGTCAACAATTCATAAAATAAATTACCATTAAGTCTTATCTGGAGATGCTTATCCGTTAGAAGTTTAATACAGCTCACATCAATACTTTTGTATCTATTAGTTATAATCCAAGTTACTGTATCTGACCTCAAATTTCTAAATTGTGGAGCACTAATAGAGGCAAATTGCTCTTCACTTAATAATTGAATGAATGGTATATTGTTAAAGCTGATTGATTCAAGTTGTAATGCTGATAGTCCAGCAACCTGATAAATAGTCAACAATTGATATAGGGGGGTACCATTTATGCTGGTTTGAATCTCACTAATATTAAGAAGCCCAATAATTTTATTGTCAAGATAAGAGTGTCTATTAATTATAGACCATTCCTTGGCAGTTTTGGAAAAGCCATTAAATTGGTCAGCAGTAATGCCGGCAAACTGCTCTTCACTTAATAATTGAAATAATGGCTGATTAAAAACAAAAGATGCTAGTTGTTTTGCTGTCAAATAGCTCACTTGATTGGCTGAAAGTAATTGAAACAGCGCGCTAGTTTCTACAGATAAACTTAAATGATCACTTCTTAGGATTGGAATAATAAATACATTCAGGTATGTGCATTTATTACTTATGATCCAATATTGAGTATCAACTGAAAAATTATTAAATTGCTCTGGGGTGATACCAGAAATTTGGGTGTTACTAAGAGATTTGTACACACTTAAACCACCATCAGCAAGGATCATAAATTCTAGCGGAGTAAATAGTCCGATAATATCGGCGGAAAGGGACGACAATCTGGCAGTAATGATAAAAAATCTGGATCTTATGTCAAAGTCCTTGAATTGTGCAGGAGTAATGCCAGAAATTTGATCTAAGCTCAAGTAGTAATATAGAGCCTTTCCATTTACGAGTATACAAAATTCATTCGGAGTAAGAACGCCAATGATATCTCGAGAAAGGTTAGCATATCTATTTGAAATAATCCACTTTTTACTAATTGTGCCCAACATTTTAAACTCTGTACTACTTATCGTATCTATGACCCTAGTATCTAAGCTAGAATATCTTGAATTAATTAGGAAAGATCTTGCAGTTGGGGAAATAGCTTTCATCAAACCAGGTGTCAATCCAGAGACAATTGATAAGCTAAGAGTTGAATGATTATTATTAACAACAAAGAGTTGACTGGAAAAATTTAAACCTAAAAATTGATTCAGATTTAATAGATTAAGTTGAGTCGAATTAATAATTGTAATCAGGGCTCTAGTTCCAATTTTGGAATTCAACTGAAAACTAGTTAACCCGCTTACTTGGGTTGATGTTAGCTGATTATATACGGGCATGCCACCATATACTAAGCTCAACTGTGACATAGTTAGACCAGAAATTTGAATAGCATTAAGATTTTTAAATAAAGGAATACCATTAATCAGTAAAGTAATATGTGACGGAGAAAACGCTGCAATAATATCTTTCCCAAGATGATTAAGTCTATTATTAATAAGCCAGAGTTGGTTATCTGGGCTAATATTTTTAAATTGGTCCGCAGTCACCCCAACCAACTGGGCTGGACTTAGAGTTTTAAATAAAGGAATACCATTAATCAGTAAAGTAATATGTGACGGAGAAAACGC
>CAYIZV010000073.1:8599-12512 GCA_964367915.1 uncultured Neisseria sp.
GTCCGCAGTCACCCCAACCAACTGGGCTGGACTTAGAGTTTTAAATAAAGGAATATTTGAACTAAGAGATAGCAACTGCCTTATACTTAGACCAGAAACCTGATCAGGCGTTAACATATTAAATATTATAGTAGGGGGTATACGTGAGGTAGAATTAGGTCTTATAGCTAAGAGCTGGTCGGTACTTAAAGCACCGACCTGTGACGGCGTTAATTTATGCAAAAAACTTATCAGTTGGTCTTTAGTTAGCCCAACGATCTGTTTCTGGTCTAGCCTCTGTAATAAGGTTTTACCATCCACAAGCATCTCAAGCTGAGCAGAACTAAGTAATCCAATGGTTGAAGGGCTTAGGTATTGGTAAAGAGGCTTTCTATCAATCAATAGAAGCAACATACTCTCATCCAAACTACTAAGTATCGAAGAATCTAAGATACTATGCTTATTAATAATAATCCAAGTTCTAGCCTCTAAATTCAAGCTAGAAAATATTGGATGGGAAATATTTGATACTACTTCATTATTAAGATATGCAAAATTGTTTTCGATATACCAAAGCTGAAGATCTTGACTTAGCAACTTAAAAGTAGTTTGGCTTAAAGATTCAATTATTGCATAAGAAAGACTAGAGTAATAATTATTTAGTACATTTAACTGTGTGCTGGATGATAATGCCTTGAATTGATCAACAGTTAACGCACTAAAAAGAGTTAGAAGATCTGATGCATTATTTAATATCCAATCCCTAGACGTTTCAGATAAACTAACAAAATCTTCGCCATCAATGGCAGATAATATATGAGAAGAAATAGTTTTATAATTATTGTTTAATACAATTGAACGTTCTTTACGCTCCAATGATGCAAACTGATCAAACTTAAATTTGGCATAATTAAATGTGGAGTTAAGGATAGAACCAGAACTCAATTCATAACGTAGTTGGTCTAAGGTTAAGTTTCCTAGTATTATTGCAAATACTCCGTACGGGTCTTTTGATGAAGAAATATCACTTAATTGTGTACGTGATAAATTTTTAATTTCTGCACTAGACAACCTATCTGCAACCACATAAAAGTCACCAGGATGTTTTGGATCAGCTACTAAAGTAGCAAACTGCCTTTCTTGAAAGATATTTTTATTAGTGGATCCTACAGCTTTTATCAAGAATTCCCTCTGTTCAGTACTTAAACTCAAGAATTGATCGGTCGTAATTGCATTTAATTGTTCAGTACTAAGAAAATCAAGAAGACTTTCACTTTCTCTATCGCCCTTATCGTAATTGTATTCTGAATGAAATGGTTTAGTTGTATCTTCTAGATATTGGTTCCAGTGTTTATTTGCCTGTAGCATTGGATCAAATCTACTCTGCAGATGAATAAAATGAAGAGAGGCAATTAAATTACTACTTAGATACTTATAACCTATACATACTAAGTTGAATTTCGCCTTTTCACCGAGGCTATAAAATAGATTACCATCTATACTTTTAATTAGTGTAGCTAATGCATTTACTCTGGATATTTCATCTTTATCTGGCTTCTCACCAGATAAAGTATTGCCCATTAATGAATGAATGGATTCTGTAGAAAATAACTTATTGAAGAAATAGTCTTTAAGATGTATACTACTACTAGCGAGAGAATTGAGAGGATTGAGAAATTCAAGGATTTGGTTTGGAGTTAGTAATTCATATGGCTTATCAATACCAGCGAAATTTATTTGCAGGCTAGAAAATGAATCTTTATTACCGTCTGCCCGAGTACGTGACAGAAGAGCTACTTGTTCCGCATTGTATGACTGCAATAGTAATTTTATATCAGTAACACTTGCCAAAAGTTTTGAGTCTATTGAATTTAATAATATTGGAGAAATATCTTTTATTCTTTGCCTTAGTAGATTTAATTTATCGGATTGCGTCAATGAATTAAATATACTTAGATTCACTTTGCCAATAGCATCAGAACTTAACCAGTTAGAATGATTAGTAATTAGTGAAATCTGCGAAGCTACATTTAAGCTTTCAAATTGCTTACCAGTTATTGCAGAAGCTTGAGAATGATTAATTTTTTCGATCAGGCTCTTGCCTTCGAACATATATAAGAGATCAGTAGCAGTGAGTGTTTGTATAATGTCTTCACTCAATACATAATATAAACTGGTAAGAAAATACTTCTTATCTTCTGCGGGTAGACTTTTAATTTGTGCTGCGGAGATAAACCTGAGTTGGTTCGTGCTTAGCTGCTTGTATAATTCATTGCCGTTAATCTTGGTTGTTAATTGAGAAATAGTTAACGCACGTATCTGCTCAGGTATGTATAAAACCTTAAATATCTGAGTGCTATAAAATTTAAAGGCTAGTTGTTCACCTGTTAGTTTGGCTACCTGCGACCCATTTAATAATCTAAATAAATGTGATCCACCAGTACTTTCGGTCAGCTCTCTCTCGGAGAACGTTGCGATGATAGAGCCCTGTAGAATCTCAAAGTGATTTTTAACGAGCCAGTCTCTAGCTAATAGTGAAAAATTAAGAAATTGAGTGACTGTTATTGATCTTATTTGATTCGGAGTAAGTAAGGTATACAACACTTTTCCGTCAGATAATCCGTCCAAAGTTATATGCCTAGCAAGAGCAAAAATTTGTGGGATAGAAAATTTGCTCACCACTGATTCTGTCACTCTAGAAGCAAATAAGGTTGTAAATGCGCCTATCCGTGCAGCTGGAATGGTAGCAATCTGTTCCTTTGTAGAACCTTCAAGGAAGGCTATCAAATTTGAAGGGTTAGCATTATTACTAGAATATAAGTCAAGCAAAGATTTGTAGTGTAAAGTATCAAACTTAGAAATTAATCGTAGCGAACCTTGTCCAGATAGATGCATTAGTGTTCGACCGAATTCTAGGAAGCTTGCTGATACTGGCGGGATAGAATTAAGCTGCGCCTCACTTAACTTATTTCCTGTTATTATTGATCTACAATAGCCAAGCGGAGTTTTAGAACTTAGTAATGCATCCCAGATTGTAGCAAAATCAATTTTATTCCTATTCTCGTTTGTAGTGTTAACAGAGTCAAAAGCACGACTAAAAGCAAATACATAAAGCTCTTGTTTTGAAGGCTTGTGGTAAGTAAATGTCTGCTCAATAAGAGGGCGATAAAATGAATAAATTAAATCTTCACTAAGTGTAAAAGTTACCTCAGCAAATGTGAATCTGTTCGTAGGGGCTCTATCGTTGTTGTTACTAGAAATTCCATCGTCCCTGAGTAAACGTGAGTTAACATACTTCACATTTATCGAGGTTTCTTTGAAGCCGGATTTTATAGACTCTTCAAGCAGCAAGAGGAGTTCATTGGTAGTGCACTTAGGTGCCGAGTATCGCTCAATTGCGAACTCGAAATCTTTCGTTGGTGGTAGTTTAAATTCTTTCATTTGCATGTCTCCTCTACTTAGTTTGTAATTATTTTATATCATGGGAATTTAGGCATGTCAATAGCAATTGTCAAATAGTTGTAGATTTATTCTGCAGCACCGTTATGGGGGCGGTCTCAAGTTACAAGTGGACCCTGTAAATATTTCTGTGTAAGTTCACCACGGGGTTATTGGTGAACAGCGATGCGTTCACCAAATTCTATATCACACTGATTGAGCGCCGCCCTCCAATTCCGGATCGGCATGGTCCACCTCTTTGATGCTTGCAAGACGGCCAGGTAGATGACTTTAGTGGCCGCTGTATCGCTAGGGATAGTGCACCATTCTTTCTGTAATTTGATAATGAAGTAATTTTCATTTGTTATCAAACATATACAAAATAGAAGGAGTTCCTCATGGCTCAGAAAGTCCATTCAGAAGAAGTTTCTGATTCTCTGCAAAGCCCCCTGTGTCAGACTAGTTGTCGCCTCTCTTGATAATCTTGGGGGCGGAA
>CAYIZV010000074.1:0-1133 GCA_964367915.1 uncultured Neisseria sp.
TTAAAAGCGTAACTACGCACTGGCTCAGGCATACATCTGCAACTATACAAGTCGACTCTGGTATTGATATTAGGATAGTACAACGTAATCTCCGGCATTCTTCAATCGTTACTACCATGCAATATCAACACGTTGCACAAGATAAGCAGTTTGACGAAACTGCCTTAAAGTTCAAAATTTAAGCTTCCAATCATTATAGACAAAACGCTGTGGATAAATTACCTAAAATTTTGGGCGATGCTCATTTTTTAGTGGGCATTCGCCTTAAATTTACGGGGCTATTTTGTCAAAAATAAGGGCAATCCCCATTTTATAGCCCAAAATATCTAAGCAAAACAGCACTGTTATCTGCCCCATACTAACATACTTTTCATACTCTACAAAGTACAACACCCTTTGGTTGTTGATAACTACCCAGTTGGCGGGGTTATCACCCCTAAAAAGTAACCTGCGGTGCATTTAGTAAAAGGGGTTCGACGCGCTCACCCCTTTAAAACCCCATAAATTTATGCTAATGCTAAATATGCCTTAAACACCAACGTTTTTATTTTGCGTTAATTGATAATTCAAATCACAATTTGTGATTTCAATTAGAGGTGGGTAATTAGAGCGTGATAATCTGATGTTTTTGCTAGACTAGCCCACGAAGTCAGTAGCGGTTTACAAAAGCGTTGGTAATTAGGGGGTAAACCCCCTCACCATTCCGCTAGCGCTCCATTGCGTCGCCTATCGGCTCCTGCCCCCAGGTTTTGGTGTAATGTAAAATATAGTAAATATCATATTTATTATATTGTACATAAATATTATACTTGTGATACATAGACTATATAGTGGTAGTGTTTTGGTGTAAAATCATGGAAGTTTTGCGTAAGTAAAACTAGACGTGTCGCCCTTAGTGGCTGGCAAGTCTAGCCGCTGGGGGCGATGTTTTGTAACCATTTAGGGAGCAATCATTATGCTTACAGCGGTGATTGGTTTCCTCCTAATGAAAAAAGCCGGACTTGTATCGCTTAAAATAAAAGTTCGGCTTCAAATTGGGAAGAAACCCCGTGCTAAACGTCTTTAATAATTAGCACGGTGGTAGCCCTAGCTTGACGGTTTAGGGCTATCTCCTTAGCGTTATTATAGCACTT
>CAYIZV010000074.1:1233-5729 GCA_964367915.1 uncultured Neisseria sp.
CCATTAACGCTTTTATGTACGATGTAGCCTGATGCTGAAACACCCAGACCCTGAGTGCCAACCTTATGCAAAATTTCTTCTAGGTTGTCGCGGTCGTAAAAGGTAAACCATGTACCATAATCATTAATAAATATTCTGCGGTATGGTTTTGTGAATGGGAGTATTTTTGCATCAGCAATTGCAGAATCTCTAAAATTTATCCGCTCAACTATGATGATTTTTACCCAGTCACGGCGATTGACTATAACCACGATAGGTACAAATAAGAAAAAAATTAGCAGCATAAATAGCGCAGAATTTTGAATAAAAATCGCGCCAGTAATCAAGACTAAGAGCATCAGTAATGTTTTTAATCCGTCACATTCTAGCCGCAGTTTTAACCATTCAACGCCATAGATTAGTTGATAAAATCTTATTTTCTGATCTGAGTTTAGGCGTTTAAAAATTAATTTTGTGAAGTAGCATTTTATAAAATATGCGCAAAATATCCAATATGGGCTAAAAATTTTCTTAATGAGCCGGATAATTTTTTGCGGAATTTTGAAATAATATACGCTTAGATTTATCACGATAATTAAAACTGTTACCGCAATCTGAATTGTCAAATGCTGCATACTACTTCACACCAGGGTTTTATAATTATCATATTATAAAGCTCATAATTATTACTCTTTTGTTGTTTAAACTTACTCAAGAATTAGCTAAGTTAACCCGCAAGTTTGTGCGCTGATTAGTAAAGTTTGTCATTATTTTTTCATTCTGATTAAAGTTAGCCAAGTTAACCATCAGGTTTGCGCGCTGATCAGCAAAGGCTGCCATTGTTTTTTCAATCAAGTTAAAAATAGAGTTTTGAAATACCTCATTGATACCAATACGGCGCAACTTAGGTAAACTCACTGGTAAATTATGTAAATGATGGAGTCGTTTTGAAAATATTTTGTCTGCAGCTAACGTCTTTTTGTAGCAGCTAATAAATTCTTTTCTTATGCCTATATAATCTTGACGAACTCCATTAAATGGTACTAGCCAAGACATTTTATAGCAAATTTGGCTAATTTTATTCCAGTTTCTATGCTGCAAAGCTTCTTCAAAATCTTGGAGCAAATTCCGCTTATATTCATTTGAAAGCTGTAGTGTCCACCCTTCATTTTTAAGGATATCTTGATCTTTTATAAACTCATATCTGGAGTTATTTACGCGAATAATCTCATAATTATCAATCTTAATTCCATGCTTTCTCATCCTTGCATCTGAGTATGTTTCACGTTCAAAAAATAAATGCTTGCAATTTCCTTTCTTACCTTTTCGCGCCATTAGTATATAAAAAAAATTAACATAATCAACTCGCAGCAACTTAATTTGTACGGTAACTTGATCAAGTTCATGACGACGTGTGCGGTCTAAACTGGTCTCAGTTATTGAATAATAGTCATCAAATTTTGTTAAAACGCTAGCTAAATTTTCTAGAGTGACAGAGCCAGTTTTATAGTAAAAATAATCATCAGTTAATGAATTTGTAATTGATTTAACAAATGCAATTAATGATAAGTATGCAGATAAATTATAAATTTCTGAAATTTTTTTTTGATATTTATTCATTTTTAGCCCATAAGTTTATTTAAAAAATGTTAACGTGATTAGTATAATTATCACTAAGCAGATTATAAAATTCATAAATTATTACTCTTTTATTGTCTAAATTTATTTAAGATTAGCTAAGTTTGCCATTAGTTTTTTGCGCTGATTGAGTATGGAGTTTTCAAAATTAATTGATTGCAGTAACTCTGATACTTCAATTTCATTATTCCGAGTTCGTGACAAGATTGGTAATTTTTCTGGTAAATTATAAAAATCATGGAGCTGTTTTGATAGTACCTTATCTGCAGCTGCAAATTTTTTGTAAGTCCTCATAAATTCTTTTCTTATGTCTACATAATCTTGACGGACACCACTAAAAGGTACTAGCCCACATAATTTATAACAAGTTTGTCTGATATTATTCCAGTTCCTAAGTTGCAAGGCATCTTTAAAATTTCGGAGTAAGGTTCGCTTGTATTCATCTGTAATTTGTAATGTCCATACTCCATTTTTAGGCAAAACTTGGATGATCTCCTGCTCTTTTTCAAACTCATATCCGGGTTTATTTACGCGAACAAGTTGATAATTATTAACCTTAATTCGGTGTTGTTTCTTTCGTGCATCCGAGAATGTTTCGCGCTCAAAAAATAAATGCTTGCTATTTCCTTTCTTACCTTTTCGTGCCATGAGTACATAAAAAATGCAATCGTGATTCACTTGAAGCAACTTAATTTGTACGGTGACTTGATTAAGTTCATGGCGACGTGTACGGTCTAAACTGGTCTCAGTTATTGAGTAATACTCATCAAATTTTGTTAAAACTCTAACCAAGTTTTCTGGTGTTAGAGAGCCAGTTTTATAGTAAAAATAATCAGCAGTTAATGAATGGATGATTGATTTAGCGAATGCAGCCAGCGAGATGTGAGCAGATAAATTATAAACTTTTGAATTATTTTCTTGATATTTATTCACTTTTGGCAGTCCTTGTAATTGATAAAAATTTTAAATTATTAGATATTTTATGATTTGGTGAAAATAAAAGAGTAAACGAAACTGCATATTTTTTGAAAATGTACCAATTTACTAAAAAGTTGATAATTACAGAGGATGGAGCGCTAGGATAGTCAGGTTTTGATATTAATTGAAAACGTGTATATAAGGTTCCTAAAAAATATGCAAAACCGCATATGCTTTTTTAAAGCCTGTAAATTATAATCTTGTCAACAATGATTACCGCGGATGAAAGGAGTTATTAAGCGGATCCAACTGACTGCCACTCAGTATAATTTTTACCAAAACTTTACTCACGCAGTCGGAAGGAGTCGCCAACTCCCGAAGCTGCATTACATTGCCGACAACTCAAACCGCCAGTTTGTAGTTGTTCCTTAAGCCAAAGCGCAGTACTGTGAAGAATGGTTCGCTGCGCTATGAGTGGGGCTGGGGTTTCAAACCCCCATCTATCCACATCCAAAAAACAATCAATGTACCAAGTGTACAGGTTGGATGACCGTGAGCCGGCAGGCGTAGTAATACGCTGGCTACACAAGAGCTAAGAACAATAAAATTGTTCCTCTGGTTGATGTAGCTTAATCGTGAAAGTAAAGGGTGCGAACCACGACTGAAACGATGAGCCTGTTACAACTAAAGTGGTGACAAAGGACAACCATGTGGAGAAATCCTAAAGGGCGTTCTGTGAGCTGGCAAGCTCGCTAATCCACCTCCCAATGTAGAGCAATCTATATGATGGAGCCGCACATTCAAGGCTGCTGAGGCGTACCGAAAGGGCGCAGGGGTATGAGATGGTCGAAAGGCTGTTGGATTACCTGGTACCAGCAAAAAACCGCGCAGAGTCGCGGAATAATGTTGGATCGCTGGACATAGTTTAAGAATGTACGTGGAAGTGTTTGACTTTCTATGCGGGAAAATACAGATGTGTCCGTGCTGATAAGGCTAGCGACAACTTGATACGATATCTAAGCTGATATGGGGGTGACTTTTTCAGGAACCTTATAACCCACATATCTACCTTAAATGGTAAGGTGAAAATATCGCAAGACGGCAAACAGTGTATTTAAAGCAGTTGTAACTATGCGGGGAAGCGCTAAGGATTTGATTAACTCATGATGGCAGGTTAGCACAGGCTAACCAATAAGTGAGCGAAGCTTAATGCTCTGCATTAGACAAATCTATGCGTGGTAGATTCGGTGAAGTCGTAAGACTAAGTAGGTTCAGAAACGGCAGACTATTTTTACTTGGGTGGTACCAAGTATTAGGTCGGAAACTGATAGCGATTATGTGACAACGCGAAGCATATCGTGAACGAAAACCGAAGGTGGAACTACAGCAGTTATAAACCTAGTTTGGCGACTAGACTTTATGGCTGTAGTACGGGAATCTGCTAGGCTCATGTTTAGCAGATTGGCAATGTAAGTGATTTGAGTAAAGTTGATTCTAGGTGGCACTAGTATTAAAAATCACTTCAAAAAAATCCCATCAGACTGGATATGATGTGGGCGGGCATATTTTTAGCCTTTATTGAGATTGTAAAATTTCAAGAACTGAAATGCTGAAATGCATTTTAGAATAGGATAGAAGTATCTACCGCACATGTTGTATCTATCATTTACTTAACCAGGAGCGATTATGCTCACCTGGTGAGTAGCATCGTTCCTATTCAGGAATAATCTATGATAGTACAAGCTAAAGCATCTGCAAAGATGATTATGTAACTTGGTTCGTACATCGATGGCGGTTATTATTGCTTATGCAAGTGGTGATAATTGTACAGATGTAAAAATGTAAGATGCTCCGGCATTTTACCTAGATGCATTAAATGAGTAATCATGAGGTGCATTTATGGGACAGAGATCAAATCTGATCTCATTAAGAGAGCTTTTGCTTTCGTAATCTACGAGCTA
>CAYIZV010000074.1:5829-12014 GCA_964367915.1 uncultured Neisseria sp.
AGAGATCAAATCTGATCTCATTAAGAGAGCTTTTGCTTTCGTAATCTACGAGCTACATTATGGCTCTGTATTAACAACTATTAAGGACGCCTGAGTGCGTCCTTTTTTCTTTGGTAAGTTGATTATGAAAAAAGATTTTGAAGCGATATTTCGCTTTATGTCTATACTAGAAAATTGCAAATGAGAATATAAATTATGAATCAGGTAGCCGTAAAATATTATGTAGTATTGATAGGAAAACCTGACGTCACAGGGCGGGAACCCTAGTCAGGCTTCGGAAACTAAGTTCTAAGGAAATTATACATGATATTTTGGTCTAAAGTCAATAGGTGATTTTATATGTGTTTAAAATTAATAGCAAGATCTAAAGCATTGTTAGCGATAATTTGGGGCGTTATAGCCATTTTATTAATTAAGAGACCCCCACAGTTACTAGCTATTAAGGCTCTTATGCAGTGAATAGTCTGGCAATCAGGTCAATTTATTTATCCCGGTTACGCCCGGGTTAAATAAATCGACCCGCCAACCAACGGGCGGCAGTTTTTGATTTGATAATTGTTGGTATTTGAGATACAATTCAGTGTTATACGCAATTTAAAGGTGTATAGATGAAGTTGTTACACGTCGGAATATCTCGCGTTGAGAGACGTATCAATCCTGATTCAGATGAGCCAAAAATCTTCTTTAAATCGTCCAAAGCAATGGGTGCAGTTCTTAGCGATTATAATTTGAAGATTTTAGAGCTTATTGAGAGATATTCGCCACCAAGCATTAAAGCTCTTGCCAAACTAAGTGGTCGAACACCTACGAATGTGAGCCAAACGCTGCAGCTTTTTATACTGTATGATATTATTGAAATTAAGCGAGAAAAAACCTGTAAGCGTCCACTGTTGAGAGAGTGCCATTTTACGACAGGGCGGAGGTCTGCACGCTCCGCAAATAATATTGGAATTGTTGAATGGTTATACTAGTCTTTGTTCCATAAATTGGTAATGGATAAAGAAATAGGATCATCATCGCTGATATGGGATTTAGTTCGGTATATGCCGTTAGTTTCTTTATCAAATTTATTTGATTTGTAAATACAAATAATAAAATAAACGATGGCAGCAAACATACCAAGTAACATTAATCCATCCATAATACACCTCTAAAGCATACTTTACTTAATACCTAATTATACCATAACATAATGATAGTATTTATTTTTTATCGGTATATTCTGGGTATCCAGATTTCCCGGTCGAACCATCTTTATTTTCCATTTGTTTGACTGCGTTTTTTTGCATTTTTTCTATTGGACCTTTAAGTGCTTCAGTCGGTCCATCGGTAATGCTTCTAATTCCTCCAGTAGCAGCATCATACATATTTTCACCCATAGCCTGAGACTTGTTATTATCGTACTTAGTTGCCTGTGTGGTACGCTTTTTGCTGATGTTCTCTTGATTTGTAGTTATTGTTTGATTTTCCTGATTAATCCCAGCTTGTGCCCTTGAGGTATACCCATCTATATTACCGCTATTTCTGTATTTGCTAGCCAAGCCTGATATAGCTTTGTTAGTACCTGCTACATCTACGTTTTGAACGCTGTAATCGGTCTTATCGCCCAGTATTTGAGGTACAAATTTTTCCTCAGCAAATTTTTGAGCCAATTCGTTAAACTTGCCTAAGTTATGAGCTTGCATGTCATTAATCTCTTGCGCGCTCATTCCCTGTGTCATTAAGTCTTGAACAAAGGCATTGTCTCCGCTGGTTTTAATAGTGTCACCCATTGAGCTAAGCTTAGTTTGTGCTCTACTCACACTTAATGCAGCGCTTGAGGTTTCTGATGAGCTTTGTGCAAGTCCTTGAGATGATTTAAAGCCATCGCCGACAACATTATCAGTTGATAAATTATGTTTGTTGGCATAATCATTGTACTTGTCCAAAGCTTGCTTATAATCTTGTCCAGCTTTTGACATCATCCGTCCTTCTACGCCAGCTTGAACCTCTACCCCATTTCCAAATAATGACATATCAGTTTTAGCTAATGCTTTTGCTTTAACCGCAACATCAGCTGCAAGCTCTGAACCTCTATTATAAACATCACTATTTTTGCCACCGTCTCCGCTAGTGTTTGAGTGTCCACCGCTAGTATTGATTGCTGCATTATGCATTGATTCAGCGACTTTGTTCCATTGTTGCGATTCCTGTCCGGCTCTCTGTCTTACTGATTGTGTCATGTTTGAAATTTGATTTTGTGCACTCTTGGCATAATCAATTGATGAAGCAATTTTGTTATCCATAGCGCGAGATTGTACGGTTTTGTATCCGCCTATATCAGTTTCTGTTCCTGTTCTGCCAATATTACGTTTTGTCTCCATGCCAGTGGTACTTTCTCCGGCTGTATTGCTATTTCTAACACTTACTCGGTTAATATCCATACTTCCTAACTGTTCCTGTTTTCCGACATTTTCAGCCGTATTATTTACTGAGCCAACTAATGCACTAGCACCGCTCATTATGGCAGAGCCAGCACGCTGCAAGAACACCCAGGACAATATCGGTACTAAGGTTGATAGATAGCCCGCTGTGGCAACAACACCGCCATTAAGATCACCAATTTGGTAAAAGTTACTCATTGTAAAACCAGAGTATTGGAGAGCTAAAGCCTGGCTCTTGCTTGTGGCATATACGGATATAATTGAATTTAGGATTGCATAGAGCACGGGCCAGGTTTGTAGCCAAAATAGAACTTTGATATATTCCATTATTACACTAAAGCCAACAGGTAGTAAAAAGATGAAACATAAAAGCGGCCAGATTGCGTAAACAATGGATTCGGCTACAATATGTAACCATACTAAGGAAACAGATGCAAACTGGCTGCCTTGCTTCCATGCGCTTACTTGCTGATATTGAGCTTGTGCTTGCGATAATGAATCAGCTAATGCAGCATCTCCATATTGCACAGCCTGAGCTGATACTGAGTTATAGATAGCATTAATCATCATGCCTTGTTTTAATGATGATGCAGAAGCATCGGTTGCTTGCTTAATAAATGCGTTATCTAATTCTCCAACCATCTGCTCGGTCATATTAGCATTTTTTAAGAGTATCAAGCTATCTGGTTCCCATTTTTTCATTACTGCATCTCGAAGCTCAAAACAGGTTAATGTTCCCTGATCTGTATATACGTATCGATTTTTTAGCCAATTACTGTTTAGGTTAGTAATCGCTGCTGCGTAGCTTGGAGCATTAAAAAATTCGTCTTTGGTTAACCCACTATTTTTAACATTGATTGCTGTAACTGCAGGAACTAAGCACTCAATAATGAATGGTTTAACGTAGTTGCTCATTGTCATTCCATCAAACTTAGCTATCTTGGGTAACGTGTTATAGTATTGAGAGCCAAATGCGATACCATTGCCGCTATATGACTCTACTGGATTCATGCCACCACCTAAGACGTTTTCATAAAGGTTGGTAAACCCATAACCAATTGAGGAAGTAAACCAGCCAAAGACACTTAACGCCCAAGGCGCACCAGTTACAACAAAAGTTTTTTTATTGGTTAAATCTTCAATACGTAAGTCTACTTTAGGTACAATAATAACTAGCCAAATCATTGCAAAGCGTAAAAACCAAGTCCAATCAAGTGCGCCAGGTGAGCCGTCTCGTCCTCGTGATGCAAAACTACCAAGCGCTATTGAAATTACGCCAAGAAGCCCCGCAATCCGCCCAATCCAGAGCATTTCATTATGTTTGTTAAAGTCAAATAGTATAGAAAGAGATTCAAAGATGCTGTTAAGATAATCACCAGCGCCAAAAGAGTAGATTATTGGTTGAAATGCCATGGCAGTGTTCCATAAAATTTAGAGTTGTTTTATCTGATAGGATCTACACCAGACAATTTACGGACATTGTCCGTAAGTTGTCCTGGTATAAATAGATCTACAGTCGAATGTGGGTTTGGGTTGAAATAACCTAGTTTGTAACTTGCCCGATTATTTCGTGGGATTATTGCTAAAGAATTAGAACCTTTAAAGTATGGCTCTAATTTTTCCGGTAACTTGTTCAGGTTTAATATTTTTGCTACTTCGATTACATCGTCTCTTGATACTACTTCATAACCAAGTTGCTGAAATTTGAAAGATATTTTATTATAGACATGTCCTCGTACTGTTCCCTCAGCAATATATAGAATTTCTGCAATTTGGAATGTCGAAAGCCCTAGAATTAATAAAAACAATATTGCTTTTTCCTGTTCAGTTATTTTTACTTTAAACCGAGAGAAGTATTTAGTAATAGGTGGTTTTTGTTTTAGTTTAAAAATAGGCTCAATATCAATAGTTACCTGATTGTATTGCTCCATGAGTATAAAAATCTGATTTTCTATCATTATCGGGATTTTGCGCCAGATTAAAAACTCAAGCTCATTATCTGTTAGCCAAGTCTCATTTACTATCATGCTATCGTGCTGCATTACTGCACGATCTAGTTTCGCTATGTCTTTAATGTCTGAAAATAGTGTATATTGCTGATTTAAGTTACTTCCTACATTAAGACACAACATACCAATTACAGCGTTGGTGACACTTAGAACCTCTTGCTCTTGTGATTTGAAGTAGGCTAACTCATCACTAAAATAACGTGTATTAAACCATGCTTGAAATATTGCGAATGTTTCAAATTGTCTCATGATATACCTCAACCCAAATGCTTAAATAACTGAATGAACAATGACTCAATGCTGCATAATGAATACTCAGTACAACGATTTGTCATAAACTCCCAGAATAGAAAGCAAACGTAATCCCAACTTGGGGCATTTTTGATTATTACTCTTCCAGGAACACGTAATTGCTCGTAAATATCCCGTAATTCAGCAGGAAGCCCAAGTACATAGGTATGACTTAGCCTCGCTTTAAGCTCTTGGGCTGTGATTTTGCGCTTTGCTTCTTCTAGTTTATGATAATCATCGTATTGCATCTTGTGAATGCTTTGAACCAAAATACTGCGTTCAGCCTGATACCAGCTCGGATTTTTAAGAACATCACGCATGTATGCATATGGATGCCTAACCTTGCCACGCTCATTGCGCTTGCTTACATAGATTGATGCAGCCTCAATATCAATAGCTGAGTAATCTTTCTCAAGCTTTTGCTTAAAATCTTCATTGATAACCAGCTTTTTGTCTTTGATTTCGTTGGTTTTTCTCCGGTTCTTAACTTTGAGTAGGCTGTTTGCATTGCTTAACAGTTTATAGCCATGCTTTCCAACTGCGACAAGCTCCAAGTTAGCAACTAGCTTTAAATCAGCTATAATGCGCTTAAACACACGCCTAAACTCATTGATTGAGCTAATGCCACAACCAAATAAGTTGTATAAATCAGTAAGCGCAAAATAATGATCCATTTGTTTAAGGTGCAAATTGTAGTTTTGATAAGTAAAATAATTGAAAATATCGAGTTTGCGGGCATTGGTAAAGGTAGTTGCAGCTAATAGAGATACTGGCACTGCAGTGCTTTTAATGAGATCAAACATCTCATCAGAGAGCCTAATTTCACCTTGCCAGTCTTGTTTTTCGTCATAAAGCCAGGAACAGTTTTCTGCAAAGAATTTTATGCTCTCGCGTTGTTTTCTAGACTTATCATTAGGGTTTGAATAATTGATTGACAACTGACATTCATTAAATGCCTTTAATTGTGAGTTGATTAACTTTGTATCATTTTTACCACATACATAGCTAATATTTAAGACTTCTTTAAGAAAATTTAATTTATTTCTTGGTATTTTTATGGTAGGTGTTTTAGCTCTGGTGCTGGTAATGTACTTGCATAAATATGCAAATAATCGACGTGGGTATATGCCATAAGGTAGTAACTCACCATCAGTACTATAGGTAACTGTTAGCTGGTTTTCTCCTATTGTTACCGTTCGAGTGTATTCGTTACCTTGTGTAGATGATTTACTATTAAAGTGTTGTAGAAAGTTAACGTGTATCAGTGGTGCTGCAATGTAGCTTACATCTTCGAGCAGCTCGCAGCTGGTAGGTTGTGATAAATTATCCTGCTCTCCACATACCTCGCTATCTAGTTGATTTGGATGGTTATTATATGAATATTTATTAGTTAGTGAAGATATGTTATAGCTGTGATTATAACATATTTGAGAATTAAAGCTTACTGGCTGCTTCTGTTCTA
>CAYIZV010000075.1:0-11736 GCA_964367915.1 uncultured Neisseria sp.
CTCAAATATGTTATAATCACAGCTAATTAATCTAAGATAGTAAATATTCTATGAGAAAATCCAAAGAACAAGATTTAAAACACTTTGTCAGTAAAGATAAAGAGCGCTTGACCTATGATTGCAAAGGACTGCAGCAATGGTTATTGTACACACCAAGTGGACGTGAAATTCTTAGCAAAGAACGCTTATTCTTTACGCAGAATGTTAACCATATTTTTGGTGCTTTTTCTCTGCAAATCGGACTGAGTAACATTAACTTTTTGCATGGCAACAAGATTAACCAACATTTTACTATCAACGTTGATATGATTGCCGATTTACGCTTTTTACCAATAAAGAGCGACAGTGTTGATCTGATTGTCTGTCCACATGTACTGGAATTCACAAACAACTACCACCATGTATTGCAAGAACTTTATCGCGTATTATCGCCCAATGGTAAATTAATTCTCACTTGTTTCAATAAATACAGTTGGTTTGGACTATGTAAAAACCGAATTCCACTCTTAAAACGTGCACGGTTAATTTCGCTGAATTCACTCCGCAGTCAACTTGAAGCGCTTAACTTCGCCATTGATGGTGGTAAATTCTTTGGCTATTGTCCTCCATTTAGTAAATCTCGACGGCTCAAACGCTATCATTGGATGAACTTAGTTGGTGATCGTTGGTTTCCAACCATGGCAAATAGCTTTGCACTAATTTTACGTAAAGAAATTGTTACACCTACATTGATTAAGTATAAAGACTTAGAATCTTTCTCAACTCTCTCACCTGATTTCGGAACCGCTCGCGTATGCAACAAACAAAATTAATTATCTATACCGATGGTGCCTGCAAAGGTAATCCCGGAATTGGTGGCTGGGGTGCAATTCTCATGTATGGCGATAAAGTTAAAGAGATTTATGGTTATGCTCCCGAAACAACAAATAACCGTATGGAATTAAGCGCTGTCATTGAAGCCTTAAAAGTGATCAAACGCAGTTGTCCTATCACTATTTTCACTGATTCGCAATACGTTAAGCGTGGCATTACTGAATGGATTGATGGCTGGATCAAAAAAAACTGGAAGAATGTTAAAAATGTGGATTTATGGCAGGAATTATATCCGCTAAGCAAACAATATGATATCGACTGGCAGTGGGTACGTGGTCATAACGGAGATAAATACAACGAACGTGCCGATGAGCTTGCCAACTTAGCAATTACTTTAGCCCAACAAAATGGATAACCAACAATACTATGCGCCAATTGAGTGGCGCGATAATACAGCTTATTCAACACTTTTTAATGATATTTTCTTCTCACAGGCATCTGGAATTGAGGAAAAACGTTATGTATTTCATCAACATAATAATTTAGCAGATAGATTTGCCAAGCTCAGTAACAATGAGACTTTTGTAATTGGTGAAAGTGGTTTTGGATCTGGGTTAAATTTCCTGACTACACTGCAATTATGGCGAGATACTCAGCGCACAAAGCACAGCTCATTGCATTTTATTTCATTTGAAAAGCACCCTCTGGCGCCTGCCGATCTTAAAAAAATTGTAAACCAGTTTTCAGAATTGAATACTGAATTAGAGGAACTATCCGCACAATATTATCTGCTACTACCAGGACATCACCGAATCAGCTTCACTAATAATGTCAAATTAACACTGATTATTGGGGATATTCAAGAACAATTACCACAATTAAATCATAAAGTTGACGCATGGTTTCTTGATGGATTCAGCCCAATTAAAAATGATGAGATGTGGAACTTACAACTCCTAAATGAAATTGCAGTACATTGCCATACTAATACCACTTTTGCAACTTACACCGCAAATTCACAAGTGCGCCGTAACTTAGAAGCGGCAGGATTCATGGTTCAAAAAGGCTTAGGTTTTGCCAACAAGCGTAATTTACTCTTTGGTAAATTTAACTTGCATACTGATCAATCAAGCATAAAAAAAATACCTCGTCCATATTATGCAACTCCCAATTTCCCCACGCATGATATAACACAAAGCATCGCAATTATTGGTGCAGGAATTAGTGGCGCAGCGACCGCTCGAGCATTGGCAAATCGTGGTTATTCAGTGGTTGTCTTTGAAAAAAACCCTCAAGTTGCCAGTGAGGCTAGCGGGAACTATCAAGGCATGCTCTACGGTAGCTGGAGTGCCTTTGGAGGAACAATGATGGAATTAAGTTGTTCTGCCTATCGTTTTAGCCATTACTGGATAAAAAATGCACTCGTAGAAAACGTCGACTTTGCTTCATGTGGTCTAATTCAACTGGGACATAATACACAGCAGATGAAGCGCAATCAACAATTGGTTCAAGCAAATTTACCCCCTGAGTTTATCTCTGCTGTTGATAAAGCACAGATAGAACAACTCGCAGGTTTTACAAGCAACAGTGAAAAACTTAATGGAGTTTACTTTCAGCATGGAATGTGGCTCAAACCACCAAGATTAGTCAGCGAATTACTTAAGCATCCCAACATTAAACTAATTACTAATTGCGAAATTAAGCAGATTAAACATAATATCGAACATTGGCTACTTTATGAAAAAAGTAACCTTGTTCCGCACAAATTTACTAGTCTGGTTTTATGCAATGCTCATGCCGCAGCAGATTTAACTCCTGATCTAACACCGTTTTTGCGCAAAATTCGTGGACAAACTACCGTAGTAGAAAATACACCCAGTCAATTAAAAACCATTTTATGTGGTCATGGGTATATCACGCCTGCAAATCGGGAAAAATTCACTGTCGGGGCAACGTTTCAGTTTGATGATGAATCATTAGATGTGCGGATGCAAGAGCATCAGGAAAATCTGGCTAATTTTAGTACCATTTTACCAGAGCTAATCCAACAAATTACACCAGAAAAATTAACTGGCAAAGCTAGCTTCAGAACCAGTAGTTATGATTACCTGCCCTTGGTTGGACCATTGGCTGACTATCCCCAATTTAATCAAGATTATGCAAAACTTGCTAAGGATAAAAATGCATGGCTTAACACACCCTGTAATTATCTGCCCAATTTATGGCTTAATCTAGCTCATGGAGCCAAAGGACTACTGACTGCGCCTTTATGCGGTGAAATTATTGCAGATTACATAAGCCAATCACCACTCTCGTGTAGTGAAGATGTGCGAATAGCACTCCATCCTAATCGGGTATATGTTCGTAAATTAGTCAAACCATAGGTAAGTAATGCGCAATTAATATTGAGCTTTCAAACGCGCATAGTTTAGCAGCAAGAATCAAATGGCGATGAATATGTTCTTAAAAATGCTATAATCCAGAATTATTTCACTTTTACTCTTATTTTGACAAGTTTTACATGATAGCTATTTACTCGTTTATATTATCTTTTGCTGCTTGCTGGCTCATTATCAAAACCAATAGCTACCATGCCAAGTTTTCTGCCGACCACGAATTAAAAGGTGCACAAAAATTTCATAAAACGCCAATCCCACGAGTTGCAGGATTAGCAATCTTTGTAAGTGTGTGGCTGATAGCCTTTTATGGATCTATAGAACATTATTTGTGGGCAAAATTTTTAGTTAAATTACTGGTACCAACTTCGATGGTATTTGCCGTTGGCTTAGCCGAAGACCTAATAAAGAAAGTAACACCGACACAACGCTTAATGCTAGTTGTCTTTGCTTGCTTAGTTGGAATTTATGCAATACATATTGTT
Source organism: uncultured Neisseria sp. (assembly GCA_964367915.1). GTDB lineage: Bacteria > Pseudomonadota > Gammaproteobacteria > Burkholderiales > UBA11063 > Aquella. The sequence continues at coordinate 3,695 of CAYIZV010000075.1, forward strand.
AATACAATAACTCACACTAATGTTATGTTAATTGATTATTTTTTACGCTTCGAACCTTTGAGTGTCATTCTTACTATTTTCATATTATTGGGTGCTACTAATGCTTTTAATATTATTGATGGCTATAATGGCTTATGCCTTATAACTTTCACAACAATTTTAATTACATGTATTTTCATAGCATACAGTGTTAACTATCATTATTTAGATCAGTCTATCCTAATTCTCATTGGTGCTGTATTTGGAGTTATTCTTTGGAATTACCCATCTGGAAAGATCTTTCTTGGTGACGGTGGCGCATACTTTCTTGGATTTATTGCAACTCTAATCTTACTTGAGCTTTCGCAACATGTTCCTGACTATAGCCCATTCACATCTTTATTAATTATGATCTATCCAATCAGTGAAACACTACTCTCAATTTACCGTAAAAAATTTCTTCGCGGAAGATCACCATTTAAACCAGATCGCCTACATATGCATATGGTAGTTTATTATCGCCTCATCCGTCATGATCACCGTAATCGTAATGCCGCAGTCGTAATTAAGATGCTCGGGTTTATTATCCCACAGCTAATCGCAGCATTTATGCTACACAAACAACAACTTTATATAATATTAGCGATTTTTACTTATATAACAGTATATTTTTGGGTTTATTTTAGAATTATATCGTTTAGAACACCCAAGATATTACCATTCTCAGTTAAAAAACAAACCTTAAATAGTGATTAGATTACAGTGTTATTTTGAAATAATGTATAATTAGAGTGTTATTCTGTCATCATTTACTCGTATGAACATGCGATAATATAAGCTACATTACTAAACTATAAAAATAACAATAAAAGATTTAGAAAGATTACGCATCATGAAACATGCAGGTTTTACAATTATCGAACTTATGATAGCAGTTGCCATTATTGGAATTTTGGCTGCACTTGCTATACCTGCCTACCAAAACTACATTACCAGAGCGCGTGTAAGTGAAGGTATTTTATTTGCTTCAGATGCCAAAAGTAACGTAGCTCAGTACTATCTATCAACGGGCAACTTTCCTAATAGTAATAGTGAAGCTGGTATTCCTGTTACTATCTCATCTCCGATGGTTGCATCAGTTGATGTTTCTAATGATGGTCAGGTAATTGTTACTACTTCAATTAGTGGTATCACCAATGGAAGTATTATATTTTCACCTCAAGCTAGTTCTTCTGGTATAGAGTGGACATGCACTGGTGGAAACTTAGATGGCAACTATCGCCCTTCTAACTGCCGCCAATAAGCAAAATAATATCTTAGCTTCTGTAAAGGTTCGAAATAAATAGTAAATGAATGTTTCGCAAATAATGATTACGTATGCCATAGGAACACAATGAATAGAAAATTACAACACATTCTTTTGATAACCATTGCCAGCTTAGGAGTTTTAGGATATTTACTCAAAATCAGTTACTCATCTTTTGTTACTAAAACAAAACTATCTGAAGCCTTCTTATTGATCGAACCAATTCAAAATGACATAAACGACTATGCGCAAAAAAATGGCGGTTTACCTATAAGTGTCGAGTTAGATAATAGCTCGTTTGGTTTACCACAACCTTTTGAAATTCAAGGTGCCTACATTAGTAGCGTTGTTGCACATAAAGAACCAAATAGTGAACAAGTTATTTTATTTGCCTATATAAACCCTACGATTATCCCTAACCTTGAAGATGGTAAAGGAGAAACGTTAGAATCTCCCTATATTAGCTTCAAAGGGAGTTATTCAAGTCGTAATATTAATTGGGAATGCAGCTCTAATCTAGCAAAACACTATCTTCCCAGCTCCTGCAGCGGGAGCTAGGTTAATTCTCGACTAGCTATAAGATAGTGAGATCCAAGACATATTACTACTGTATAAGCAACTAACAATAATGCGTGCTATAATTCGATACTTATAATTTTTAGACAACTATACGCACTACCATGAATAATATTAATAAACTATCCGACTATTTTAATCTACTACAGACTAAGTTTAACTTAATTATCAGTGCCGAGAACACTCTCACTTATATTGCATCAATTACTATAGTCTTACTTTTAGCCTTATTGACAACTAAAATCATCCATAATAAATTTAAACGTTCTACAATTACTGAAAATGTAGTCAGATCAATTGTATTTCCCTTCACTGTTGTTCTTGGACTAATCATTTTAAATTTGATTGATTTAATACTTAATGAGCCTAAAAGTATCCTGATTGCATTTTTTCTAAAATTGTTTAGCTCTGCAATAATAATAAATCTAGTCAATTTATTAGTTAACTATGTTTTTGCCAAACGCCACTACACCGCTATACTGAGCAAATTTATTAAGGTACTATTATGGGTAACGGCATTAGTTATGATAACTGATGCTAATGATGACATAATCAATTTACTTGACAATATCACTTTTCACATTGGTAAGAATACTCAGTTGTCAATTTGGGATATGTTACATGCGCTAGCTATGCTTGTAATTATTATTGTTGGTGCAAGACTACTAAATAGATATAGCGAACGCAAAATAAACCATTTTAAACAAATGGATACTAATATTCGCCAAATTATGATTCGAGTTAGTAAGATTGTTATTTTTATCTTGGCTGCAATGATTACTCTACCGACTTTGGGAATTGATGTAACCGCGCTGTCAGTTTTTGGTGGCGCATTAGGTGTTGGTCTTGGTTTTGGTTTACAAAAAATTGCCAGCAACTTTTTAAGTGGTTTTATCATCTTACTTGATCGTTCAATCAAAGTAGGCGATCGTTTAGTTCTCGACAACAATAGTGGTTCGGTAACAAAAATTACCACACGCTACGTCGTTTTAGAACGTTTTGATGGCACAGAAGTTTTAATTCCAAATGAAACTTTCATTACCAATAGCATACAAAATCAGTCATATTCAAGTAAGCGATTACGCTCTGAAATATTATTGACTATTAGCGATAAAATAGATATTAATCAGGCGCTTGAATTAATCAAACAAGCGATTCAAAGTGCGCCAAACACTATTGCAGATAAAGCTGCAGTGATGATTACTAAACTCGTTGACAACGGTTTAGAAGTTAAAGGTTACTATTGGGTAGAACAGCCTAGCTTTACCGTTGAAGCTGGAAATTATATCTACATCCAAATTGTAAAGCTATTTAAAGAAAATTCAATAGCAACACCGCAAACTACGCAAAAGATTGAAGTTATAAATCGTGACTAATTTAGCACTCCCTTCAATACGCAGTGAGTTTCGCGCCAATATTTATGCTCAAGCAAGTGCTTTTATTGTTAATGTTGGTCTGTTTGTAATTACAAATAATTATATTTTTATTTGGATTGAGTTTGCCGCTTTAGCCTTTATTGGTATGTATAATGCCAAAAGCCCCAAATTCTTTGATCGAAATATATTAAATCATTTTATAAGCGTGATGATCTTTTATCTAATTTCGATGTTAATTGAAGATAATCATTTTCTATATATTTGCTTAATTTTCATTTTTACCTACTTCTTTTTTATTCTTAAGGATAATGGCTATCATAAAAGTGTAAATTTATGGATGTATCTACAGGCTCTGTTGATTGGAACTACTTTTACTTATTATCCATTTTATTTGAAGATTATAGCAACCGCAATTGCTTATATTGAAGCACAAGTTATATTAAATCTAGCATTTAAACTCCTTAGCACGACTGCTCAACACGATGCAGAAATGCGCTACCATCGAGTATTAAAAATTCCTCTTGGTACATGGTTTAACTTCCGCCGACCAGAAGTACGCCTTGCAATTCGAGGATCAATTACTGCCGCGATACTTTATGCACTATGCTCTAAATTCAATGACGTTAAGCCGAATTGGGCAGTAGTTAGTGCAATTGCCTGTCTACAACGCAATGATTTTATGGCAAGTTTACGCGCTATTAAGGGAATTGCAATTGGTTCAATTGCCGCATGGCCAGTTGCATCGCTACTAGTTTATGGATTAAGCGGGCACCAGGACATTAGTGCGGTGTTACTATGGGTTTTTCTACTAATAAGTCTGGTTTGTAGTTTTGAGATTAGTATAAAACCTCGTCTTCACATGCAAATAATTAGTAGTGGCTTGATGATCTTAGCAATTACCTGTGTTTCAACAGCTCTAGAAACGAATACTTATGCATATCTTAGCTTAAAAGTCATGAATTCTCTGACTGGAGTAAGTGTTGCATATTTGGTTTTGTTAATTTGGAATAGATCTAAACAACTATGGGAAACCAGTACTCCAAATACAAATTAGTTTACTACTTGCCTAGGTAAGTAATAAATCAACGACCCAGTATAATGAACCTAGTTGAGTATAGCAACGTTTGAATAATAATGCAGTTATGAGTTGTTAGTCTGACCATGTAATGTAACAACAGATTTTTGCTTAATACGTTCTTGTATGATGATTTTAACTCGCGCCCAATCAACATCGGTTACAGCAAAAACTAAAGAATCACGCACACGCCCACTATAAGTTATCGCATGACGGCGTAACGTGCCCTCATAAACAAAGCCTAATTTTAACATTGCGGCTTTAGATTTTATATTTAAGGCATCAGTTTTCCACTGAATACGATTAAAACCTAAAGTATTTAATAAGTAATCAATCAGCAAAAATTTAGTGAGAGCATTATATTGTGTGCCATGATATTTGCGGGCTAACCAGCTAGAACCCATTTCAAGGCGCATATGACGGAAACTAATATCATACAAAGAGCTTGTACCAATAATATGATTAGTTTGATTATCAATAATAACCAACATTATGAGGCTACCCTTTTCATATTCTACCATTTTTTCTTGCACAAACTCGCGACAGTTTTGATAAGCCGAAAAAAACCAAGTAAAAAACTCTTGCTCAAAAATAGCTTCAAGCCCAGCAAAATCGCCTTCACGGTAGCGCCGAATAGTTATCAGCTCGTGCTTTATTTCTAAACTTGATAAATCATAAAACTTAGCCATTTTTGCGCTCCAAATCTCGTAAAACTAATTTTAAGGTTACATAACCGACCAAAGATGAAAAAATATACATTACCACTATAGCGGATGCAGCTCCATTCATCGAGTATTTTAACACCAGATAGTAAGTAGTAACAATATTAACTAGCAAAATTATAAAAGTAAGATAAAAACTTAATTTTGCTTTACCTAACGCCGCCAAAATATTACCATTAATCGTCCTAAATGTAGCAATAATCCAATAACCAAAGCTAATGATCTGAAATGGTAGGATACTGTCTTGATAACTACTACCAAAAATAGTCAAGATCAACGGTTTTGCTGCAATAATTAAAGTCAAACTAACCAGCGCACTAAAAAGGAACATCCGCTGACTTACAAATCGTGATAATTGGCGAATTTTAGTTGGATTATGGGCATTTTTGGCAAATTCAGGATAGTAATAATTAATTGCAATATTAGGAATAAAATTAATTGCAAATGGAATCATCGTTGCGACTCGATAGCTCGCCAAAATTTGCGGATCTTTGACTACATAACTAATAATAACAGTGTCCAGAACAAATAGTAGACCAGAAAAAGCATTGGATAACGTGGTGAAAAATGAATAACTAATAAATTGACGAACTTGCAAGAGTTTATAATCAATCTTGCCCCAAAGAGTTGGTAATTTAAACTTGTAACTTGAATAGGCAAACATTATTAAATAACCCAAATAGGTAAAATAAACCAGACCATAAAGCTTAAAAAAGATTACACCACATACATTTATGATCAACAATACACAGTTATTAATTATTAGAAAATTAGCTTGCAGACGGTTGTGTTGCTTAGCTCGCAAATAGGCTTGAAAAATATCAATATAGAGTCGCCCAATTGGAAATAGTGCCATGGACAGCAAGATAGGTTTAGCTGCAGGAATTGGTAACGAAGTTACTAACGCATAAACTATAATTAATATTCCAATTAATAGATTAAATGCACAGCCACTACGGAAAGCAAATTTGAGGTATCCCAGACGCTCTTGATCATCTTTAGCGCGGCTAACATATTGTAGTACGCCACTAGCAGCACCAAATCCATTTACCAACAGAAAGAAAGAAACAATACCAAAGGCAAAAGTATATAAACCAAACTCAGTCTTGCCCAGTAAGCGAACATAAATTACTGATGCACTAAACGTAATAAAATAGGAAAAAATATTTGCCACAAGTACAATGACAAAATCGCCACGTAACTTAGCTAAAATCTTGGCAATCATTCTGGATCATACAATTCAATAAATTTAGCCATATTAGCTTCAGTAGCTGCTTTTCGCTCAATACATTGGTAGTTAAAATCATATAATGATTGATAAGCCTCAATATTCGCACTTAGATTAATCGCAGCTAAAATTTGTTGTTGCAGTTGATTAAGGTTCGGTGCAATAAAGCCATTAATCCGATCCAACACCCACTCCAAATTGGCTGGAAGATTGGATAATACTGGAATACAACCATATGCCATTGCTTCCAACAAACTAGAAGCGGTACCATCACTTTGTGGCACGGATACAAATACCTGTGCGCAACGATAATGCTCAACTAATTGCTCATAAGCTAACATACCAGTAAACTCAACCCGTGAAGCAATGCCTAAGGTAGTCGCCAATCCTTGTAGATGCGGTGTTTCTTCTCCAGAAGCAGCAATCACAAGTCTATAATCGTCATCAATCAGCTGATAATTTACCAAATACGCAAAAGCGCTAATAATTTTATTAATCTGATAGAGTGGTTTGTGTAGGCGATTAGAGAGAATAATTTTTTGCTTGTTTTGTACTAGATCAATCTTGGCGGGTAGATGCTGAATACCAAAATTTAAGGTGTAAATAGGATGCGATACTGCGCCTAGTAATTGTAAAATTTTGGCAGACATAAACAATGAATCAGCGGTAATAATATCTGAATTACATAAATTATATTCAACCATTTTGCGCATTAAACGACTACGCTCTGGCAATACCAGCACATCAGAGCCCCAAGTCGTCAAGATAACTTTTGGGCGTAATTTAAGTTTTGCTATCGCACGTAGGCTGTGCCATGCATAACTATTTGCCTGATGAATATGCACTATATCTGGATTGATTATAGCTAACTCACGACGAATTTGCTTGACTGCCTTAAGATTAGTTAACGCAAAATTTACTACTATCTGTTGTATTGATACAAACTCATTCATAGCTTGATTGGTAACTATACATACATCAAAGCGTTTAAAGGCTAGAACTCCAGCGATATAACGCCTGCAATGGATTGAGTTAGAGCCAATTATAACTAATTTTTTCATTGTTACTCTTTTGCCCACTCATCATAATAATTTTGTAACTCTGGGTGCTTAGTTAACATTTTAGCATCAATATCACGAGTATCACCAACTACTTTAGCTGGATTTCCTGCAATCACCGAGAAATCAGGAAATTCGCCTTTAACCATGCTGTAAGCTGAAACAATAGAACCTTTACCTATCGTGGTACCCGGCATAATTACGCTATGTGGTCCAACAAAAGTAAATTTACCAATTCTTATTGCTCCTTTGACGTAACCAAGATGTTTGCCATTATGTTCGATATAGTGATGTCCATATAAGCGAATCGCCATATGCGAAGAATGAGATGCAAGTAAAACGTATGCCCCTATTTGGCAACCTTCCTCAATAGCAATACCATTACTACATTCTATAATTGAATGGTGCCAAATAAATACATTATTTGCAATTTCCAAGTTTTGTGGATAGATAATATCTACTGAATTACTTATTCGCGTTAGCGGAAGATGTTTACCCGATACTGTCGTATAACCAAGAACCATCCTTGGCTTAGCAATATATTGATTTAATTTATTACATATTTTCCAAAATAAAGCTTTAATTTGAAGCTCCTTAAATTTTATCTTCGGTAAACTTATTTGTCGATACATACTCTAAATTCAAATACCCCGCATGTATACTCAAAGTCTTTGATTCTTGGGCGCGAAGGATTGATAAAAAAAACGACGCAGTGTAGCTAG
>CAYIZV010000076.1:0-11309 GCA_964367915.1 uncultured Neisseria sp.
TTATAGTGCTTTTGGTGCACCTGTAGTTTTATTTTTCTTTACTAATAAAATGCTGGAAAAAGGTTCCTATCTTGACTGTGGTATGTTTTTGCAATCAGTAATGTTGATGGCAACTGAGTTAGGGATGGCAACATGTGCGCAAGCTGCGTTGGCGGAATATCCAGAAATTGTCAAAGAGCATCTTGGTTATTCCAAAGAAGATGATATTTTGTTGTGTGGTATGGCGCTGGGTTATGAGGATAAAACCGCGTTGATTAATAGTTATCGTACGGAGCGTGAGGAACTGGAAGTTTTCACAAAATTTTTTGATTAAAGAGTAAGTGTTATGATGTTGATTATGGAAATTATTGGTGGATTTATCTTTTTTGGCGTATTAAGCTTTTTGAGTTTAATTATCCTACCAAGTTTGTTTGGTTGCTTTGGGTTTATTTTATTTTGGGTGGTTTTGCTTAGTCTGATTATTTTCTTCAGTATTAATATTGGCTGGTTTTTACTGTTGGCAGTGGTTATTTATGCTATTTTAATTATCCGTAAATATTCACGTTATCAAAGTTTACCGGATTATGATGGGTATTTATTAAGCTATCCTAATGCTTATCGCGATGGTAAAGCATTATGTAATGTTTGTGGAGCTGAACATATTACTCATACCGGATTATTTGGTAATCAATCTAAATCACGCTATTATGTTTGTTTAAATTGTAAAAGCTGGTTATATAAATTTAAGGTGATTTAAGTTATGGTTCGCCAATTGTTATTAGATACAGAAACCACCGGTTTTGAACCTGGTGAAGGTCATCGGATTATTGAGTTTGCTGCTTTGGAAATGATTGACCGTGAATTAACCGGCAAATCATTGCACCTTTATTTCAATCCTGAGCGAGATATTCCACAAGAAGCTACCAATGTTCATGGTATAAAGCTTGAAGATGTAGCACATGAGCCGACCTTTAAAGAGCGCGCTGGTGAAATCATTGAATATATTGATGGCGCTGAATTAATCATTCATAATGCTAAATTTGATTTGAAGTTTTTGGATCATCACTTTAGTGAGGTTGGTAAAAAACCAACTCTTGCTTATGCTGCTACTGCTATTGATACTTTGACGATGGCGCGCAATAAGTTTCCCGGTGCTAAAAATAATCTTGATGCTCTGTGTGATCGTTTTAACGTAGATCGCTCCAATCGTGGTTATCACGGCGCGTTAATCGATTGCGAATTATTGGCACATGTTTATATCGGGCTAACCCGTGAACAAATTAGTTTACTGGCAGAAGAAACCAAGCAGCAAACAAATGCCAATAAAGTGTTCAAGAATTTTGCTTCTGCAGATTTAAACTTGATTGCGGCGAAACTTAGCGATGAAGAACATCATGCGCACTTTGAGTACTTAAAGCAGTTGGATAAGACCAGCAAAGGTTCTTGCGTGTGGTACAATAAATCCAAAGAGTTTATTAATGGCTAAATTTGTTGCGTTACTGCCATGCGCGGGTAGTGGAAGTCGATTTGGCTCGGCACTTGCCAAGCAATATCATCCTTTATGTAGCAAAACAGTTTTAGATTGGACTCTGAGCGCGTTTGAGGCGGTAGTGGAAATTGGCGAAGTGTTATTGGTTGCAAGCCCAGATGATGAACTGATTGATAAATATGCTACAAAATATAATAAAGTTAAAATTGCTAAAGTAGGCGGCGCAACACGAGCAGAAAGTGTTAGCAATGGTTTACAAGTGTTGGAATTAATGTCTGATGATTGGGTGTTGGTACACGATGCAGCACGTTGCTGTATTCATCCGAATGATATTCAGAAGCTGATTAATCAATTAAAAGATGGTACAAATGGCGGAATTTTGGCAGCTAAAGCAGTTGATACAATTAAACAGGTTAATTCTGTCAAACAAGTTTTAAGAACAATTGATCGGCAATGTATTTATATGGCACAGACTCCGCAAATGTTTCGTTATCAAGAGCTCACTCAGGCTCTGACGCAAGCTGATTTAGCACTAGTTACTGATGAAGCGAGTGCGGTTGAATTAAGTGGTGGTACCGTGCAGATAATTGAAAGCGATGCGCCCAATATTAAAGTAACATTTCCTTTTGATCTAAAGCTAGCTCAAATGATTATTAATTCATATTTAGAGGATGGCGTATATGTTTAGAATTGGACAAGGTTTCGATTTACATCGTTTAGTAGAGGGACGCCCATTAATTATTGGTGGAGTTGAGATTCCTTATCATCAAGGCTTAGATGGTCACTCCGATGCTGATGTACTTATTCATGCTATCATTGATGCCTTAATTGGTGCAGCTGCTTTGGGCGATATCGGGCATCTGTTTCCTGATACTGACCCACAATATGCTGGTGCGGACAGTAAAAAACTCTTAGCCAATGTTTATCAATTGATTACCGAAAGCGGATATGTAGTGAATAATATTGATTCGACGATCATTATCGAGAAACCCAAGTTACGCGATTATATTGATACAATGCGTGAGGTTATCGCTAAATTGTTGAATTTACGTTTGGATCAGGTAAATATTAAAGCTAAAACTAGTGAGAAAGTTGGGATAGTAGGACGTGGCGAGGCCGCGATAGCAGAAGCTATCGTGCTATTGGTTAAGTAGACTTTTTGCATAGGCTGCTTCTTTAGCTCTTATTCGTTGTCGTAAATACTTATGCAGTGCTCATGTACTTCGTGTACATTCCGTGCCTCAAAGAATTTACTCCTAGTCTAAGACCTAAATAATTGCTTATCCAAGAAGTCTAATCAGTAAAGGTATAAAAAGATGGATCAGAATGCATTAAAAAAATTAGTTGGTGAGTATGCAATTAAATATATCAACGATGATGATATGATGGTGGGAGTTGGAACAGGTAGTACGGTAAAATATTTTATTGATGCATTAGCTACTATCAAAGGGCGAATTCAGGGTGCAGTTTCGAGTTCTGAGCAATCTACGGCGTTACTTAAATCATACGGTATTGCAGTATACGATTTAAATTCAGTTGGTACTTTGGATTTGTATATTGATGGGGCAGATGAAATAGATCATAATTTGCACATGACTAAAGGTGGCGGAGCTGCGCTTACCCGTGAAAAAATTATTGCTGCAGCATCCAAAAAATTTGTATGTATTGCAGATGAAAGTAAATATGTTAAGGTTTTAGGTAAGTTTCCATTACCAGTTGAAGTAATTCCAATGGCAAGAAGCTATGTCGCACGAGAGCTGGTTAAACTTGGTGGGACGCCAGTTTGGCGTGAAGGCGTGACTACGGATAATGGTAACTGGATTATTGATTTGCATAATTTACAAATTTTAGATCCTGCCCAATTAGAGCAAAAAATTAATAATATCGTTGGTGTAGTTACCAATGGGTTATTTGCCATGCGCGGTGCTAATGAGTTAGTGCTAGGGCGTAGCAATGGCGTGGTAGAAGTAATAAAATAAAATCAGGGAGAAATCATGACTGTTAATTTATTGGCAACGGTAGATCTTGGCTCAAATAGCTTTCGCCTATTAATTGGTAAAATTAATAGCGATGGTACGATTGTGCCATTGGATCAGATCAAGGAAACAGTGCGTTTAGCTAGTGGCTTGGATGCAAAAAATAATTTAACTAAAGAATCTCAACTCTTCGCATTGGAAGTTCTAACACGCTTCAGTGAGCGTTTAAGTAATTTTAAAAAGTCACAAGTGCGGGTGGTTGGTACTAGTACGCTGCGCGTTGCTAATAATTCGGCAGAATTTATCACGATCGCCAATAAAGCTTTAGGTTTTCCGATTGAAGTTATTTCCGGTAAAGAAGAAGCGCGTTTGATTTATATCGGCGCAATGCATTCCTTAGCTTATACTACCGAAAAACGTTTGGTAATTGATATTGGCGGTGGTTCGACTGAGTTTATCATTGGCGAGGGTTATGAACCACAGATAATGGAAAGCGTTACCATGGGTTGTGTTTCATACACTGGACGTTATTTTACCGATGGTCAACTGACTGAGGCAAATTTTAACAATGCAATCTATGCCGCGAGAAGTAAAATTCAAAGTATGGAACATTTGTTTGCAGAGCATGATTGGCGTTTAGCAATTGGAACCTCAGGTACGGCGAAGACTTTATATGATATGTGTGTTGAAAACGGTCTATCGACTCAAATTAGCTACGACGGGATGCTGCAGTTAAAGAAAAAGCTTATTCGGGCTAAATCAATTAAAAATATTGCTATTGCCGGGATTAAAGATGATAGGCGCGCAGTAATTGCTGGTGGCTTATCAATTATGCTGGCTATTTTTGAAGAGCTTGGTATTCAAGAAATGACCATCGCTGATGGTTCACTACGTGAAGGTGTTATGTATGATTTGATGGGCAGAAAAAGCGATTCGGATTTGCGGGAAGTTACGGTAGTTGATCTAAAGAAGCGTTATGGGCTTGATATAGTTCAGGGAGAGCGGGTTGCTAACTTGGCTGTATACATGCAAAGCCAGTTAATTCGCCCTGAGAAAACCAACCATGAAAATCGTAAATTGCTAATCTGGGCGTGTGAGCTCTATGAAATTGGCTTAACTATTTCGCATAATGATTATCATAAGCATGGTGCATATATTTTACAAAATTCAGATTTAGCTGGTTTTTCCAAGCCAGAGCAGACAATCATCGCTGAATTGGTTAAAGCACATCGTGGTAGTGTAAGTAAGATATTTTTAAAACTTCGTAAGATGTATCGTGACAAGATTAAAACGACAGTAGTGTTTGCTTTGATTTCATTCCGGCTTTCAGTAATTTTAAATCGTGGACGTAAAGACTTTAATTTTATTGAAGTATTGAAAGTGGATAATGTAACCAAATCAGGCTTTAGTCTGTTAATGAGTAAAGAATGGTTAACCAATAACCCATTGACATTATTTTCGTTAAATGAGGAAATTGCTCAGTGGCTGCCATTTGGTTATACCGTAAAATTAGTTGGAGTTAAAGACGATAATTAAATTTATTCTCTTATAATGGCGCAGCGTGATGTTGGTTGCCTTAATTTTATACTTCTTAGTTCGATGCGACTTTGGTTACCATGCAGATGTACTCAACTAGATTCAGTAAGCTTTGTATTTGAGTTGGTTGCGCTATTGTAAATTGATTTAGCTTGTTATTTTGTATGGTTTCTGTTATAATAGTGGAATATGATAAATTAAAACTAGTGAGCCTCTTCAGGCTCACTTTTTTGTTGGATAGAAAATGAAGTTACAGCAAATACTGGAGCAAACGATTCCAGGACTTGGTTTTGAACTGGTTGATATTGAGATTACGCCAGCCAAAATTATTCGAGTGTTTATTGATAAAGAAGGTGGACTTAGCGTAGAGGACTGCGCAAATGTTTCCAATCATTTGAGTCGTGTTTTTGTAGTTGAAGAAATTGATTATAATCGCTTGGAGATTTCCTCGCCTGGCTTAGAGCGTCCGTTGAAGAAAATTCAGGATTATCAACGCTTTGTTGGGCGTTTAGCTAAAATTAAAACTAATGAGTTGTTTGACGGGTTAAAAGTTTTCCAGGGAAGAATTATTGCAGTTGATGGCAGTGTAATTAGTCTTGAGTTAGAAGATAAACAAATATTTAAAGTTGATTTTGCGAGCATCAGTCGTGGACGACTAATTTTTGAACCTAAACCAAAAGAAAGTAATAAAGGGGGAAGTAAATGAGTAAAGAAGTGCTAATGCTGGTTGACGTACTGGCTAAAGAAAAGAGTTTGGACAAAGAGATTGTTTTCGATAGTTTAGAAAAAGCGTTGGCTTTTGCTACTAAGCGTAGCTTTGAAGGTGAGTTTCCTGAGATTGAGGTGCATATTGACCGCCATAGTGGTAAATATAAAACTATTCGCAAGTGGAATGTAGTGACTGATGTTGATTTTTATGATGATGATAAAGAGTTATCCCAGTCTGATATCGCGGAAAACCCTGAACGTTACGGTAGTGATGTTAAAGTTGGTGATGTAATTGAAGAAGAACTAGAGAATGTTGATTTAGGACGTGTTTCGGCACAAACGGCGCGCAATATTATTGCCCAACGAATTAAAGATGCCGAGCGCGAACAGGTTTTGACTGAGTATTTATCACGTAACAATGGAATAATCGTTGGTAAAGTACGTAAATTTGAGCGTGGTAATGTGGTTGTTGATTGTGGAAAAATTGAAGCAATCATTATGAAACCAGACTTGATCGAAAAAGAAGTTCTAAAACCCGGTGATGTAGTAAAAGGATTCTTTGATAAAGCTAATCCAGTTGTTAAAAATGGTCGTTTAACAATTTCACGTGCCAGCACTGGATTTTTGGCGAAACTATTGGAAAATAATGTACCTGAAATTTCGAATGGTCGGATTGAAATTAAAGCAATTGCACGTGATGCAGGTAATCGCTCTAAAGTGGCAGTTAGCTCAGGTGATGCCAGAATTGATGCCAAAGGTGCGGTTATTGGCTTTAGAAATCAACGGATTGACAGTGTGACTAAAGAATTATTTGGTGAACGAGTTGATGTGGTTGATTATGATAGTGATTTGGCTCAATTTGCCCTTAACGCATTAGCGCCAGCCGAAATTGATAGCGTAGTAGTTGATGAAGAAAAACGTACGATTGATGTGATAGTTGAAGATGATAAATTAGGCTCTGCAATTGGTCCAGATGGTATAAACGTACGCTTAGCGAGTAAATTAACTAATTGCACAATCAATATTTTTGGTAAAACTGAAGCCAAAGATAAAAAACAACATGAGCGTGCAGACTTAATCACAATGTTTAATGATGCACTTGATGTTGATGATGATATCTCAGAATTATTAATTGATAATGGTTTCTCTTCATTGGAAGAGGTTGCTTATGTGGATGTTGAAGATCTTCTTGTGATTGAAGATTTTGATGAAGATGTTGCCAAAGAGTTGCAAGAGCGTGCTAAAAATAGATTATTATCTAAAACTATTCGCTATAAAGACAAAATGGATAAACTAGCAGCTGAACTATCTGCAGTAGTTAAGTTTTCGCAAGATGTTTTATTGCAATTGGTTGAACATGAAGTTCTGTCGTTAGATGATTTTGCTGATTTAGCTGGTGATGAATTGATGGATATGATTAGTATCGATTCAGAAACTGCAAATAAATTAATTTTAAAAGCCCGTGAAGTTTGTGGCTATTTTCAAGAGTAAGGAACAAGAATGACAATTAAAGAATTTGCTCTTGAGCTCAATATTTCACAAAGTGAATTGTTGACCAAATTAGCACAAGCAGGAATTAATAAAACATTACAAGATGAACTATCAGCAGAAGATAAGTCAGTCTTTTTAGCATTTTTAAGTGGTGCTGCATCTAAACCTAAAAAATTATCGTTAGGTAAGAAGAAAGATGCTGATGCAGTGCATAAAGAAGAAACTGAAGAACAACGCTCGAGTAATACAATTAAGGTTGAAATTAAGCGTAAAAAAGTAATGCACAAAAATGTTGGTGAAGATGAGATTGAAACTACCACTACTACACCAGTGCATGAAGAAGAGGTTCTAGTGGATACGGTAGTACCAAGTGTTGTTGAAGTTGAAGAAATAATTGCTGCTCCAGTAGTTGAAGAGGTTCTTGTTGCTAAGGTTGAACGACCTGTCAAAACTAATCATGTTGAACATGGTAAGAGTAATGATGATGATAATCGTAAGGGTGTCAAACCTGCAGCAGCTAAGGTAGTTAAAAAACCTAATAAAATGAAGGTTATTGGTAAAGCTGATTCAAGTTTGGAAGATGGCGTTTTGGATGACGAGTTTACCGATATTGAGGCGGTGATTGAAATAGAAGAGGTCGTGGCAACAGCAGAAGTGGCTAAACCAGCTCCAGCGCCACAGCACCATCATAAAGCTCCGCATCATCGTAAACCTGAGCATAAAGCTAAAGCGGTGCATAAAATGCCTAAAATTCAAGAATTCCAAAAACCAGTTAAGCAACAAGTTATGGAAGTGGCAATTCCTGAAGCAATTACAGTTGCTGATTTGGCGCATAAAATTTCGGTTAAGGCTTCTGAAGTAGTGAAACGCCTGATGAAAATGGGTATGATGGTTACCATCAATCAAGCTATTGATCAGGATACCGCAATTTTGGTGGTTGAAGAATTAGGGCATAAGGCAATTGCATCACAAGCAAACGATCCAGAGAGCTTCTTGGATGATGTTGTTGAGCATAATGCGAGTGAAATGATTCATCGCGCCCCAGTAGTTACGGTTATGGGGCATGTTGATCATGGTAAAACTTCATTGCTGGATTATATTCGTAAAGCAAAAGTTGCCGCTGGTGAAGCTGGTGGAATTACTCAACATATCGGTGCCTATCATGTAGAAACTGATAATGGCATGGTTACTTTCCTTGATACACCTGGGCATGAAGCATTTACTGCTTTGCGTGCTCGTGGTGCTCAATTAACGGATATCGTGATTTTGGTGGTTGCTGCTGATGACGGTATTATGCCACAAACGATTGAAGCGATTAATCACTCGAAATCAGCGGGTGTACCGATTGTAGTTGCCATGAATAAAATGGATAAGCAGGGCGCAAATATTGAAAAAATCAAGCAAGAATTGACAGTCCATGAAATCGTTGCCGAAGATTGGGGTGGCGATGTAATGTGTGTTCCAGTATCAGCAAAAACTGGTATGGGAATTGATGATTTACTTCAGGCGGTATTATTACAAGCTGAAGTTTTAGAGCTTAAGGCTCAGGTTGATGCTCCAGCTAAAGCGGTTGTAATTGAATCTAAGCTTGATAAAGGTCGTGGATCGGTTGTAACGGTGTTGGTACAATCAGGTACACTTCGTAAAGGTGATATCGTTCTTGCGGGTACTTGTTATGGTAAAGTTCGCGCGATGATTGATGAACGTGGTAAACCTGTTGACTCTGCTGGGCCATCAATTCCAGTTGAGATCCTTGGTTTAGCGGATGTTCCGAGCGCAGGGGATGATTTAATCGTGGTTAAAGATGAGCGTAAAGCTCGTGAAATCGCTACTTTCCGCGATGATAAAATGAAAAATGAGCGCTTATTACGTCAGCAAGCAGCTAAATTAGATAGTTTATTCGCCGCGAATGGTTCGCAAGAAGTTAAGACATTGAATATCATCATCAAATCAGATGTTCAAGGTTCTTATGAGGCGCTTACTCATTCATTGCAACGCCTATCTAATGAAGAAGTACAAGTGCAGGTAGTTCATGCTGCAGTTGGTGGTGTTAATGAGTCTGACATCAATTTGGCGATTGCATCGAATGCAGTGGTTGTAGGGTTTAATACTCGTGCCGATAATAATGCTAAAAAACTGGCTGAAAGTAATAATATTGAAATTCGTTACTACAATATTATCTATGAAATAATTGATGATGTTAAAGCGGCATTATCTGGTTTATTATCACCAGAGAAACGTGAAGTTATCACTGGTAATATTGAAATTCGTCAAGTGTTTACGATTAATAAATCTGTAATTGCTGGTTGTATGGTGCTTGATGGCACCGTGAAGCGTAATGCGCGTATTCGTATTATTCGCGACAGCATGGTGGTTCATACCGGTGAATTTAGTGGCTTACGTCGTTTTAAAGATGATGTCAAAGAAGTTAAAGCTGGCTACGAGTGTGGTGTCTCAATAAAAGATTACCATGACATTAAAGAAGGCGATATTATTGAAGCATTTGAAGTTTCAGAAATACAACGAAGCCTTTAATTAAAAAGCTGCTCGGTTTTTACCGGGCAGTTATATTATTAAGATGAAAGTTTAAATAAATAGATGAAAAAAAGTGCTAATCGTGCCACTCGGATGGCAGATCAGATTCAAAAAGACATTATGTCAATTTTACGTGCTAAAGTCAAAGATCCAAGAATTAGCTGGGTTACGGTTAATGACGTAGAAGTAACTAATGATTATTCAGTAGCTAAAATTTATTACTCAGTTCTACAAACAGAACAGAGGGATGGTATAGCTAAAGCACTTGAAAGTGCAAAGGGCTATATTCGTTCAGAGTTATCTAAAGGTTTAACTACCTATACTGTTCCACAATTGAAATTCATTTTTGATGAATCATTAGAACGTGGTTCACATATTTTGAGCTTAATTAGCAAAGTTGCTGATGAGTACAGTGTAGAACCCGAAGCAGAAGACAAAGAAGATGAAGAAAATCCGCAATAAAATTGACGGGGTTTTGTTACTTGACAAACCGCTTAGTTTATCAAGTAATCAGGCTATTCAAAAAGTAAAATGGTTGTTGAATGCTGAAAAAGTAGGGCATACTGGTACGTTAGACCCTTTGGCAACAGGTCTTTTACCGATTTGTTTGGGGCAGGCAACTAAATTTGCTGGATATTTACTTGATGGTGATAAAGAGTATATTGCTACAGCTCAGTTAGGCATTATTACTGATAGTGGTGATAGTGAAGGTAATTTGGTTGAAACACGTGCTGTGGATACCGATTTAGAGCGGATTTTATCTGCATTTAAGCAGTTTGTTGGTGAGATCATCCAAATCCCGCCGATGTATTCAGCGCTTAAGCATAATGGTCGTCCATTATATGAATATGCACGTGCAGGGATTGAAATTGAGCGTCCCGCGCGTAGTGTTACGATTCATTCATTACGTTTAGATGATTATAATCCGGAGCTTCAGCAAATTACTTTCACTGCCCGAGTTAGTAAAGGAACGTATATTCGAACGCTCGCGGAAGATATCGGCAATCTTTTAGGATGTGGTGCATCATTAGTTGCATTACGACGGACTAAAACCAATCAATTTCAGATACAAGATGCAATTACACTGGATGATTTAGCTGCTAATGGACTAGATATTCAGCGACTTTTGGCTGTTGATGTTTTAACTGAAGAGTTACAATCATATGAACTGAATGATGCAGAATTTTCTGCGGTTAAATTTGGCAATATTGCGCCAAGTTTACAGAGTGAATATCCATTAAATCAAGACTATCGCTTATATTTTAAGCAATATTTTCTTGGTGTTGGTTATTTTAACGTGATTGAAAATCAAAATTTTCTCCATCCTAAGCGTTTGATCTCAAACTTAAGTACGTTGTTAGTGTAGTTTTATTATCGTAACAAGTCATGATTTTGTTAAAAATCTTTAACTATACAGCGATTAATTACTTAATATTTTATTAAAATATAATAATTGCTTATCTTGTAACGTGGTTTTTAGCGACTAAATATTTTAGAAAAAACTTTGACATTTGCTGAAATATTGTGGCATAATAAGCACCTCAACAAAAAGAGACGCCTAGCGTAAGTTAGTTGCGGGAGTAGCTCAGTTGGTA
>CAYIZV010000076.1:11409-11671 GCA_964367915.1 uncultured Neisseria sp.
GAGCACAACCTTGCCAAGGTTGGGGTCGCGAGTTCGAGTCTCGTCTCCCGCTCCAGTTGAATTTTGTTGGCAGGCTTGTGAAAAGTTTGCGGGAGTAGCTCAGTTGGTAGAGCACAACCTTGCCAAGGTTGGGGTCGCGAGTTCGAGTCTCGTCTCCCGCTCCACTATGCACAAGTGCCCGTATGTGTGGCGGGGTGGCAGAGTGGTTATGCAGCGGCCTGCAAAGCCGTGGACGCCGGTTCGATTCCGACCCCCGCCTCCA
>CAYIZV010000077.1:0-11220 GCA_964367915.1 uncultured Neisseria sp.
GGCGTTTCGTAATATCAATCATAACATTATATGGGCTGTCAATGCGTAAGTTCTAAATTATTATAACAGTAAAGGTAATTTGTTTGTAGGTTAGATATAAAGTGTCAGGTACTCTCTAATGACATGATTTTTGGAGTATATTATCGAATAAATGTAATTACTATTCCTAAAGTGTGGCAATATATTCCAATAGTTATAATTGCATTGTGGTCTTTTTATGTAATAATAGATACTGTGAATATTTAACTATCTAGTATAAATTTGCTTATTCATAAATTTATTAAGGAACTAATTAATGCAATTAAAAAAAGCATAATAATATTTTTATTATGTACTCCCTATAATAAATTGTTTATAAAGTTTTTGGAATATCATGTTTGAAGAAATTGCAACTTTTATTACCCTGGTTGAATGTGGCGGATTTAGCAAGACATCTGTAAAATTAAATATGTCACAAGGAGCAATCAGTAAACGTTTAAATAAGTTAGAGTCTAATCTCGGCACATTATTAATTCATAGAGATACACGCAGCATGAATCTTACCAAAGATGGATTATTACTTTATGATAAGTTTAAGAGTATCCGAAAGAATCTGGATGAGTTTATCTTTGAGTCAGAGAATTACAATAGAAGAGCTAGTTCACAAAATGTAGATTTGAAAGTATGTTTACATAGTAATATATCTTATGAATTAATTTGTCCTTATTTGAAATATTATACTAAACAATTTCCTAATGTACGCCTGAATCTCATCTTCTATGCTGTAGATTTAATAGGTTATGTGGAGTTTGATATCGCAATATCGGATTATAAAGTTGAAGCTCCCAATTATACCGTAAAACCAATTCGGCAAGACTCAATGAAATTATTTTGTACTCCACGTTATGTTATTCAAAATGGTTTACCTAGCACATTAGGTGAACTAAATAATCTAGATATTATTACGGGATTAGAAAATGAAAGACTTTCATTTAATCAAATAAACTCCATGTTTTTGATTAATAAATATACTTTAGAAAAAGAATTCCTTACAATAAATCAATCAAGTATCAGAACTAATTCAGCATCACATGCCAAGAAAATTGGTATGTCAACAGACATGATTTTTGCATGTTGGGAAAGCTTATGTGAAAAAGAAGTGATAAATGGACGACTTATTCCAGTACTACCTGAATATGATATTCCGATAAGTAGTACATTTTATCTTATACATAAACAAGAACTTAGTTATGAAGCTAAAATGTTCTGCGATTTTATTAATAAATGTATGGCAAAGAGCTTATCAATTAATTATCTAACAGATGTGATAAATAGTAAATTTTAATACTTCTTATATTTAGAATACAATAAATATTATGTTACGTGTGAATTGAGTATGTTTAATTATTAATTAATGCAAGTAACTAAATTTAATTAATTTTTTAAGGAAATATTGCATGAGAAAAATATTGTTAGCTATTTTATCGGCAGCAGCGATTGCCAGTGCTAATGCCGCAGAAGTAAAAGTTGCCTCAGTTACTTTTGTAACGCCGCAGGGGACACAGCAAGAAAGTAATATTGCGGTAATAGTTAAAGATGCAACCATTGCGGCCAAAAATGGTGCTAAATTAGTCGTATTCCCGGAAGAGGCTAGTAATATTATGCTTGGTTTTGATACGGTACCAGGTAAATTAACCACGGCGTTAACTGCAGTTGCCCAGCAGTACCATGTTTATATTGCATCAGGCATGCAAGAAAAAGATCCACAAACTGGACTGAAGTATAATGCGGCGGTCTTGGTTGGTCCGAATGGCTTTATCGGTAAATATCGCAAAAATCAATTAAATTATGATGACTCACAAGATAAAACGCCCGGTAACTTAGGGTTTCCAGTATTTGATACGGAAATTGGTAAAATTTCATTATTGATTTGTTATGACGACTCACAAATACAATCATTACTGTTACCAGCTTTACGTGGCGTTGATATTGTTGTATATCCACTGGCGGCGGCAAAATTTTTGCGAGATGAACAGGATAGTAGTTTAAATCATACTACACTTGGTAGTATGGCAACATTACCTGGCTGGGTGGGCGTAAATGTAATTGCGGCGGATTATACCGGTATGTTAGCATTGCCACAATATCATGTTACGGCACAATTTCCTGGGGCTAGCTCAATATGGGATGGTACTGGTAAAACTCTGAAATCCGCACCAACTTCGACTTGGTCGAATGAGGGTAACTATGGAAATAATATTATATATGCGACACTAGAGGCTGGCAAACCTAGTCCGCAACGTGAGTTTTGGTTAAAGCATCGCCGCCCGGAACTGTATACAGATTTGAACCTTTATCGAGCACAAAATGTTAATTATGCAGCTCAAAAACAAACGCAGATTTCTTCTTTATTGGTTCAGTATAATCCTAAAACTGGCAATGTTCAAGAAAACTACAAGAAGATTAACGAATTAATCAGTAAACAGGCACAGCTGTTTAATCTTACTGTACTACCTTATAATTCTTTTATTGGTAATGTCGATATAACTAAGAAAAATATTGGTAAGTATGCCGAGAAACTGAATGGTCAAAGCTATCAACTAGCCGCTGGTTTGGCAAAGAAATATCACACTTACCTAGTATTTAGTATGCCAGAAGAAAATCAGGGTAAATATTACGAGACCGCGATCTTATTTGATAATAATGGTAAGCAGGTTGGAATCTATCGTAAATCCCACTTGAATGATAGCGAAAAAACTTGGGCTTCTGCGGGTGATGACTTACCGGTGTTCAATACAGAGCTTGGCAAAATAGCGATTATGCTAAACGATGAAACACGGATTCCTGAGCTAAGTGAAGTCTATGCGCTGAAACGTGCCGATGTTATTGCGATACCTGTTGCATATAACCAAAAAACTTATGGCGGCAATGTTGATATTCAAAAAGGCATTGTTCCTGATGTGAGTAATCGTGGAATGTATATGTGGTACGATATAGCCAAGTATTCGCAAGCATATACATTGGTGGCAAACTATGTTAATGGCGAACATCATGATATTGGACAAAGTGCCGTCTATTCACAAATTCCAGAAGAAGGCTTTTATTCTCCGAGTATTGCACCAAATGGCGAAAATGCTTATTTAGTTCGATTCATCACCAACAATCTCAATGGCTTTTGGACCAACCAACAAAATAAAGTTAATGAACGCCGCTATGACTTAGCCACTCCATTGACACTGGATATGCAAAGTGGCTGCTTCAAAAACTGGCAAACTAGCTCTACTGGCGTGGGTGTCTGTGGCATGAAGTAGATATTTGATGGCTGTTCAAAACTAATTTTTAAACTTTAAGGAATCATTTATATGAAAAACCTAACTAAACAATTATTATTAATTGGTTGCCTCAGTGGCGGACTAATCCAAAATAGTATTGGCGCTACCACTAATACTAAATTTGATGATCTAAGTACCTCGTACCAAAATAATAATCAAATTAGCACTGATCCAGTCATTCAGAACTTCCTGAAATCGGAAAAGTCTCAACTTGGTCAAAATTTTCCGTTTAAAATGAATATTTTCACAAATGGCAAAGTAGATCAAAATAACGCCGGGGTTCGGGTGTCGGAACAAGCTAACCAGATTGCAAAAAATAATGCTGGGCTGATGTTTTATTATGAGCTATTGCCAAGTGCTATGCGCGTTCCTCACTGGCACGCGAATGCTAATGAATTAGGTGTGGTAACCAGTGGAACTATGCGGGTGGAAATCTGGAACGGATTGGACAAGCCAACAATATATTATGTTAGTGCGGGCGAAACCTGGATTATTCCACAGGGAACCCTTCACTCGCTAGAAAACGTTGGTAAAGACAAACTGTCATTTTTGGTAATATACGACCATCCGGTTACCGCCGACCGTGATTTTGTAACGGCATGGGCATCACTTCCTAAAGCCATGTTGTCACAATCTGTTGGACTTAATGAATCAGCGCTTTCACATATCCAGAAAACAACCAATAATCCGTTAAGTAATTATCAACCAGCAGTTGAAAGTGAACCAGAATATGATCCATTGAAATTAAACAGCGATTTGAACAAAATCAAACCGCTATACAGTTCGGATGAAGGATACATAACTCGTTTGGATAAAACTCAAAATCCGAATATGTTTATGACATTGCAAAAAACGGTTCTCAAACCAGGTGCGATGCGTGTACCGCACTGGTATACCAATGGTGATGAGTTATTATACGTTCAAGATGGTGCTGCCTTTATTTCAATGATGGATGATGATGGTAAAGTTTATCATAAGTTAATTCAACGCGGTGACCTAGTGTCAATTCCAGTCGGTAACTTCTTTGGCTTTATTAATGTTGGTAAAAAAGATCTCGAAGTTTATGAGGCATTAAAAACTACCGCTCCAATTAATGAAATCACATTACTTGGCGGCATTCAACAATTTAACGCTAATATGATTCAAGGCGCTATTGGTGTTTCAAAATCATCTGCTGATGTTTTACTGCAAAATAAAGCATTACCACCAATTGTTAAATTTGGTAACTAATTTTGTAATAAGCCAGCATGAATTTTATGCTGGCTTTAATTCTACACCATGAACCACACCATAAAAACGCTTAAACTGAATAATTATTTTCTAATAATTATTATTGCCATAATAATGATCATCTATTCACGAATTTATTTTCACGGATGGGCATTGGCTCAACTGATCCCAACTTTATTTGCGGGCATATCCGGTATTTTGTTTATTATTGTCCTGTTTTTACCAGAATTTATTGTATTCTCTCTGGTCGATTTGAAATGGCAAATCCAGCGCAAACGAGTTGGAATAATTGCTTATGCTTTTGCTGTTGGATATACACTTACCGTCATGTTCCTGAATCCCCACAAATACGTTTATGGATTTTTGCCTAATTTCTTTAGTTACGATCTTTTACTTGGCAGTACGGCGATGTGTATTTTTACGGTTACCACCGCTCTATCAAATAGTTGGTGGATTAACAAATTAGGGTACCAACGGTGGAAAAAGATTATCACTATGAATTATGGCGCTTATTTTTTACTTTTATTACGCGGATGGGTTTTGGATGTTAAACTCTGGCAAATGTTTTTATTGCATCCCCAATTAATTTCGCCAAGAATGTTTTTGACGTTTACTGGTAGTTTGCTAATGGTTAAAAAATTTTTATACAAAGAGTTAAAACCAGATCAAGTTGTAATTTTGGATAATGCTAACTCTCATAAATCGAATCAAGTTAAGGACTGATTGAAAGCATCGGCGGTAAATTGATATATTTATCACTATATTCACCAGACATGAATCTTATAGAACATATTTGGGCAAGCCTAAAGCGGTTAATACACGTGCACCCAGAGCAAGAGGAAAATTTGCAGCAAGCAATTAATGAATCTATATGGTGTCTGTTTATGGATTAATTATACCGTTTGGTTGTGGTGAAAGTAATAATTAATTTTGCAGAATATGATTTATGAATCTGCAAAATCAACCTATTTTTTACAAAAAATGGACTATTTTAACGTGTGCAACGTAAGATTGAGGGTTGTCGTATCGTTGGTAATTAAAACATCATCCTCTTGAATCGTAAAGCTCATTTTCATACCACGCGAGAACATTGTCGCTAGTTGTTTAGTATCCTCATCTGCCAGACTAATCACTTGCAAGTTAGCATAATCAGCTACATTTAACTTACTCCACCAAATTTCTGCAGGACGTCCACCGTAACTATAAACAATTACCTTATCAGCACGAATTGTGGCTTTACGAATTAATTTTTCATCAGGTAATCCGACACTAATCCATAGTGCAATATGTTCGTTATGATCGCGATCCCACAAATCAGCGTGGTTGGTATCAGTAATTCCTTCGGCAAAGCTGAGGTTGTCATTGGCATTGAGTGCGAACGCTAAAACACGTACCATCATTCGTTCATCAGTTTCCGAAGGATGTTGTGCGATAGTTAATAGATGATCTTGATAATAGTGACGATTCATGTCAGCTATTTGAATGTTAGCTTTGAAAACGCGGGGTTTAATTGCCATCTGGATATTTACCTTATTGGATTGTTGCGATTGAATTAATTTGTGTATAAAATTCTTTTCAGTTGCTTGATAGTTGCTGCAAACCAAAATAAGTTGGCAAAAACACTCACGGCTAGTGCAATCATACAGAATTGTTTATTTTGAGCTAGATCATGTTTATAAAATGCAGTACTAATTATTGCAGCACAAATAAAGAGGATAGTGCCGTAAGCGAAGTACTTCCATTCTTTTTTGAGGCTCAAATAAATTAACATTCCTATTTGAATTACACTTGCAAATGGCTGAAATATTAATGCGCCTATAGTATATAAAACCAGTAGGGCATTTAGTTTTGCGGTTAAGCTAATATTATTATTCATGTGATTATCATTCATTTAATAGGTAGGCATTTTAACACATTCCATCTATTCAATAACGAAGCCTTTAAATCTTCAACTTTATCAGGCTTCAAAATGACTTCTCATGTAGTTTTGCTATACTACGTCATTTTTTATAAATACTTCACATCCAAGAATCAAATACTGTGAGTATATTTGCTAAAGTTCATTTTTATTTTGCAACTCATCAAACATCGGCATATTTGCCAGATATTGATAATGTTGAAAACGGTGCATAATATTCTCTTGTGCCTGCTCCAGAAATTCTGCCGCGAGTTTTGCATCTTGCTGACTTACGCCACGGAAGCGGTTTTCTGAATTAAAATACTCGCTCAGTGGTAGCATCGGTGCCTTACTATCAAGTTGCAATGGCTGTTTGCCTTGGCTAATTAACAGAGGATTAAAGCGATATAGCAACCAATAGCCACTTTGTACTGCTCTACGTTGCTGCTCGGCACCATGCGTCATGTCAATACCATGGGCAATACATTGTGCATAGGCAATCACGATTGCTGGACCATCATAGGATTCAGCTTCATTTAGAGCACGGATTGCTTGCATCGGGTTTGCTTCCAGTGCAATTTGAGCAACATAGACATGACGGTAACTCATGGCGAGCATGCCTAAATCTTTTTTGAACATATTTTTACCTGCGCTGGCAAATTTAGCAATCGCGCCAAGAGGAGTTGCTTTGGACATCTGTCCTCCAGTGTTCGAGTAACTCTCAGTATCTAAAATCAGGAGCTTAACTTTTTTACCACTCGCAATTACGTGATCCAAACCTCCATAGCCAATATCGTACGCCCAACCATCACCGCCTAATGCCCATACGCTCTTATCTAGGATATGGTCGATTATCTCTAATAGTTGTTGGTTCTCTGAACTAGTTTGTTCTTGTAACAATGCTTTGAGCTGAAGGATACGCTGGCGCTGTTGGTCGATTTCAGCTGCGTTTTGTGGTGTCGCATTTAAAATTGCTAGAACTAAATCTTCTGCATTGTTTAACTCTCGACTCTTAAGCAAATTCAGAAGCATTAACCGTGCTCTTTCCTGCAGTTGATCTTGTGCCAAGCGCATACCTAAGGCAAATTCAGCATTATCTTCAAAGAGCGAGTTTGCCCATGCTGGACCACGTCCCTGATCATTGGTGCAGTACGGAGTAGTTGGTAAATTTCCGCCAAAAATTGAAGAGCAGCCTGTAGCATTAGCGATCATCAAGCGATCTCCAATGAGTTGTGTTAATAGCTTGATATACGGAGTTTCGCCACAGCCAGAACATGCGCCAGAAAATTCAAATAGTGGTTGCATAAGTTGGCTACCTTTGAGGTTATTAATACCTCCAACAACTTCTGCAGCATGTGTTTCACTTAGTTTACTGAAGAAAGCAAAATTTTCACGTTCTGCGGCAATAACTGGGGCGGGCGCAATCATATTAAGCGCTTTGCGCCCATTAAGTTCACCCTCCGCATTTTTTTCCATTACAGGACAAATATTGAAGCAGGCATCACAGCCAGTGCAATCCTCGGGAGCAACTTGCAATGAGTATTGTTTATCCTGAAAGCCTTTGATTTTAGCTTTTTCATGTTTAAAGCTCAGTGGAGCTGCAGCCAATTCGTCTAAAGTAAACACCTTACTACGAATCGCTGCATGTGGGCAAACTAGAGTACATAGCCCGCATTGTGTACATAAGCTTTGATTCCATTCTGGAATTTTGGCTGCGATATTCCGCTTTTCATATTTGGAGGTTGCACTTGGCCACGCACCGTCATCTGGTAAGCTTGATACGGGAAGTTGATCACCTTGAAGCTTAAGCATTGGTGCAACGATTTTTTGAACAAAAGCACTCGCATCAGCACTGATTGGATTAGACATTGGGATAGTACTGCTTACCTGATCTGGTATGTCAACTTCTTCGATTGCAGCAAATGCAGAGTCAACTGCAGCAATATTTTGCGCAACCACGTTTGCACCTTTGCGAGCATAAGTTTTTTGGATTGACTCCTTGATTGCATTAATCGCAATTTCTAGTGGCAAAACTTTACTTAACGCAAAAAATGCGCATTGCATAATCGTATTGATTCGTTTACCAAGCTGATTTTGTGCGGCGATTTTATGGGCTTTGACATTGTATAAACGGATTTTTTTAGTAATCAATTGAGCCTGAAGCTGCCGTGGTAACTGCGTCCAGAGTTCATACGCATTATATGAGCTAGCCAGCAATAGGGTTGCCCCCTCTTCGGCATCAGCTAAAATATCATATTTGGATACAAAGCTGAAATTATGGCAGGCAATAAAATTGGCTTTTTGGACTAGGTAGCTGCTTTGAATGGCTTGTTTACCAAAGCGCAGGTGCGAAATGGTATAAGAACCAGATTTCTTGGAGTCATATTCAAAAAATCCCTGCACAGCCAAATCACTATGCTCCCCAATAATTTTGATTGAGTTCTTATTGGCGCTAACTGTGCCATCAGAGCCCATTCCGTAGAATTTACCACGGAAGTTATCCAAACGCTCACTAGTAAAGCTACTGTCATAATCCAAACTAAGCTTAGTTACATCATCGTTGATTCCAACCACAAATTTACGTTTTTGCTGTGCTTTGCCAAGAGACAGATTATCAAAGACGGCTTTAACCATTGCTGGGGTAAATTCTTTGGAACTTAGCCCATAGCGCCCACCAATAATATTAGGTAATTGCTTAAATGGCGTTTGCTCTGTTTCCCAAGCTTCAACTACTGCTGTTTTAATATCTAGATAGAGCGGTTCACCAAGTGAACCAGATTCTTTAGTGCGATCCAGTACTGCAATCGCCTGTGTAGTTGCTGGTAATTGTTCGATAAAGTCTTCGGCATAAAACGGGCGGTATAAACGAACTTTAACCGCGCCAACTTTTTCGCCTTGTTGATTGAGTTTAGTAACAGTTTCATTGATAGTTTCGCAGGCTGAACCCATGGCAATAATTACTCTGCTTGCATCAGCCGCACCATAATATTCAAATGGCAGATAGTTGCGTGCGGTAACCTCAGCAAGGCGCTGCAGATTATTTTTAATTATATCCTGAGCTTCTTGATAATAACGATTACCGGCTTCACGCCCCTGAAAAAACACATCCGGATTTTGTGCAGTACCTAAAATATGTGGATTATCTGGTGTTAAGCGACGAGTTCGGTGTGCCAGAACTGCTTCTTGATTAATAAACTGTTTAATCGTTGCAAAATCAATAACTTCAATTTTATTTAGTTCATGTGACGTACGAAAGCCATCAAAAGCTAACATAAATGGAATTCGTGATTCTAAGGTCGCATTTTGCGCAACCAAGGATAAATCCATGACTTCCTGAACATTGCTGGCAAATAAAATTGCAAAACCAGTATTTCTGGCAGCCATAACATCCGAGTGATCACAAAATATTGATAAGGCATGGCTGGCAATTGTCCGTGCAGTTACATAAAATACGGTAGGTGTTAATTCTCCAGCAATTTTGTGCATATTGGGCAACATCAACAGTAGACCTTGTGATGCGGTAAAAGTTGTACTCAATGACCCAGCAGCCAAGGCACCATGAACAGTAGCAACGGCTCCAGCTTCTGACTGTAATTCAGTA
Organism: uncultured Neisseria sp.; assembly: GCA_964367915.1. GTDB lineage: Bacteria > Pseudomonadota > Gammaproteobacteria > Burkholderiales > UBA11063 > Aquella. The sequence continues at coordinate 10,040 of CAYIZV010000077.1, forward strand.
ACCGATGGAATTTGTCCCCAAATATTAGTTTCGCCATTGGCGGATTTTTCATCGGCAATCTCGCCTATTGTTGATGAGGGAGTGATTGGATAAATTGCAATTACTTCATTGGTTGCGTGAGCAATATAGGCTGCTGCTGCATTACCATCCATTACCTGAAGCTGTTTCATTCTTTTACGCTTTCTGTTACAGTATGAATTAAACCATAATTATAACATTGATATGCGTTTTCGATTTAAGTTACCCCTGTTTAACACAATGTTAAAATAGACTAAACATCGTGAGCAACCACAAGCATTTGATATCCGCAATATGATAAAATAGACGGATTATGTTATCATCAATCTCAAAAAGTAGTTAATATATACTCAGACAGATTGGAGATACTGGTAGGCGATTTACGACGAAGCTTACTAAAAATGTAAGTGAGGAGTAAGTCAACGCCCCAGGATGATGAATTTGGTTGAGTATAAACTTGAAAAATAAGTTTTAAGTACTATATACCTAAACATTGGTATTTAATTTTACGGAAGTATAAAAATGGATAAACAACAAACAACTCAAGAATCAAATGAAGCAGCTCAAAACTTGGCAGGAGAAAATCAAAATGCTGAGAACTTTACCGAAGTTTTAGAAGAAATCGTACAGGAAGAAACTAGTCAGGTTCTAAAATTGGAGCAAGAGCTTGCAGAATTAAAAGACACCAATTTACGTCTGATTGCTGAAATGCAAAATACCCAACGCCGTGGTGCAGAAGAAACCAAAAAAGCACGTGATTATGCGATCAGTAATTTTGCCAAAGAAATAATCACTGTTAAAGATTATCTTGAAATGGCACTTAAAGATCAATCAGGTAATTTTGAGATGTTAAAAATGGGTGTTGATTTAACCTTGCAACAATTGATCAAAGTTTTTGAAGCTCATCAGATTAAAGATATCAATCCACAAGTTAAAGAAAAATTGGATGCCAATCTGCATCAAGCAATGAGTGTGGTTGAAGAACATGAGCAAGAAACCAATACCATTGTCAGCGTTATGCAAAAAGGTTATTTACTCAATGGTCGGGTACTGCGTCCGGCTATGGTCACTGTGGCTAAATAAATAATAAGCAACCATAATCTGGTTGCTTTTTTAATTTCGTTGAGCGATTCAGCGAAGTTGGATATATGCTATAATTGTGC
>CAYIZV010000078.1:0-11050 GCA_964367915.1 uncultured Neisseria sp.
TAGTTTATTTGCTAAACTAAAACGCATTTTTAGCTCCTTCAAACTTTATTGGCATGATCAAATCAATACCCATTTGAAACATAGGCAACACCAATAAATCAATAAGATCATATTACAGTTAAGAGTTTTTTAGATTTTTAAAAATAATGAACACACCAGATATAGAATCCAGCGCGCTATCAGGAGACAGGACTAGCTCACCGAGGGCGGCATTAATTGCGCAATGAAAAATAAGTTTAAGATTAATTTAAGCATAACAAATCCAATTCGTAAGCAGTGATGGATTGTAGCAAGATAGCTATAGATACGGACATTTAGTTTACAACAAAATATATTTTTAAAAAATAACAATTCAAAACAACATGATACACTGTAAAAATATCTATGTGGTTAAAGAGGGAGGAAACTATTCTATATCTGGTATGCTATATAAAGCATATATTGTAATTTTATTTTAAATATTTTCACTACTACCACTTAGTAGTATGATGCACTATATTATGCGCGGAGAATTAAAAATATGAATAAAGCGGTTTTAGGAAATTAGATTTTCAGAAATTTTACAGAGAGTCACGATCAAAGAGATCTTTTTCTGAACAACGCAATGCCGCCGCAATTTTTTCTAACATTTCAGGGCTTACCCATCTTTTCTGAGTTTCAATTAAGGCGATACTAAGCCAACTTACATCCATTCTTTCACTTAACTGTTCTTGTGTCAATCCTAGTTGAGCTCGCCTGTTTTTAATATTATTGGCTAATATTTTTGTTATTGGTATTTTTTCCATGACTCGGATTCTATGTGAATTATGGCTAATTTGTTATATACCAATAGTATATAATGACGACTAGGCATAGTTTTTTAGTTAATTCCAAGCTATGAATTTTTATCAATACCTCTATAAATTGAATTATCTTTTCATTGACTTTATCAAGTGTTGCAATTTATTACTAAAAACCATGAAGATTTACAAAAATAAGTAGTCTGATTTAATAATGTTGTTTATTAATAGTCAACTACTTAATTATCTGGTTTGTAACGTAATATTTTGAATTATAAATACTATTTTGATAGTCACTACTATCCGTTTGGAGAGTATCGAAAATCCTCAGAGAACCGTTAGAATAATGATGTTCACAGGTTATCTATCTATATATGGCAAAAAATAAGGCTTAATAATGACAGATCATGATTTTTTAACCACATATCTCAATAGCTTTTTTCTACAATTTGATAATGATATAGCTGGGATTAAGGATAATCAATCACGTTATTTGCTTGTGACTCAAAAGTATGCCGAATTATTAGGGTTTAACAGTGCCTCTGAATTGATCGGTCTATCTGATGGAGATGCGAATACATCAAGTGCGAGCTATGAAAAAATTTTCTACCAACAAGATCGGCTGGTTGAACAAACTAGGGAGCCACTGGTCTGTATGGATAACCACTATTATGGGCATGGTTTTGATTCTTATATTTTCAATAAGACTCCAGTGATAAATCCTCGCACTAAAAATGTGCTGGGTGTGAGGTTGGTAGCGACAAAACCACTCTTATTATTGCCGGTTAGATTGGCTCTGGAAATGCAACGAACTTCTTTTATCAATCATTCGCAATCACCAGAAGTCGGCAATAACCAAAAACTGGATATTAAATTGACGGGAAGGCAGCATTTAGTCTTATTTTTAGTGTTGAATGGTTGTTCACAAGGTGAGATTGTAAAAACTTTCCGATTGTTACAGGAACAGATAACTGAAGCTGCAGTTAAAGATGTTATGCGGGTATTGAAAATCAAATTTAATGTATCAAACAAGGATGAATTAATTAAAAAAACTATAAAAAATGGCTTACACACCCATGTTCCAGCCAAGTTGATCCTACAAGGATCGTTTATTTTAAGAGATTTTGAATTCAAAATTAAATAGTAGAACATAATTTATTGGGAGGTATGATGAATATATTTAGAGTGATTGTGAGCGTCACCCTATTATTAATAATAAGTGTAACTGTATTTGCTGATGATAATGGAGTATTGGTTAAAACGCGGATTGTTATGAATGTTCCTGCTTCAATAAAGTTGAAAGTTTTAGAAGAAAAAATAAAATATCTAGTAGACAAACGTACCGATAAATACAATGAATACAAAGGAATTATGCCAGATGAGATTTCCGATGCTCCTGGCGAGGCGAAAGATACCCAGTCGGCAGCAACTATTAATTTTGATGATGCAGTTTATGCAGTAAGAGCATATACACGTAGCTCATTTCTCGGAAATTCTGATAATCAAGTTTATGTCTTGACAATCTACCCTTATACCAGTGGTTATCGAATTTATTTGTATACCTATTTCCGATCAGTAACAAATTTTCTTGGTGCTATGTTTAGTTCCACTACTAAGCTTGATGAAGGATTTATTAATACAGTGAAAGCACGGGATATACTATTAGCAGAAATACCGCAGATAACCATCTATCGACAATCCCCAGATTTATTGAAACAATATGCGCTTATTAATGGCGAGGTAATAAATATTACTCTGGCAAGAATGCTGGAGTCTGTGCCAGAAACTAGTATCCAGATTGAGTCTAAAGCTGAAATTTTGCAAAATAAGAAAGTAGAGTCAATGTAAATTATGAAGTAGGTTATTAATTCTGAATGTTTTTAACGGTAATTTAATTTTTAAAAGGTGTATTAATTATGAAAAAAATTTTAACAACTCTTACTCTGTTGGGTTCAGCATACACTATGAGTGCTTGTTCAACAATGTCCCCAGTTGGTGCTACTGCCAATCCAGTTTCGGTAACTTCAAAAGTTGGCGAAGATTGTTCAAGAAATATTTTATTTGGTTTAATTCCGGTATCCGCTGATCATAATGATGTATATAGCGCTGCAATTCAAGGAAATATTACCAAAATTTCTACGGTAGATAAACAATGGTTCACGGTTATTGGCTTCTACAATTCAGACTGTACTATTGTTCACGGAGAATAGGTGATTATGACACGTAAATTGCTTATCAGCATTGCAATGACTAGTAGTTTATTGGTTGGTGGTTGTGTTGGCGATATTACCAATGCACTAACTGGAAACAATGGTGGATCATTAAGTTTTAAACCTTCTTCTGATGTATTGTTAAGGCCAGAAGAATCTAGCCAAGTCGTTCAATTAGTTAACTCTAGTCCAATTGATGCGTCAGTGCATGATATTGCATTTGCTCCATTTCCTGCGGGATCACAATTTTTTATTGCAGATAACAATTGCCCAACAGTACTAGCTCAAAATCAGACCTGCTCTTTTACAGTTGGTTTTAATGGAGCAGTTGAAAGTCAAATTGTACAGACGCAGACACTAACAGTCAATTATATGGCAGGAGGTACATCATCTACAAGCTCATTATATATCAGCTATCTTCCTGTAATTCCACCGCCTCCGCCACCACCATATAATAGTCAAGGCATTTAAGCACGAGCTTGAATTGTGAGTGAGATCTTTATACTAGGTAGCTATTGTTCTTGTTACAAGTAATTTCAAATATTATCTTGGTAAATTGGTAAAAAATAAACTTAATTAAATAACTTTTATGGAAAGTATAAATTATGAAAAAATTAACATTATTAATCTTGGGTATGACTGGTCTTGGTCTGGTTGCGTGTAACGGTGGTGGAAGTAGTTCATCCGGCGGTTCGGGCGGAGGAGGAGAGAACACTAATGGTTATGATGGTCCATTACCTGTATCATATTCGCAAGCATTGCCAAATAATCAAGGTAATCTTATTTCAGTTAATAATTTAGTTTTACCAGCCCAGACAGCTGAATCAATCTATTTTACAGTAGGTAATTTCTCTGGCAGTCCTGTCACAATTAATTTTACGGTTAAAGCTAATAATACAGTGGGTACAACTGGGAGTAAATTGAAATCTACAAGCGTACCAACTTTAACACCTGACTCATGCACATTTAGTGCTAATCAAAATAATTGTACTATAACTATTAGTGGAGCTGAGTCAGGAAATTATAGTATCGAGCCGTGGATTACAATAACGCAACTAAATCCAATAAACCTTACCACCATGCCCCCTGCCCAAGGTCTTATCAGTGGAAGATACTCTATGAGTGGTGATGTTCGTATAGATAATTGTCAGTCTGAACCTCTCCAATTTGGCTCATATATGACTGTTTCCAATGGACAACTTTGTATTAATATTGGTGGAAGCTCTAATTGTATCGGTGTCGCTAATCCATATTATCGAACATTTCCTAGCGTTTCAGTTTACCAGTATAGCGATGAAGATATTCAAACAGAAAATGCATTTCAATTCAGCAACGGCACAATTTATACGTATAGTTATTTTAGCTCTTGTCCTGGGTTAGTTTCATATATGCAGGCGACAAAACAATAGGTTATAAGTATTTCTATTATTTTTTGTACCATTTGGGGGAGTTTATGAATAAATTAACATTATTAATCTTGGGCGTGACTGGAATTAGTTTGGTTGCATGTAATGGAGGCGGAGGTAGCTCATCTGGAGACGGTATTTCTCCGACTCCATCGCCAAAACCAAGTCCTTCTCCTGCGCCTACAAGCTCTTGGACTGTCGTAGGAGCAGATGATTACGGTATCTATACTGGAGGTAACATTGTGTTTGACCCTATAACAAACTCAGTTTATCAAATCAGGAATGATACACTTTTATGTTCAATAAATGTAGATGCATCTAGTGAGGTTAACTGGAGTTGCCAACCAACCTACGCAGGATATAGTGTTTATGGAAATCATCTCGCAACGGATGGAGCTGGGCATTTATTTTCAACTGCACAAGGAGGGAGTTCTCTAAATAGATATATTATTACCTACAGTACTAGCAACCATAGCCTAACCAATAGCACCTTATTAACCGGTGAATATTATATGTTTTCAGTTTCTGATTATATTGGTTATAGCCAAGGCAATCTATATCAGGTATCATCCTTCAAAACACTTATCGAGGTTGATTTAACAACGGGAATGGTTAATTCTACCATGAATGCATTTAACCCTGAATTCATATCAGCATCTCCTTCTTTCACTATCGATAAAGATTCTAACCTATATTATGGTTCAGGTCTGACAGCATATTATGTAGATATAAATACAATTGAACCCTACTCATTTGCTAAACAGATTGGTGCGTCAGTTCCTGTTTCTGATCAACCTAATGGAGTTAACAACTTGTCGATTGCAGGAAATAATTTAATCCTCTGTGGCGCGCATAATGTGTATTCAATACCTCTGGGTTCAGCTTCAACTACATCTTGGACTGTTTTGCCACCAACTTCAAGTTATCAAGTTGGACAAGATTTTCCTTTAGTTACTACCGGATGTTTTAACAGCACAAGTGGAGTACAACATATTTATGCAACGGCGCAGATATTGGATAGTAATGGTTCTGTATCATATAGGCTAATGAAGTATAAATATTAAATTGCAAAACCTATTTATTTTGGCGATTTTTATTATGCAAACATTAGTTAATTATACTTGCCATAGCCGATCTTTAACGGATGCACCTTTTTATAATTAAGGATGGATAGAGTTTATGTGGCAGAATTTGGCAGGATTTAAGTAATTTGAAATATTTTGGGAGTAAATTTATTGATGAATAAAAAATTATTAATTGGCTTAGCAGTAACTAGCCTTAACTTGGTTGCATGCAGTAAAGAAGGTGATTTCAAGAAGGCAATTAATGCTAATTTGAGCCAAGATCCTGCGTGTCTTAATATTAAAGATAACAGCGATCGAGGCAGTGGTTTTTATTTAGATGAAAAACAATTGCAAGCATTTCGTGATAAAACGAAAGGTTTAATTGTTAATTATCAACGTTTTGATAAAAACGGTAAAAACCTCGAAATGGATACAACCTCGGGGCAACGCAAGAAAAGCGACGAAATGCTGGGAGCATTGGTTACGATTGGCTTGTTGACTAAATCAACTGAAAGTTTGCCGACAATTGGTTACTGGCCTAAGAAACCCGATGGCGGATATTACTTATATACGATTTATACTCCAACTGAGGCTGGGAAAAAGACAGAGGCCACAGTAAAAACTAGTGGGATGATGGCGGCTGTTGCTGGTGATACCGGTCATCGAACATTTTGCTATGCTAAGAGAGAAGTCGCTAGTATCGATAACTATACTGAAGGTAATTCTAATGGTTTTCAGGTAGCCTCAGTTGAGTACACTTACAAATTTACCGATGTTGCAGATTGGGTTAACAAACCAGTTTTTAAAGCTACATTTCCAAAAATTGTTGATTCGTTGAATGGTAAATATACTGATAAAACAACCTTGGTTAAGAAGAATAACGGCTGGGAAGCTATTAATTTTTAAACTTCATGGATAGGAGGCATTGATACTTATATTAAAAACAGAATATTATTAGATAATTCTCTTAATGGATTATACTATTTTGCACAGATAAAATTAGAATTTTTTAAGGATTTAATTATGCGTTATGTATTGGCTTTATTTTTTCCATGGCTTACCTTTTTTACAATGGGTAAGGCAATCCAAGGTTTTCTTTGTTTATTACTGCAATTAACTTTAATTGGTTGGCTGCCAGCAACGATTTGGTCGTTTATTTCTATTTCAAATTTTGAAAAAATGAAAGCAACTGAATCGCGTGATCTTGAACAAAAGCGACATATTGAAACATTAGAAGCTATTCGTAAAAATAACTAGATTATTGAAAGACATTAAATAAAGTTATAATTTCATTTTTGCACGGTAATTGGATAAATAAAAAATGGATTGTGGTATTTCCAGTTATTTCGTTGTTATTTGACTTAACCCCATGCTTAAGTGCAATTCCTCTTATTTCCACTATTCTACACCTGATTATTTTAGTTATTGGTAGAGTATTTAAACCCTGACTAGGCTTTAGTAGTAATATGGTGGTAAGAAAAAAACCTGATTAAACAAAAAATCCTAGCTTAGTATTTATTAAGCTAGGATTTTTTAAACTATTAAAAAGACTTTTATTATGAAGCGTTATGGCTGATTGTCAACGTAACAACTGATTTTTAATTTCTGTTGTAACAGGATTTAGTGCAATGGCATATTCATTTATCAGTGGGTTAATAACTTTAGTCGCGGGTGTAGCTGGTGTTGTCTTGTTTGCCCTAGTGATTTATTTGTTAATTGATATCCGCGATAGTTTAAAAAATTTGGATCATAAATAAGTTATCACAACTAGAAAATATATCAATTTAAGTAGGTTATAGGTATTGACCATTGTTACTAGGTGGAAAGATATGCAACAATTTATTATACCGATGAAAGAGATGAAGGCAACTAGCGTTGCCAATGCTATAATATCTGTATTAAAAAATCAGCTATTGCCAGTAAAAACCTTAACCGCAAGTTGATTACAAAAGAATATTATGCTTGGGTTCAGGATGTTTTAAATGATAGATCACGAGAAAAGTTTTGGTTTAAAATTCCAAACAAGATGGTGGTTCAAGAACTTGCTTCTTGGTTCAATTGATTCCTGCGATTGTTTAATTGATTAGGCTGTGTTTAAAATGCAAAGAATGTTGTTATCTAAGAAGTATTGTTTATTAAAAATATTATCTGGACTCCTTTTATTTGTTGGATTATCTGGATGTAGTGGTTCAGAATCAAGTAGTAGTGGTGGCGGTAGCGCTCCTGTGATAACCCCTACGGTAATTACAATAGATAATGCTGGAGTGATCCCTGTTTTTGGGAATAGCTCAACATCAACTGTTGTATATGTGCATAACAATAGCCGTGCTACGGTTAGCGGGATTAATTACTCGGTATTGGAGTTGAATTCGAATACTAAAAATAGCTTGAGTAGTAAATTATTGGGTTTGTTTAATTCCAAAAAGGGTTTATCTGCGTCAGTTAATGGTAGTCAGTGCTCTACTATTGCGGCAGGCCAAGCATGTCCTTTATCAATTACAACCCCAGTTTTAAGTGGTAGTAATCTTCAAGGTTCATTAGAAATTAAAGCAAGTTATGCGCAAGATAATAAAGCTACAACCTTTACCCAACTAATTAGTTATGCACAAGTGCAAAATAATCTTCAAACAGCTGGAGCTAAATTCCAATCAGGGGTAAGTATTTCTGGCTATGGTAACTCTACTGGTTATGGAATGATTTATTTGTACGGTAGCGGTCAGAACAATATCTATGACGTAAATAGTATTACAGTTGATAAACCTTCAGTAATAATAAGTAATGGAAATATTACTGGTCGTGAAATACAGTCCAACTTTGTCCAAGCAATGGAAATTAGCTCCCCAATTTTAAGTTCTGCAATTAGTGCAACGATTACAGCTAATTCTACGCTGTCTACCAATTCATCTCTAAGTGTTAAATCTACTAACAGCTCAAATAAAAGCCTGATGGCGAGTAAATCATTGTCAGATACAGGACAATTCAATAGTAATACCTCAATTACAGTAGAACCATCTGCAGCAGGTGCTATATTAACTACAGGTCTGGTACCTTTGATTAATACAGTTAATGGCACAAGCGGCAGTATGTTAGTTCGTAATTCAGGTAACCAAGTTGCGACAATTGGATCTGTTACCGCAGGAGCTGGAATTAGTAACTTATCTGGCTGTGGTTCTACCTCGTTAGGAGTTGGAGCAACATGTACGATAAACTTTAATGTAACGGAGTCTGGTGGTAGCGCGAGTATTATAGTTCCTTACACGGGTGGAAGTGCGAGCAATGTAATTGGCAATGTCACATGGTATAACGGTAGTGGTGCTGCATTAGTTTCTATAACGAGTTCAGCAAATCCTTTATCGTTTCCTGCCACAGTTAGCGATAGTACAACAATCACCGTTACCAATATTGGTGGCTACGCGTTAACTAACATTAGTATCCCCAATCCTATTGTACAAGGTGGTAGTGCAACAGCTTCTCTTGGAGCTAATGCTTGCAGCAGTCTTGAATCATTAGCGATAGGTGCATCTTGTACTTATGTTGTAAATGTGAGTGATAATGAGACTGATTTAAGCCAGCAGATTAATGTTGGTTTCAGTGCTAGTTATAATGGAACTAATACTTATAGTCGTGTTTTCCTTATAACTTATAGTTCAACTGCCAATAGTGCAATAATTGCAATTAGTCCTACCAATCCAAGCTTAACGATTAGTGGCAATGGTGTGGAGTCTACGACCACTGAATTAACGGTTAGTAATAATGGTAATGTAGCAGCCAACATTTCGTTATCAGCAACTGGCAATCAGCCAAATTATTTAATTGAAAGCTCGAACACTTGTGCTTCCACCTTAGGTGCCAGTAGTTCATGTGTGATTACTTTAAAGCTGGGTCCAACCTCTCGTAGCACGGAATCAAATGGTACTGCTGTTTATACCGTGGATTATACTGCTAGTGGACAAACACCGTCTGGTAGCGTTTCAAGTAATGTTAATTGGTTGGTGCAAGGATATGTGTTGAGTCTATCATTAACTAGTCAATCTGCTAGTGGTGCAACCAGTGGCACTGGTTTATTGGCTGAATCATATATCTTTAGTGGTAATAATCCAGAAAATAAATTAATTACGCTTACTTATACGAATACTGGCACGGATCCAATGGTTATAACAGATATACAAGATACTAACTCGGCTTATACATGGGAAATTGGTGGTATAGGTACGACGTGTTTGGTGGGTACAACTATTTTACAGCCGAATGATACTTGTAATATCATTTATACCAATGTTTTGAGTGCAAATGTTTCAGAATTAGGTAATATTGGCATTTCTTACGAAGAAAACCTAACAGTTCCAACATTGACCTATCAAGACCAAGTTAATCCAAGCTTGCAATCTCAAGCGCAGCCAAATCTTCCAACAGGTGGTACGACTGTGTATGCCCAATCTCATCAAGCTGTGCTAGTTAATACCATTACAGTGAATAATTTTGGTACATCTAATGAGACTGTAACTATAGATAATTTGCTATCTAATGCAGCGGGTTATACGGATGTTTTTGTAACTAGTCAGATGGACGATTACTTCGTGGCAGATTCTGGCACTTATTCTCCAACTTGTTCTTCAAATAGTGTGAGTGGAGTGCTTACACAAAGTTGTACTTTAAGTGAAAATATGACCACTGGCTCAGGTACATATAAAGTAAATCCTGATTCACTTAATCCGGATACAGATCTAATTCTGACGGTTGTATATGATAATAGTGCAGCGTTTGCTGGACTGACAGTATCAATGACTCCTTTATCTGATAATATTAGTTTAGGTAAAACTCCACCATCAGCAGTGATCTTTGTTACAACAGCTACTTATCGAGGTGGATATATTTTACAGGATGCAAACAGTAGTAGTCCACCGCCAAACCCTGCGTTAACTAGTGGTTTGGCAGCTGGTGACTATTTGTGTAATTTGCAAGCGGCAACAAATACTACAACGTACCCTGGCACTTATAAAGCTTTGTTGGCAGGAACTGATCGAGTTCCTGGAGGTAGTGATTGGGTACTCCAAGCCAATAAAACCTATAAAAATCAATCCGGTCAAACTATTGGTACTACCGATACTAATGCTAAGTTGCCTGCGACTCTTAATAACTCAATAGGTTCTGATAATGATCTTGTGTGGAGTGGATTTGATGCTAATTGGGGCATGTCTAATGATAATTGTGGAACTTGGGCAAGCGGAAATGCTGGCAACGGCACATATGGCACTGCCAGTGTGCTAACTTATTTTAGTGAAAATGCTTCTGGTTATCTTTATACTGATGACGGTGGTGATCCAGGTGTTATAAATTGCTATAGTTCTGGTAATGCTTCGCGTCTTTATTGTGTTCAACAGTAATTAAACTAGAGAAGTTCTAAAATAAAAACAGGGTTGCATCCGCTGAGGTGAATAGCACCATTTAGATCTTATTATTTGAGTCATAATTAGCTCCCTATTTTGGAGTTATTTCAAACGTTTAAGAGCGTAAAAATCATTGCTCAGCCATTGAGTTTGTCAGCGCCACGAATAACGCAACTAATGCAGGGCCAATTAAGACACCCCAGA
>CAYIZV010000079.1:0-10585 GCA_964367915.1 uncultured Neisseria sp.
TTTTATTTAGATGTCGCATAATAACAGTATGAGCTGTTAAACCACACCAGATTGCAGCATCTCTCATGCAATTAAACGACTCTCCAGTTGAAGCCTGAATTCTTTTTGGTCGCTGCCCATGAGTTTTACTATGATTATAAATATCATCTTTAATTTGAGCAGATTTAGTGGTCCATTTTAGATTACTAATATGATTATTTAATTGATTTTTATCAATATGAGCAACTATTTTCAAATTATCCACGTTTGGTATATATGTTAATGCTACCAATTTTGCCAAGCTATAATACTTTGTTTGAGCTTTAATTGCAAGGCTTACCACTAAAGCTCCATATTTTGAAAGGCTTGGCACTAACCATTTTCCGTTGTGTCCTTTTACCCCTCTACATGTTTCCCACGTTTTAGGATAGCTCCAAACTCGACCAGAAGAGGTAATAGCGTAAATTCCTTCATATCCAGGAATATCTTTAATAATTTCATCATTTTCGAGAACTGGAATATTTTGCATCTGCTAACTCTAATAAAATTATGGCAAGATAATATCATAAATCAAATTAAAGTTTAACGCAGGTTTTATTTACTGATTTATATGCATGGCTTACCTTATATATAAATAAACTAAATGCGCTCTATATCTAGTCAATGTTAGTTAAAATAAATTCAGTAAATTCTATACCACAATATACATAGTAGTGCTATGATAACGTATTCGAAGAATTATTAGGGAATAGACGTGAGTAAATTATTGAACAAAGTTTCAGATGTAACAGTGTTGTTTTGGGTTATTAAAATTATATCAACTACAATCGGCGAAACCTCTGCAGATTTCTTTTCACATAAATTTGGCATGAGTGCACTTGTTATTGTAAGTATACTATTAGCAACTTCTGTATTTATTCAGATGCGATTTAAACGATATGTTCCCTGGATGTACTGGGGCGTGATTGTAATAATGGCAGTTTTTGGAACAATGTTTGCCGATTGGTTACGCAAGAGTTGCGGAATTCCTTTAGAGGTAACTTCTGGAGGGTTTTTGGTACTTTTATTCATTACATTATCCGTTTGGTACATGGTTGAGAAGTCATTAGATACCGATAACATTAACACGACCAGACGTGAAATTTTTTATTGGTTGGTGATTTTTATTACTTTTGCACTGGGCACTGCAGCTGGTGATTTGGTAGCCGATAATTTTCACTTGGGTTATCTGAATGCTACGCTTGTATTTGGTGCCATAATGGTTATTATTCCAGCTGTACTCTATTTATTAAAAATAAATTCAGTTGCATTATTTTGGATTACTTATATCTTAACCAGACCATTTGGAGCTTCAGGAGGAGATTTATTATCTCACCCGGTTCAAAAAGGCGGATTTGGTTATGGGACAGGCACCACTAGTTTAGCAGTGACTGGAATTATGCTACTGTTAATTATTTACCTTACTGTTACGCATAAAAAAGAGATGGATATTGAAGAGCATATATAGCTTAAAGATGAACTTATTTTTTAAATTCGGCCAATTAACCTTCTTATGGTCAGATATGGTAGTTTCATATGGCATTTGATATTGACAATTGGAAAGCTCAGATAAAGCGTGGATACTTGGAGTTAAGTATTTTAATGGTTATTAAAAACAAGCAGCGAATATACGGTTTTGATTTAATTGAAGAATTAAAAAAAATGAATCTTATAGTAAAAGAAGGTACTCTTTACCCGTTGTTGAATCGTTTGGCTACTGATGGCGTGCTTTCTTATAAATGGGATACAGAGAATACGTCTGGACACCCGCGTAAATTTTATACTTGTACCCAAAGCGGACTTAGTACTCTGACTGCAATGCAGGAAGAATTTAATAGTCTTTGGCAAACTTATTGTAATTTAGTGTAAAAGGCAATAAAATGAACAATAATCATAAATTAGATAGATACTTATACTCTTTGGACAAAGCTCTTGGTGGGATTTCAATTAGTGAAAAAGCTGAAATAATAACAGAAATTAAAAGCCATATTTTAGCAGCAATTGAGGATGAATCAACTTCTATTGATTCCGTATTAAATTCTATTGGAGAACCAGAACTAGTTGCTTCACGATATTTATTAGAGCGAGGGTTAAAGCCTAATAAAGCGCCGTTCCATCCAATTTTGAAATGGTTAACAATAGGGTTTCTAGGAACATTGATAGTAATAGTTTTATTTTGTATTACACTGGTATGGAAATTAAGCCCTGTTTTTACATTTTCAAATAATGTCGGTAATTTGGAACTTTTAAATGGAGCTATTAAATTGCATTTTAATACCAAAAATGAAGATGAAACAACGATACGTTATACTCCTAATGGTAAACCCATATCGGATTATAAAATAATGGATCCAAAACAAATAAATGGAGTTGACATTAAATTTTCTAACGCGAATCTAGTATTTTCTAATACAGTAGAAAACAAATTAATTTGGAATTGTAAAAATACAACTAAAGATGGTGATATCAATGTTATTGAAAACAATCGTATAGTAACTGTTGACATACAGAATTTATCCAATGCTGATTGTAGTATTCAGCTTCCTGTGGTGTTAAAAACAGTAATCAGTGGAAAAAATGGAAGCGTCTCAATAGATAAGCCATTGAATAGTACAAGTATTGCGCTAATCAATGGAATTATTAAAATAGAACCAGCTGAAACAGTAAAATATTATTTCAAGACTCAAGTTGAACATGGCATATCTGATAAATTTATTTCAGTAGAGTTATCAGATAAAGCAATACCAATATCAGCAACAGTTGAAAATGGCAAAATAGTTAACAATTAATTTTTTTAAAGGGCACTCATTATGAAGAAACTACTTATTCTAATTTCAGGACTATCAGTTGGAGTAGCTTATGCAGATAGTAAAATAAATCTGGATAAACAAACTGTTACTTGCGGTAGTTATAAACTTAATACAAAGAGTACAGCATCCGACGTATTAAAATATTGTAATGTTAAAAAATTTGAGGAAGAAAACCACATAATTCATAAAGAACAAGAAGTTAAATTTGAAGCTAATACTACAGTAAAAATGAAATGTGAATTTACTAATAATAAAGTCGATGGATGCAAAATTGACGATTAGTAATTAGATTTTCATATTACATTATAGTTACAGATATCTGTTATTTATATCAATGTTGGATATCTGTAACTCATTATGTTGATATGTAAATATTTTCCGTTTGACATTTTAAAAGTATAAATTGTGTATATCAATTATATAATCAAGTTGTTACTATCACTAGCATTAACTTTATTACTTATTTCGTGTTCAACATATACAAGTAAACCACTTATTGACGCAGAAATTGACCAAACATTATCAATGCCAGATGTAGAGTCTATTAATACTATAGTTAGTGGTTTTGGTAAAAAAAATCTACCGATAATTGATTTTAACAAAGCACTAACTGTTCAGCAGTTGGCATTGCTTACAGTTATAACAAATCCAGACCTTAAAGCATTACGAGCCAAAAATTCAGTTGCTAATGCTCAAGTCTTTGAAGCAGGATTGCTACCAGACCCACAATTTACCCCACTATATGAAATACCTATTAGTTCAGGTGTTGGTGTAACTCCAGCATATGCATTTGGGTTAAACTGGGATATTGGGAGTGTTGTAACCAAATCACTGAGAGAATCTGCCGCAGAGTTTGTGAGGCAGCAAGTTCATTACGGTGTTGCATGGCAGGAATGGATGACTGCCAATCAAGCTGAATTATTAGCTACACATGTGTATTATTTACAGCAACAAATCCGTTTAATCGAACAGGAAATTACGGCGAACAAAGTTTATCTAGACGTATTGAAAGTTAACCTTGTAAATCACGACTTAAAAGCCGATGAATTTAACTTACAACAAAGTAATTTTTTAGATTTGCAAGATCAATTATTAATGGCTAGACGGTTGTTGGATAAAACTAAACTACAATTAAACCAAATTGTTGGACTTCCGCCAACTGCTATCATCCAATTGCAGATAAATCCTAATCAGACACTTCCACACTTAAATGAAAGTGCTTTATTTACTTATGCTCGACATAATCGTTTGGATTTACTTGCACTGCAAGCAGGATATAATAGTCAAGAAATACAGTTACATCAGGCTATACTAGGACAATTTCCTCACTTTAATGTTGGTATTTACCCTGGTCAAGATAACACTAGTAATTCTTATTTTGGTACAAATATATCCTTTGATATTCCATTATTTAATCGAAACCAAGGCGCAATTGCTATTGCTAAGGCAACCCGAGAACAGCTTTATCTTGAGTATATAGCCAGACTACACAGTACTCAATCTGACATTGCTATTATCGTAAAAGAAATATCTTGGGCACAGGCACAGCAAAATACAATTAATCACGAAATGCCACAACTTTCAGACATTGACACTGCTATGTATAAACAACTTAAACTGGGAAATATTACTCAGTCATATTATTTGAATGCTCATACAAATGTATTTAATAAACGATTAAAACAGCTAAGTTTAGAACAAGATATTGCGGAGCAAAGAATAGCAATGCAAATGCTTTTAGGGAAATATCTAGGTGAATAAAAAATATCTATGGAATAAAAAACTATTTTTAATAGTGCTACTTACTATTTGTTTAGGGTTTATATTTTTACTAATGAAACCAAGTAAAGAAGAAACTTTACCAGAAATAGAGCCAATTGCTCTAGTAAGCGTGATCAAAGCTAAACCACAATTAATAGCAAAATCAATGACAGTAAATGGAAGCATAAATTTTGTGCCTGAAGCAATGTGGCAAATTTATTCACCTAGTGAGGTTATCGTAGATCAAATCTTGGTACATAATGGTGAAACTATAAAAAAAGGTCAACAATTAATAAAATTAAAGTTAAGTCCAGCTTCAGAAGCCAATTTGAACAATGCTATCAGAGCAGTAGATTTTGCAAAAAAGGATTACGAAAGGTTACAATTATTAAGAAGTAAATATATGGCAAGCAATGCAGAAGTACAAATTGCACAGCAAACTCTACTCAAAGCAGAAGCTGACTACCATAGTTTTAAGATCATTACGCAACAACTAAATTCAACTGCAAAATCTGATGGTATAGTTGTTAATGTTAGCGCACAAACTGGACAGATAATTCCAATTTCTACTCCATTGTTAAATATTGGAAGTCGTTTGCATGCGGAGTTTAATATAGATGTGGTGAATAAAAGTAAAATAAAACCTAATATGCAGATACTAGTAAGTAATTTAAATAATATGTCTTACTCCATATTAACAAAAATTAATAATATTTCTGGACAAATTGATGCAACAACAGGAATGGTTAGCTTCAGTGCCACATTGCCTGCTACTTCGGCGTTTACTTTTGGGGATTCAATCATTGGCGAAATTTATTTAGATAGCCCTCAGCAACAAATAGCTATTCCAAGATCAGCAATACTGTACCAACAAAATACACCTTATGTTTACATAAATAAAAATGGAAAAGCACAGCAAGAGTGGGTTAATATTGGATCAAGTAATGAAAGTATGATTTATGTTATTAATGGTATATCCGCAGGTGATGAAGTTATAACTCTTGGTAACTATGAATTGGAGAGTGGAATGCGTATTCGCGTGGAGTCCAAGAAATGATTCTTAACTGGTTAAAAATACACCGTTTGTCAATATTGTTTTTATTTATCTTATTGACTTTGGCTGGGACATATACGACATTTAAGCTACCTGTATCTTTATTCCCTAGTTTAGCTTTTCCTCGTATAGTGATTAGCGCTGATGCTGGGGACAAACCAATAGATAAGATGATTGTTGAAGTTACAAAGCCACTAGAACAAGCGGTTAGAAATGTGCCTGGTGTTGAAGGAATACGCTCCAATAGTAATCGTGGTGCTACAGAGCTATCAGTAAACTTTGCGTGGGGGCGTGATATGGTACTTGCACTATTGCAAGTGCAAGAAGCTCTTAACCAAGTCGCACCTAATCTACCCGCAGGAGTAAGCTTGAGCGCAACCCGAGTAGATCCAACTGGATTTCCAATGCTTGGGTTATCACTAACTTCAAATACCAAAGACCTAGTGGCAATAAAAGATTTTGCACAAACACAACTGCAGCCACTTTTGAATTCAATACCTGGTGTAGCAGGGGTTGAAATACAAGGAGGTAAAGATGCTGAATATCAAGTGATTTTTGATCCGCTAAAATTAAAACAATACTCAATAACCGTAGACGATATTGCCAAAGCGTTAACCGCAAATAACACAGTTATTTCAGTTGGTAGGATTGAAGATCGTTACCGCTTATACCTAATTATGTCAGGAAGTACCCCAACTAATTTAGATGATTTGAAACACACCATTCTACGAGGAAATGCTACAGGCGTATTAACTATAGCAGACGTTGCTCAAGTTAAATTAGGAGAAACTTTAGTGTGGACGAAAGCAACTTCAGATGGTAAAGATGCTGTACTCGTCAATATCAGGCAGCAGATAGGTTCAAACACAGTATTAATTGCAAATAACCTAAAACAAAAACTGAGTGAATTTAAGCAGCAAATACCACACGATATAAAAATTCAAACCTATTACGATCAATCACAGCTTATTACTGAATCGGCTTCAAGCGTAAAGGATGCAATCATTACTGGGGCATTTTTAGCTGCGTTGGTGGTGCTGATTTTCTTACGAGATTTACGGTTAACTATTATAGTGGTAGTTATTATACCGTGCGTAATATCAACAACTGTGTTGATATTATATTTATTAAATATGAGCTTTAATATAATGACTTTAGGTGGTATTGCTGCTGCCGTTGGTTTAGTTATTGATGACGCAGTCGTAATGATAGAGCATATAGTAAGGAGAATAGTTGAAAAGCAACATCAACAAAAAGTACAAGATAGCAATGGAATTCTAGTTTCCGCAATAGAAATGTTAAAACCATTAGCTGGTTCATCATTGGCGACAATAATAATATTTGTTCCTTTGTCTTTTCTTGATGGAGTAACTGGTGGATTTTTTAGATCTTTGGCAATGACTATGGCTTCTTCTTTATTTATTTCATTTTTCTTTGCTTTGTTAGTTGTTCCTATATTGAGTGTGACACTCTTAAAAAACGTAACAATAAAACATAAAGAAGCTAATTTTTTACATACATTACAACGTGCGTATGTATCAATCATGAAGCCAGCTTTAACGAAGCCAATATTGCTTGTATTACCAATCTTAGTTTTTATAATAATTGGTTATTTAGCTTATAGTAAAGTTGATTCAGGATTTATGCCACATATGGATGAGGGGGGATTTATTTTGGATTATGTTGCGAAACCAGGTACATCCTTAACTGAAACGGATCGAGTACTACAACAAGTTGAAAAAATCATATTAGCAACACCTGAAGTAGATAATTATTCCCGTCGAACCGGACTACAAATGGGGGGTGGCTTGACTGAAGCTAATAGCGGTGACTACTTTATACACTTAAAAAATTACCCCCGACGTAATATTGACGAAATAATGATAGAATTAAGAAACAAAGTGGAAGCTAATGTACCAGGATTAAAGATTGAAACTGCACAATTGATTGAAGACATGATTGGTGATTTAACTGCTGTACCTCAACCGATTGAAATTAAGATATTCGGAAGTAACCAAGATGAGTTAACACCAATCGCCAATATGATTACCGACAAAATTAGCACAATAAGTGGAGTGGTAGAAGTTACAAACGGCATTGTATATTCTGGTGATGACATTGATATCAAGATTGATCAAGTAAAGGCTGCATTAGTTGGACTGGACCCTGATAGTATAAACCGTCAATTAGGAAACCAGATTGTTGGAGTTCAAGTAAACCAAATTTTATTAAAAAATAAAATTATCCCAATTCGTATTATGGCTGATGCAAATTTACACCAAAGAATTGAACAATTAAATGGATTAATGTTACGCAGCATTGACGGCAAATACATATCGTTAAACCAAGTAGCAACTATTGAAATTCATGCTGGGCAAGCAGAACAGACACGTGAAGACCTTAAACCAATGCTAGCAGTAAAAGGTAGAATTGAAGGTCGTGGGTTTGGTACAACGATGGCAGATATCAAAAAAGCCATAAAAGAAATTAATTTACCCAATGGTGTATATATAGAATATGGTGGTCTCTATCAGCAGCAACAGCAAGCTTTTTTTGATTTGATGATAGTTTTTATAAGTGCTGAACTATTAGTATGCGTAATGTTAATGATCCTTTATGAGGATGTTTGCATAGTATTAAGCATTTTGGTTACTACATTATTAACACTACCTGGAATCTTTATTGG
Source organism: uncultured Neisseria sp. (assembly GCA_964367915.1). Taxonomy (GTDB): domain Bacteria; phylum Pseudomonadota; class Gammaproteobacteria; order Burkholderiales; family UBA11063; genus Aquella. The sequence continues at coordinate 8,330 of CAYIZV010000079.1, forward strand.
TTTATTTATTACCAATACTGAGTTAAATATATCATCTATGATGGGGATGACAATGGTCATTGGCATTGTCACTGAAATAGCCATTTTTTATTTTACTGAATTTAATTTACTAAAAGAGCAAAGTGGCGATAAATTAATACACGCTGGAGTTATGCGAATGCGCCCAATTTTGATGACTTCTATAATTGCGATATTGGCATTATCACCTCTAGCACTCGGTATTGGTACTGGATCTGCAATGCAACAACCACTGGCTATAGCAATAATTTCTGGTTTAATAGTAGCAGTACCGTTAGTGTTAGTAGTTATGCCAGGTATGTATTTGAGCCTGAAGCAAATTTTTAAGTAAATTAATCAAGCTTAATAAAATAATTTATGTATTAGGATGATATAAAAATGAGTAAACCAAATATTTTTATTAAAACTAGAAAATCAATTATTGGTGTAATGCTACTAACTTTAATTGGTTGTTCTTCAAACAAAATTAAACCAGATAATAATGTTATTTATATGTCAACGGATAGAGCTCCTGCAAATTGCAAGTTTATAGCTGAAATGACACATTTACATTCAACATATACACTTGTTCCTAACCCAAGTTTAGGTAAAAATACGGCTATGGCACAAGTGAATGAAGCAAGAATATTAGGAGCAAATTATATAGAAATTGATTCTGATGAAACAGGGGATGCATATAAATGTCCAGAATCAGTATTAAAAACAATGAACAAACATAACTGGAATAATTAGCGTTACAGGGTAATTTGTCTAATGAATTATTTCAAAAGGCTGAACACTATTTACTTACAGCTAATGTAGTATTACCAAGGCAAAGCGTTTTGAGCGTTTAATTATTAGCATTTGTGCAGATGTTCACGAGAAATTATTTGACGCTTTTTTCAAAAATCTAACTGTAACTGATAGGGAATCTGGGATTTAAACCGAGATTTATGGTTATAAATCCCTGCCTTAACTCAAAACCGTAAGTTTCTGTTCAAATGCTCCCGCTGGTCCTTACTGTAAAAATTTACTTTATTAATAAGTCTAAGAACCTTGTAAACCTTGATTTAATTAAAGCTTTCTCTTTCGCTTTTTGTTCTTTTTCTTCCTCTGTATCAAGTAGCGCTAAGCCATTATTTTCATCAGTAATGGAAATTTCTTTCTTAAGTTCAACAATATCAATATATTTTTTATAATTGAGTTTAAGGCTTATGCCTGTTTCAGGCGTATCAAGGCAAAAACGGTTGATGGTATATTCGGTCTGTGACTCGGCTTCAATCATAGCCATTTGTAAGTGGTAAATTTCTCTGCCTCCAATGGTCAGAATACATTCTCCAATTCCGATAGCTTCAAGTTGTGGAGCGGTGATTATATCTTCATCAATTTGTTGATAGCCATAAGATTGACCAGCACCATCACCGATATTAGCATTTGGTGCTACTTGGAGATTTTGTTTACTTTCGCTTGAGTTTTCAGTTCGTGTTAGAGTATATTTGATAGCTTTTGTTTTACCGAGGTTTTTGACTACCCGTTCTGCAGTATCAAGATCGCCAACTTTCAAATAAATTTTACTCCATGTATTACCTTCAACTATAGACAATAGTTCTGGACTTATTTTTTTGTAATTTGAATCTGTTTGAACTGCAGGCATCATTACTATTCTGGCAGAGCGAGCCTGTTCAAACAATCGCCCCCAATTATCATTGACGTAGGATCCTGCCTCATCCATTGATGCGAGAAATAATGGGTTTGGTTTTTTATTCTCAGGAAGTTTTAGAACCCAGGAAACAGCAGTACGTAGATCAGATACTAAAATTTTACCAAATGCATTTGCCGCTTCTGTTTTACCTAATGTCGGTAGCATAATCCATAGGATTTTATTTTGTGTGATAACATCAAAAAGTTTAATTTCAGGGTTATAGCTATTAGTGATTTGGCCAAAGTTATTTGTACCAAGCATGAAAATACGACCTCCAACACCTCCAAACATTTGTTTTAATGCCAACGTATCAATTTTACCCTTACGGACAAATTTGCTGATTAAAGTTTTAAAGTTAATAGTTTCTTCTGCATAATCATCAAGATTAGTAAGTCTTGTGTCTAATTCAATAATAGCCTTATCTGACATTAGTAATAATGCAAGATCAATCATCGAGTATGCTAGACCAGCTTTTTGTAATGCCGCCACAAAAATCGTCAAGGCAACTGTTGCTTCAGAACGATAGTGATCCGATCCTGGGCTATTTTCTGAAAATG
>CAYIZV010000080.1:0-10548 GCA_964367915.1 uncultured Neisseria sp.
TTTCGTTGACGGTGCATTAAGTGGTGAAGAAGTGCTTATTGAAATTGTTAAGCGTCGGTCAAATTTTGATAAGGCGAAATTAGTTGAAATTATAACCCCAAGTACTAAGCGAGTTACACCAGAATGCCCTAGTTATGGGATTTGTGGTGGCTGCTCAATGCAGCATGTCAGTTTTGATGCTCAAATCGAAATTAAACAACAGGTTTTGCTTGATAATTTAAAACATTTAGGTAACGTCAGTGCCGAAGAAGTTTTACCACCATTGGTGGGAACTCCTTGGGGTTATCGCCATCGCTCCAGACTCTCAGCGCGCTATGTTGCCAAAAAAGGTGGAGCTTTGGTCGGTTTTCGTGAAAAAGGAGCGCCATACGTAGTGGATATGAATGAGTGTAAGATTTTACCAGAGCATGTATCGGCGTTAATCCCAGCATTAAAATCATTAGTGAGCAATTTATCAATCAAAGCTGCAGTTCCGCAGATTGAGGTCGCAGTTGGTAATCATGTAACAGTATTGGTTATGCGTAATATGGAGAGTTTGACTAGTCAAGATGAATCTTTAGTCCGTCAATTCATTGATGAAAATAGTAATGAGAGCACGCCGCTGCAATTTTGGTTGCAACCTAAAGGACCCGATACCTGTTATCCATTCTATCCAGTTGAAGCGCCCAAACTTAATTATGAATTAGCTGATTTCAAAATTGATATGCCATATTATCCATCTGAGTTTACTCAGGTAAATCCGTATATTAATCAAGCAATGGTAAATTTAGCAATGAGTTTGCTTGATCCTCAGACAGATGAGACTATTGCAGATTTCTTTTGTGGAATAGGGAACTTTACTTTACCAATTGCACAATCTGCACGGCAAGTGGTAGGGATTGAAGGTGCTGATCCATTAGTAAAACGAGCTAAACAAAATGCCGAATACAATGGGCTTGGTAGTAAAGTTAGCTACCAAGTAGCAAATTTATTTAAGATTGATAGTGAATGGCTAGCAAAATTGGGTAGTTTTGATAAGTGGTTGATTGACCCACCGCGCGATGGTGCTTTTGAGTTGGTTAAATCAATTACTCCTGAGACTGCGCCACAGCTGATTGTATATGTTTCGTGTAATCCTGCTACACTTGCCCGTGACGCTGGAGTATTAGTTGATATGCATGGTTATCGCTTGCTTAAAGCTGGAATAATGAATATGTTTCCACATACCTCACATGTTGAGTCAATTGCACTTTTTGTACGAAGCTAAAGGATATACCTGTATTACACCCATTTTCATTTGAAGTGCAACATGTGGTTTAGGCGATTTAATACACTATGTCCACAATCTTACTCGTAGGTATTAAACGTACAATTCGTTTGCGATATCTTGTACTAAGATTATTTTGAATACCTCTTATCTATAGCTTCCTCAGAATGGTAGTACTACATCACTATTGTGAGCTAAAGTCTCATCAATAGTGTCATCTAACTTGCGAACGTCTATTTGAAATGCTTGTTCATTTGAATTCTTCTTAGTGCAGAATAAGCTTTCATCTATAGTCAGTGAAATCCAATTTATCTTGTGAGCTTCAAGAATACGCTCACACTTATTTCTAGTTCGTTCATCTTTAACAACTATTTCCTTAATATCATAATAGTGAATACTGTCATGAATCAATACTTCGGCTTGATCATCTGTCGTGATATTATCTGCGATATTGGGAGGCCTTTTCTTATAATTACCATCTATATTAATATTATTTTGAAATAACTTACAGAAATCATTGTATGTTTTTCCTGTGTATCTTAATTCAGGATTATTAGATTCTTTTGCCGCATTTGTAACAGCGTATAAAGTTTCTGTTTTATATATAATACGGGGATTTATTTTAATGATACAGAAATCATTAAACGAAGATTTTTCTAAACAGTTATGAAAGTAATAATGATTAACTTTTGTAATTGAACAACAGATATATTCGTATAATCCGTCTAAACGTTTGGTATCATTATTTAAATATTTGATATTTTCATCTCTGAGTTTTTTAATACTATATATGCCAAAGTTTATGAAAATTGATTCTAGATTGTCCATGTTTGTAAAATGAACTAGTTCAGTGATTCGTCTAGTTCTTAGTTCATCTTTAATTTCTTCAGCCCAATTATTTACAGAATAGCTATCAATAAAAGCTTTAATATCAATTGGTAGTTGATAATATTTATCAGTTTTCTGCAACTCATTAATATCATCTTGTCTGCACACTTTAATTACATGTTCTAACTCTAGATATCTTTCAAATTTGTCTGGAATGTCTAAAATAGATTTTAATAGATACTCTAATGGTAATCTATAGTTTAAGAAATGGATCAAGTTTTCATATCTACTTTCTGGACTAAGCTGAATATAATAGTCATTAATTATTTGTTTTTCAGTAGATTTTATATTATTATCAATTAAAAATTTTACAACATCAGTATTGTTAGATATATAATTTTTTTCAAAATCAATAAAATTAGGCGTATTTATATGCTCTCTTACCAAATATTTAACAACATCAAAATTACCGATTAAAACAGCTTTATCAAAAATATTATTTTTCACATTATTTTTAGCTGCTATTATTTTTTTAACATGTTCATCACCAATATCATTACTTATTATTTTTAACACTAAATCAAGTTTATTACTATCATAACTCACCAAGTAGAATAAGAATGACTCAGTTTTAGCATTTCTTATTTCAAAAAAATCGAAAACACCAGTCATCTTAATTTTTGTTTCTAAAACTTTATAATCGTCTATTGCTAGTAAACTCATAAAATAAAACACTTTATTTTTTAGCAGTAGTAAAGTTTTCTTATTTATAAATTGATCTTTAAAAAGCATAGTATCTGCATAGTATGCACTAATGGTAAAATTTAGTCCGGAGTTATAAATATCAGTCAACCAGACAGAAAATAATTTAAATTTATCTTGGTCATTGGTATTACTATTACAGATATTTGTTATAGAAAAATCTTTTGTCCATATCTTAAGTTTCTCAATCCAAGTAAAACCCTGGTTTTTAAATAATTCTGTTCTAAGATTTGACCATTTATCATCACCAAAATCATTTGGAGTCTGAACTGTAATATGAATGGTTTCAGCAGGAAACTTTTCTAAAGCACGAAAATCTTGAATATTTATTTCTGAAATAAGACCAGAATTAGCCCATTTAGCCCTATCTATAAATGGCACATTATCATTTCCGATATCACCAATTAAATACAACTCTTGCTTAGCGCGAGTTACGGCAACATAGAATAGCCGTCTTTCTGCTTGTACTATTTCCTCTAGTGTATCACCCAATATTTGGTAAAATACCCAGTCTTGATGAATGCTGGGAAAAGAGTACGGTGCCAATAATATAATAGCTTCACTTTCTTGACCTTTATATTTATGTACAGTCGAGCCTTTTTTTATTAAATTACTTGATATTGTAATTCCATTATCAGATTCTATAATATTAATATTATAAAAAAACCTTTTCAGTTCTTCAACTAACTCTTCAACTCTGCTTTTATTTTTTTTATCGATTTTCAGATTCTTTATTTTAGGATTATTCCCTCTAGATAAAATTGATATTTTTTTCCCTTGATCTAATAATCTTTTAACAATTCTATAAATATATGGTGAAACTTTATCAGTACCGAAGTATGTTTCTTCTTTTGAGTTTAGTGGTTCTAATTCATCTTGTTTAACGATATAAATATTCCCTGCTTCTGATGATGAACTCTGACTTGGGGCTCCATTGCCTAACATTACGAAATTTCCAGCCTCAACAATGTTATTGTCAGATCTATAATTTGTGACCATATTTAATTCTAATGGTGAAGAAAAATAATCTTTGAAGTTGGTAAAAAACTTTAAGTCAGAACCAGCAAAACCATTAATTGCTTGCCAATCATCTCCTACACAGAATGTTAGTACTTTTGGGTTATTTTTTATTACACCTTGAACTAAATCATTAAATAAAACTGAAAAATCTTGATACTCATCAACAAACACAAACTTTAGATCTCTAACATCCTTTTTACCACCTTCATATTTGCAGTTGCCACCATTTAGCTCTCGACTAGCTAAGTCAACAGTTAAAGTAAAATCTCTCAATTTTCTTGTTGCTAATTCATGAAGGTATGATCTATATACAATTAAAGAAACCTCTGCAAAATCTTTTGTATAATATGGCTTGAAATCAAAAGACCCAATCTTTCCAGCCAAATCGTCTGGACTTATTTTTAATGCTCTACATTTATTAATAAAGTTATTTATTGCGTTTAAGAAATTATTTAGCAATTCGTTTTTATACTTAGACCATATTTCTTCATTACTTAAAATACAAAAATTCTCGTTTACTATTATGGGTATACAGAGACAATGTTCTTCACAACGCTTACAACAAACTGTTAATTCATTTTTTTTGCATAATATACATTTCAAACCAACTTCTTTTATTCCTTTACATTGTACATGACTACAACCGATAGGCGGTGGTAAATAGCCACAATCTTTCTTAGGTGGATTACATTTCTCGCAATCTATAGAATGAACAAATTTATTCATTAATGCTGCAACATCATTTATATTTAAATCTATTAACTCATAGCGATGATCTAATTTATTCTTAAAGATATCTTTTGATATGCGTAAGTCTATAATGAAGGTTTTATTTTCTTTATTTTTGGTTTTATCTAAAACAAATGAAACTTCTTGCGTTCCTCCATTTTTTGTTTTAACGACACTGTTGTACTTAAAATCAACCCCACAACAAGTCAGCCAATTAGCAATAGTTTTATCATCTTGATTATCGTAAGAATATCCATTAATTCCTTTTAAATTTTTATCAGCTATTGGATTATTGAAAGCAGAAGAAGAAAGACTATTTTTAGTATCATCAACAACGTCATCATCAAAGTGAGTTGTGTGCTCAAATATTATCTTCTTCACTTTTGAGATTTGTTCATGATTACTTTGAATTTGAGTTTGAAATATTGTTTTTATTATATTTGCAGGATCTATGTTTGCTGTATTTTCTTTTTCTGAATGGTCATCTGTAACTAGATTTAACTCTTTGTGGGACTCATTAACTATCCCATGTGCAAAACTATGGAATGTTGATGCTATCTCAATCTGATTCCCATTCTGACTTTTATAGTCATTAGCATTTGGATTAATATTTTTTAAATATTTATTTATCCTGTCATTTATTTCTCCGGCGGCATTATTATTGAATGCCATAATGAGCATTTTATCAAAGTCAATTCTACAGTGTGATTTTAGAAATAATGCTCTCAAAACTAATGTAGCTGTTTTACCTGAACCAGCTCGTGCAGTTACTTTTGTATTTTTACTAACAGAGCCTATTACCAAAGCCTGTTGATCATCGATTTTGATTTTTTTATATTCATTATTCCCCACAAAATGATCTGGAATTGTCTTTTTATACCAATCTTGTATAAATTCAATTTTTAATTGATCAAAATGTTCTGGACTAATAACTGAAGTAAATTTCTCGGCATAATACTCATCTATATAGAGATAATTGTCTTGCATTTCTCGTTTGATTCTATCGATAGCTTCAGCTACTTGATTCATTTTGTTAGTTACCTCTTGAGATGTTGGTGAGTTTAATTTCAAATCTAAAGAGTTAGCAAATTTTTTGTAAATTACTTTCTCCAGTTTTGATGAAGATATTTGTAGATGTTGTAAGTTGAGCATTATTATAAAATTAGGCTCTTGTCGATAGGCCTCAGCTAAAAAGTTGATATCATTTTGATATTGTGTTGATAAAAATTTAAATAGTCTATAATTATATGACAACAACAAAAACATAAGGTGTTTGTTCTCGTGATATTGTGAATCTAAATAAAAGATTGATTGTTCATTTATCTGCACTGCTTGACATAAAAATCCAATATCTTTAATAAATTTATTATCAATAGCGGATATTAAACTAGCACTACTTTTAATTAATGAAAGCAAGAATGAAGTGTCATCTTGGAGTGTTTTGCTAGCATAAATAAATGAATTAGGCACTGTGGATATCGCAGTAGTAACTATTTCATGGTTTGATCTTAATGTATCACTAGCAAACTTCAATGCAAGACCATTCTGTTTGACTGCCGTTAATATTATCTGTCTATCATTTTGTAATGTTTTACTTGCATACTGTAATAGTGAACCATCTTTCTTTACAGCATCTAACACTATTGTTTTATTATTATGGCCAGTGTATGAACCAAAATATTTTTTTCTCACGCCTATTTCAATTCGTTTGTCATAACTCACAAACTCCATAGCTAAATTGTTTTGCTCTAGAGCCGCAGAAATTACCTCTACATCTTCGCGCAGCATTTTGTTGACATGCTGCAAAAACATACCATTGTTTTTCAAGGCTAGCAATACTAGACCTTTATCATCTTGTAAATTTTTACTTGCATACTGTAACGCCATGCCATCTTTTTTAATTACCGAACTAATGAATTGTTTATCATTAAGTAATTTCTCACTTGCATATTGCAACGACAAAGTGTTATGGTTGATTGCTGACAATACCACATCTTTATCTGATTTTAGTTGATTACTAGCAAATCTCAACGCATAACAATATTGATTAATTGCAGCTAAAACAATTTCTCTATCATTACGTAACTCATTATTTAATGTTTGCAGGGCTTGTCCATTTTTCTTTACTAAATCTAAGGCTTCTTTTTTAGCTTTCAAATCCATTTTTGGTACTCATGAGTTTATTATTTTACGGCAACAATTCTACTATGGAATGTAGTAACGTTCACTCCTAGTCAGTTATTTGTATTTCACTACTATTACCTGAATTTTCATTGAAATAGAAACTTTTGCAGGTTAAGTTTCCATTATTCCTGTAGATGTCAATATTGTATCTGATTATTCCGCCATTTTGAACTCAAATTAATCTCTTTTCTGTATTTTTATCCAAATTTAGCCTAAATTTCTGTACAATAGTCAATGCAGCAGCTTTGCTATTAGCTTTAACAACATTTTTATTGGCTTTTAAAGATGATTTTGGTTTAGGCGGCTTGCTGCACCATATCCACCATCTTACTGGTTGGTGTTAACCGTCCAATTCGTTTACGATATCTTGCATTGAGATTGTTTTGAATCGCCCGAATCTCTAAATCACTAACTTTATTGAAGTCTGTTCCTTTGGGTAATGATCTACGAATTAACCCATTGGTATTCTCATTAAGACCTCTTTTTCATGAACAATATGGATGACAGAAATACCACTCAATCCCAAACACTTGTTTGATAGTATTGTGACAAGCAAACTCACCACCATTATCAGAAGTAATTGATTTCAAAGGCAAGAATCCACCCTTAAATATCTTAAGTAATGCTTGTTCTACAGTTATTCCAGCCAGTTAATTTCTTCAATCTGATGACTGGCTAAATATTGATTGGCAAGTTTAAAATGGTTGCAGCCAAAAAAGCCTCGGCTTGCTGATAGTGGCGATGGATGTGCTGCTTCTAAAATCAGGTGTTTATTGGTATCTATTAAGTTCTTTTTGCTGCGTGCAAAATTACCCCATAGCAGAAATACACAATGTTGATTAGTGTCACTAATATGCTGAATAATCCGATCGGTTATAGTGTGCCAGCCAATATTAGCTAATGAGTTTGCCTGATCTTTAATCACGCTCAAACAGGCATTGAGTAACAACACACCTTGTTGTTCCCAAGAGTTAAGCAGCATAGCAGTTGGTGCAAATAAGGTTGGATTATATTCGTTAATCAGCTCTTTAAAAATATTTCTCAGCGAAGGTGGCGTTTTTATTCCGGGGTTAACCGCAAAAGCTAAGCCATTCGCTTCACCATCTCCGTGATAAGGGTCTTGTCCTAGGATAATTACCTTAATCATAGATGGTGGGTTAATCAGTCCACGTAAGGTCTCTTTCGCTGGTGGATAGATAGTGTGTTTTTGAGCAAGTCTAGTTAATTCGCAATCAATTGCACATAGTTCATGTTGTGAAGATTGTTTTAAAAAGTCTTGCCATTGTGGAGCAATTGATTTCCAACTCTCAGCTAAGAAATTTAACTTCATTAATCAGTGTAAGTCTTGAAATCAGTTACTTTAGGTGATGATTCCTGACTATTAAGGTAAAGTTTACCATTACCAATGTGCTCGCTCAACATGCGGCTAACATCAGTAGCTAAATTAGCACCAACTTGTTTTACTAGAAGAGGCATATTATGCATCACTTTTTGAGTTTGTGCGTTTACTAATTTTACGTCACCGGAATGGCCTGCTGCAGTAAATGATGCTACAATAGTTTGATCTTGCGTGCGGACTAGTTTGTAATCAACTGCTATATCAATGCTGTAAATATTAGAATATTTGTTAGTGCCAATAATTTGATTAACTTCTTCACCAGCGTTAATTGCAGCCAAAGTTCCAATCAATAAATAATCTGGTAACTGACCTTGTGTTGTTGGTTTTACTGCATTTGCTGCTGATTCTGATGGTTTAGCATTAGCTAATAATGGTGACTCTGTATTTGTTGTGCTAGAATTTTGTGATACATTCTGTCCAAAGCTATTTTCTGGTGAATACTCACTAAGATTAGCATACTTTTGAGTTATGCCTGTATCAACATCAACTACCCGAAATTGCTGACTTTGAATAATATTTCCACGAATTTGCGCTGAAAAATTATTAATCTGTTGTTGAACTAAAGCGCCGGTAGCATTATCTGAATCATCATTAGCATCTTTTTGCATGAAACTTGGCAAATTACTATTGCTACCACTAGTTGCTATATTAGGTATTCCAATACTTGGAAGCGCCGTAGCTAACGCCGAAATTAGTAATAATCCTGCGCCTATGATTAGTTTTCGTCCTTGATTCATAATCACCTCTGACTTAATTCATGAACAATGTCAACTAGATATGCTACATTGTCAGGTTTAGCGGTTGGTAAAATACCATGTCCAAGATTAAATATATGTCCATCCGCATTACCATTGTTTGCATCACGATATCCATCTAGAATCTGAATAGCTTGTTGTTTGATGGTCGGACGATCAGCAACAGATAAAATAACTGGGTCAAGATTACCCTGGAGTACCTTACTAGTTTTACTGCGAGCTTTGGCTATATTGATTGTCCAGTCAATACCCAGCCCATCACACTCAAGTTGGTTTAGGTGTTCTAACCATACGCCGCCACCTTTAGTAAAGATAATGCTCGGAACTTGATGCTGTGGTAACGCTAAATTAATTCGTGTTAATACTTTAAGCAGATATCTGTGTGAGAATTCACCAAATTCAGACTCACTTAGTACACCTCCCCAGCTATCAAACAACATAATTGTATCTACACCAGCATGGATTTGGGCAATCAGATAATCGGCTACCGCAATACTTACTTTATCGAGCAAAGTATGCAGTTGCTCCGGGTGTGCATAAACCCAGGATTTAATTTTCTCATAATTTTTACTGCTTCCGCCTTCGATCATATAACAAGCTAGAGTCCATGGTGATCCGCTAAAGCCGATTAAAGGTATATCTTTAGGTAGTTCTTGCTTAAGGTTTTTGATTGTTTGCATCACATATTCCAAGTCAATTTCTGGGTTGATTACTTTGAGCTCATCAACATCCAGCGTTGATTGAATTGGGTTAGCAAATTTAGGACCTTCACCTTCGCTAAAATAAAGCTGTAAGCCCATCGCTTCTGGCACAACTAAAATGTCGCTAAACATAATCGATGCATCAAGCGCAAAGCGTCGCAATGGTTGCAAAGTAACTTCAGTTGCCAGCTCTGGGTTTTTACACAAAGCCAGAAAACTTCCTGCCTTTTCGCGAGTTTTACGGTATTCAGGCAGATAACGTCCAGCTTGTCTCATTAACCAGATCGGTGTATAACTACTTTGTTGTTGCTTTAGTGTTGCTAAAAACGCACTATTCATAAGATTATTTTCCGATATAATTTGCTAAATAATTCAGCGCTTTTTGGTAAACATCCTGCTTGAATTTTACGACCATGTCAATTGGCTCCCAGTAGGAAATCCAGCGCCATGCATCAAATTCTTGTTCCACAAAACTACGCACATTGATATGGTGATCGTAACCGACAAACTTGAGCAGATACCAAATCTGTTTTTGCCCACGATAAGTTGAATTTTGTTTTGCCCAGTTGCCCGGCACATTATAGTATAGCCAATCTTCTGTTTTGGCGACAATTCTTACATGTTCAGGTAGTAAGCCAAGTTCTTCATTTAATTCACGATACATACACTCGTCTAACGTTTCATTTTCAGCAAGCCCGCCTTGTGGGAACTGCCATGAATATTCTCCCTTTCGTCGGCCCCAAAAAACCAAATCGTCTTTGTTGATGAGGACTATCCCAACGTTGGGGCGGTATCCATCTTTGTCTATCATTTTATGCTCTCCCACCGCTATTTGCTTAGTTCAATGTATATCGTTATTTTAACATAATATACCTTGATTAAGACATTATTTGCCGTAATACCAAGGTAAATAGTGTAAAATTA
>CAYIZV010000081.1:0-10522 GCA_964367915.1 uncultured Neisseria sp.
GAATTAGTGGCATCTGTGCCATTGCTGCTTTATAACCAATAGCAATCGCTTCTTGTTTTTTATCGAAGCTTACGCTGGATAGACTAGTTATATCTGGATGAATTACTACATCCGCCTGTTTCAATTGTTCTGCCAAAAGTTTTACGCTCAAAATATTAATGGTCTGATCAAAGTTGGATAAATATCCACTACGTCCCTGTTCTGGTTTAGCACTAATGTCAACCGCGATTATAAAGTTGGCACCTTCTTTTTTGGCATAACTAACAGGAACTGGTGCAGATAAACCACCATCAACATAGCGATGATTATTCATTTGCACAGGCATAAACACATTTGGGATTGAGCAAGATGCACGCACTGCAATACCAGTATCTCCATTATTAAAGCCAATACTTTGACCACTATCTAGGTCAGTTGCAACCGCAGTAAATTTGGTTTTTAATTTTTGCAGAGGGGTGTTTTTTACTCTGGCATCAACAAACTGCTGTAATCGTGTTCCTTTAATAACGCCATCACGGCTAAAAGTAAAATCTGCTAAATTCAACTCATCCATTTGATAAGAGATTTTCTGTAGCTGTAAGGGTGTATAACCATAAGCATAAAGACTACCAACCAAAGATCCTGCAGATGTTCCAGTAATAACTTGTGCTTTGATGTGATTTTCTTCCAAAGCTTTGATCACACCAATATGCGCGAATCCTTTAGCAGCACCACCTCCAAGAGCGAGTCCAATAACTAACGGTTCTGGAGCTTTTTTTACAACAACTGCTACCGGTGCAGATTCTACGTCAATGAAGTTTCTGCTACTATCATTTGCAAGTGTGCTAATAATATCACTTTCTACAGATGATTCTGCATTGTCCTCTGCATAGACCAAATTTGCGGATAATCCGATGATTAACAAAATTATTTTTAAACGTGACATAAGATTCCTACTTATACTTAAGATTGACATTGTGGACAATAAAAACTATTGCGTTGCCCAAGTCTTATTTCTTGAATTATACTACTACAAGTAAGGCAAGATTTTTTTGCTTTACCATAAACATTGTGGCTTTGCTGAAAATAACCCAGTTCACCTTGTGCATTTTTGTAATCTCGCAATGAGCTACCACCAGCAGCAATTGCCTCCTGTAATACTTTTTTGATATTTTGTACTAGAGTTTGGCATTCAGATAAGCTAACATCTTGCCCGTTGCGTAATGGGCTTATTTTACTTAAAAACAATGATTCGCAGGCGTAGATATTCCCGACACCAACCACAATTGCATTATCCATGATTAATTGCTTAATTGGTGTTTTACGGGTTTTGATTTTCTGGTGTAAATAATCAGGCGTAAAATCTTGCTCAAGCGGTTCTGGACCAAGTTTACCTAGAATTGGGTTATTCTCTAATTCGGTAATATATACAATACAACCAAAACGCCGTGGGTCGTTGTACCGTAAAATAAAATCATTGCATATGATATCTACGTGATCATGTTTTTGTAGCGGAACATTTTGTTTTAATAAAGTTATTCTTCCCGACATTCCAAGGTGAATAAGTAAATATCCTTGCTCTAAATGGATGATGACATATTTTGCACGACGGCTAATTTTAAGAATTTTGCTGCCAGTTTCTTGGTTGAGTTGTTTCGTATCTAATGGGTAACGTAAACGAGGAAAACGAGTAATTACAGCCTTGAGTGTTGTTCCGCATAATTCTTGAAGTCCATTCTTAACCGTCTCAACTTCTGGTAATTCTGGCATAAAAAAAAGTCCTCTATATTAAAAGATGGTAAAATCTCACGGTTGTATACTCAATCAGATTCACCATCCTAGGTCGTTGATTCACTCTTCGCTTACAGATAGTAAGTATCGTCGTAAATCGCCTACTAGTATTTCCACACTCGTGTGTTCGAATCAGTTTGAGCATATATACATTGATTGCAAATTGCAATACAATTGATTGGCTTACGATATTATAAGAAATAATGAGGGTTAGGAATGAAAAAATTAATTAGTATATTTATTGCTGCAGGTATTATAAGTGCGTGTTCTAGTTCAACACCGCCTTACTCACAACAGCAGTTCATCACTGAAAACTATCAGGAAAATGTCATAAATGCAATTGAGTATGCTGATAATTTTGTTGATTTTGATCAAAATAAACTTCCTAAAGCATCGTTAGAGACTGATGACCTAGCAACTTTGTTAAAAGCTGATATGGCATTTAATCAAGGAAATTATGCAGTTGCAGCTGAAGGTTATTATCTGTTATCCAACAAATATAATGACCCGCGAATTATTTATAAAGCTATTGTTTGTTATGAACACAGCAGTAACTCTCAACAATCACTTGATCGTTTGAGTGAATTAGTTAACCACTTAGTAAAGGTTGCACCTGATTCAAATGTCGCACATTTATTTGGTATTCGTATTGCATTGGAACAAAATAATCTTGACTTAGCCAAGAGCGATCTTAAAAAAGTGATTAAAGTTGATCCAACAAAAACGCGTTCGGTATTACTTTTTTTATCAACAATAGTTAGTAATGATGTCAAACCTGAAACAGAGGATAGTTTGGCAAAATTTGCCAAATATGTAGCCAATAAATATTCTGCATACCCTGAAGCTGATTTATTTGCTCTAGTTGCATATAGCATTACAGAGCAAGAGCCTGAATTACTGACAACAATAACAAAGATTAATCAGGAGTATCCTAATTGGGAAGTACCAATTTTTTGGTCTGCAGGAATTTTAGCTAAAGAAAATAATTTTCCATTACTGTTAACGATGATGCGACATGAAATGGCAACTTTGCCAAAACCATCACCGACGCTAGTAAATCTTTATGTTGCAACATTGATTCGTACTGGAAATTTGGATGATGCAAATCAATATATTGAGTCAGCGCAAAAATTAACCCCATATAACGGTAATTTACTGGTTGATTCTGCAATAGTTAATTATAAACAAGCCAGAACTAACCATGCAATTGATGCGCTGCAAACCGCACTAAGTCATAATTACAGTCTTGATGGTACTGTTAACCTAGCATTAGGAAGTCTTTATGATAGTGAGTCACAAAGTGAGAGCGCTATTAGTAATTATCGTGCTGCAGCAAGTGCCAACCCGATTCTTGAACCCGCGGCAAATGTTGGGATGTTACGCTCTTACATCAGGCAGGGGAATTACTCGGCTGCGAATGGCTTTATAGATACTATGGCAAAAGCTGGTAAACTCAGTAGTCATGATAGTACTATATTAAAGTTATCCATATATACTGAATTAGGCAACTATAATGAGGCATATAAAATTGCAGCTAAAAATATTAAATATTATAGCAATGATAAAACATTTGTGTATTATTATGCATCATTATCAGCAATGACTAATCGTAATGAACAGGCTGTTACTTGGTATAATAAGTATATTAAATTAAATCCAAGTGATCCAGTGGGCTATAATGATTTAGGGTTTTTATTAGCAGATAAAACTACAAATTATGTGAAGGCGTATTCTTTAGCTGAAAAAGCTTATAAAATGTCTCCTAATGATCCAGCAATCTTAGATACAATTGGTTGGGCTTCATTCAAACTTGGCGAATATGCTCGAGCAGAAAGTTATTTAAGTCGTGCGTATAAGGCCACGCAAGATCGTGATACTGCGCTTCATCTACGTCAGGTTTATTTAGCTGAAGGTAAAAAAGATTTGGCTGACAAAGTAGTTGTAATCTCTCCTGAAGTACAGCAAATGCAATTGCAAAAGTCTTTAACGGAGCAATCAATGCTGATCTTAATGTATTATCAATTTGGTTTGGACTTTTCTAAGTGATAAAAAAATTTCCAATAATACTTGTTGCCGTGATTGGTCTAAGTTCGTGTGCCAGCTGGTATGATGTCAAAGTTGATCAACCAGCAGCGTATCACGCACCAACTCAAATTGATAATAACTATAATATTGATGGGCGCTTTACAATTCGTACTGCGTCCAAAGATTACTATGGTAATTTTAACTGGCAGCATGAATCAGCCAATGATGTCTTAGCCTTTATGTCACCTTTGGGTAGCACGGTTGCTAAAATAGTTGTTGAAAGTGATGTTGCTACTTTGACTACTGAAGATAATGAATCTTATAGTGGTTCTGATTTAGATCAGATGATGAATAAACAGCTTGGCTTTAGCTTACCACTACAGTATCTTCATTATTGGATTCAGGGTATTCCACTACCTAATTATCCAGTTAATGATCGTTTAAGCTCTGGATTTGAACAGTTAGACTGGAAAATTGAATACTTACGCTGGCAGGATAATAATCATCCGCAAATCGTTCAGGTTAGTAAAGCAGACTTACGAATTAAACTTTTGATAAACTGGTAGAAATTTTTTCTCAGCGTAATTTTATAAAAGAATATTAATAAATGAATCATAAACAAATTGATTTTGATCGTGAACTAATTGAGCGTTGCCAAACTAATGCACCTCGTTATACATCGTATCCAACGGCTGATCGGTTTAGTCTTGACTTTGGAATTAGTGAACAGCTTAGCCAAATCAAGCAGGTTTTTACACCGGAATTTGATCAAGCAGTTTCACTTTATATCCACATTCCATTTTGTAATACTTTATGTTTATATTGTGGTTGTAATAAGATTATTACCAATAATCGGAATAAAATTACTGAATATCTTGAGTATTTAGCAAAAGAATTTGTCCTTTACCATCAGTTAATTGGCAAAAAACTGCCAGTAGTACAGTTGCATTTTGGTGGTGGCTCACCGTCTTGGCTATCAATAGACGAAGTGCATCAGGTAATGGAATTAGTTAGAAGCTATTTTGATTTAAGTAATGCTGCAGAAATTGCGATGGAACTTGATCCGCGTCATGTTACCGATGAATTTATGGAAGCTCTCCATAATGAAGGATTTAATCGGGTATCACTAGGCGTACAAGACTTTGATCCAGATGTGCAAAAAGCGGTTAATCGGATTCAACCTCTTGCTGATACCAAACGGGTATTAGATAAGGCTGCTGAGCTGGGATTTAATTCAACCAGTATTGATTTGATTTATGGACTGCCATTACAAAATCTGCAAAGCTATGCCAAAACGATTGATATCGTAATTAATCAGCTAAAACCTGCACGGATTGCTTTATTTAATTATGCACATTTACCGCATATCTTTATGCCGCAAACCCGAATTAATGAGGCGGATTTACCGAGCGCCACTGAGAAATTAAATATTTTGCAGATGTGCGTAGAACGTTTGGCTGATGCTGGTTATGTCTTTATTGGCATGGATCATTTTGCGCGTCCAGAAGATGAGTTGGCAATTGCGCTGAATAATGGTACGCTACAGCGTAATTTTCAGGGGTATTCTACTTTTGCCGATACTCATATGTTAGCTTTTGGCGTTTCCTCAATTGGCTTTGTGGGTAATAGTTATTATCAAAGCGCAAAAGACCTCGATAGTTATTATAACTTTATTAATAACAATCAGCTCCCGATTTTGCGTGGTATGATGCTTGATCAGGATGATATAATTCGTCGCGATATAATTCAGCAGATTATGTGCCAGTTTAGATTAGATTTTAACCAAATTGCCAATAAGTATGAGCTTAATTTCGCGGAGTATTTTGTGGCTGAATTAGCTGATTTACCTGCGCTTGTTGAATTGGGGTTAATCACACTTAATGCAACTAGTCTGGAAGTTAGTAGCAAAGGTCGTTTCTTAATTAGAAATATAGCGGTGGTTTTTGATAAATATTTGCGTCAAAGGCAAGACAATAAACGTTATTCAAAAGTTATTTAGTTATCTAAAATAAAGTTAATATCTGATAAACTTGATATGATATACTCAAGCACTGTTGCTCTATTACCTATCAAGTTTTTTTAGGATGTTAATTGTGTATCATAAGCAATTCTTTAATTTATCTTTGGTTGTTGGCTGTTGTGTTTCATTAGCTGCTTGCGCTAGTGGATCTTCGTCGTCAACTCCAGCGCCTACTCCAAGCCCTATACCTACAACAGCACCTACGCCGAGTCCTACACCATCACCTTCTCCTAGTCCAGTACCGACGTTTTGCGAATTAAATGTAGGCAATTTTACTGCAGTAGAAAGCGTAAGTTTATATTCTGCGTCAGACATTGAGTTTAGTCCGATTTGGGGCCCTCAATTACTTACATTAGCGTTTCCAAGCAATCTTTACAGCTGTCAGAATAGCACGAGTTGGCAGCAGCAACGCGTTGTACAAGCGTTGTTATATTGGGTTGGTAAGAAAGTTAACTACTGTCATCACCACGTTCCAACGTGGTATCCAGAATTTACGCCAAGTGGCTTGCCGAATCCAGGAGCTAAAGCCAGCTTTGAATCTTGCAGTATGAGTACGGATGTTATGCCACCGATTCCAACTGAAAGCTTAATTCGCTGGAATTATTCTGGTACAGGCACTGAAACTGCTGCTAATTGGTATAACATTAACTCTGGTAAAAATTATCCTACAGGGAATTATGGTTATGGTTTGGATTGTAGTGATTATACTAAATTAGTTTATGATTTTGCCGAGTCAATTATGTTTAATAGCGGTATTCAACAACAAGCAGGACAAAACACAGCGCAATCTAATTTAGCACCAAATATGAGTGGTTTTGTTGACGATGCTGCTGGTAATGCAAATGGAACTGCTGCTGGTAGTTTAGTTTGTGCCGATGGTAGCGTTGCGCCAGCTAGTGGTGCAACTAATACCAGTTGTAATGCGCATGGTGGTTACATTTCTGTGTTTACCAGTAGTGGTGGTTATAACGCCAATGGCGTCACCGATGCAATGTTAAATAACCTACAACCGGGTGATCTGTTATTTATTGCTGGATTAGCATATGATTATTCAACTACAGCAATTAATCCTCAAGTTACGCATGTGGTTGTATGGACTGGGCAAAAAATAGGTTCAAGTTCATTGATTGGTGAAAGCATGATTGCACCTGAGACTGATATTGATAGTTGGGGTTATCATAATCACGAATGTAATGGGGATTTCTGGAGTGCTAACAACAATATCGGTAATTGGATCATATCCGATAGTCATTATCAAGGACCAGATTTCCGTGCTTTTACCAGTTGCTTCTATCGCAATCAAGTTTGGGGTGTGCGCCGAGTTCTTGGTAGTTAAATATCCCTTGTGAGTATATTTAATCTTCCATTTATATTTGAGGAGCAGTTTAAACTGCTCCTTTTTTATTTTTAATTGAGAATGTTTTGCTATAATACATGACTTAAAGACTCAACTATTATAGAACATAATTTACTATGAAAATTAATCTAAACCCACAATTTACCAGACTAGGTGAGAGCTTTTTTAGTTACATACAACCAACACCATTGCTTAGAAATCCACACCTCGCACACGTAAATTCAACTTTACTGGATGAGCTTGAATTAAGTTTATCTTCTGCCGAATTAACCAAAATCTTAAGTGGCGCGGAAACCATTGATGGATATCAGGCGCTAGCATCCGTATATATGGGACATCAATTTGGTATTCCTGTACCACGCTTGGGAGATGGTCGGGCAATATTGATTGCAGAACATCAAACGAGTAACTCAGAAACCTGGGAATTACAATTGAAGGGTGCTGGTCAAACCCCTTATTCAAGAATGGGTGATGGTCGGGCAGTTCTACGCTCCTCAATCCGAGAGTATTTAGTTTCACATGCGATGAATAAGTTGGGAATACCTACTACGTTAGCAGCAGCAATTTTGCACAGCAACGATCCAATATATCGCGAAGAGATTGAAACAGCAGCGGTAGTTTTGCGTGTATCACCAAGTTTTATCCGTTTTGGGCATTTTGAGTATTTTGCCCGCCAGAAACAAACTGATAAATTGGACGCTTTAGTGCAGTTTGTTTGCAAAAATTATTTTCCAAAAATAGACTTATCCAATCCAGATTACATCATTTTATTTTTAGAAGAAGTTGTCAAGCGAACAGCCGAAATGATTGCTTACTGGCAAAGTATTGGTTTTGTACATGGAGTGATGAATAGCGATAATATGTCTATATTAGGGTTAACCATTGACTATGGCCCGTTTTCATTTATGGACAAATTTAATCCAGAGCAAATTTTTAATCATTCCGATAGTGAAGGGCGTTATACTTATGCAAAACAACCATATATCGGGTGGTGGAATTTATATCGTTTAGCAGAAGCACTAAGCTCCATATATCCAGAAACTGATAATCTCGAACAAGTTCTTGGTAAATACTCCGATTATTATAACCAAAAATATACCACATTGATGGCAGCAAAACTTGGATTGACTGAGTTTACTGAGGCGGATGGAAAACTTTTGGACGAGCTATTGCAAATTATGCAGCAAGAGCAGATTGACTGGACTTATTTTTGGCGTCAACTTAGCTATGGTTTGCTAGGGCAGGAACAACTGCAACGTGACTACCCATCCTTGGCTTTGAGCAATTGGTGTTTACGCTTGGAAAAGCGCTATCAGCAGCAAGAGCTAAGTCCTGAAGCAAGACAAAAGCTTATGCTTAGTAATAATCCAGCTTTAATTTTACGCAATCATCTACTGCAAGTGGCAATTGAGCGTGCTAAAATTGGCGATTATAACGAAATTAGTCGTCTGTTTGACGCGCTTAGCAATCCTTTTATCGAATCTGATATTTATCGTGAATACTATCAAGCTGCACCACGAGGTGTAGCAGAAATTATTTTAAGCTGTTCTTCTTAAGCATTTGAAATATCTCATAGGAAAAAAATAATCATGTTAAAAACTTCAAGTTTAACACCACTACAACACGCAATTCTTATTAACAAATCAACCGAGCATCCATTTAGCGGTGAATATACGGATAATGAACAAATGGGAACTTATTTATGCCGTAACTGTGGGTTGGCATTATTTCGAGCTAGCAGCAAATTTCATTCTGCTTGTGGTTGGCCTAGTTTTGATGGCGAAATTGATGGCGCGGTAAAATCATTACCTGATGCAGATGGTCGAAGGACTGAGATAGTCTGCTCACGTTGTGATGGACATTTAGGTCATGTTTTTCATGGTGAGCAATTCACTGCTAAAAATACCCGTCATTGTGTTAATTCAACGTCTTTAGATTTTGTTGCGGACACTCAAGTTGTTGATAGTGAGGAAATTATTTTAGCTGCTGGATGCTTTTGGGGTGTGGAATATTATTTACAGAAATTGCCCGGCGTTTTGTTAACTCAAGTTGGTTATTGCGGTGGGCATAAATCAAATCCGACCTATCAGGAAGTTTGTACTAAAATCACCGGACACTTAGAAGTCGTGCGTGTTGTTTATGATCCAGCGCGAATAAATCTTGAGCAAGTTCTTAAATGTTTTTTTGAAGTTCATGATCCGGAACAACAAGACGGTCAAGGCCCGGATATAGGAAATCAATATCTAAGTGCGATATTTTATTACAATGAACAGCAGCATGCCGTTGCAGAAAAATTGCTTGAAGAACTGGTCAAACTAGGCTATCGACCAGCAACTAAATTATTGCCAATGGCAACTTTTTGGATTGCTGAAGAATATCATCGTGATTATTATGATAATAAGGGGACTTTACCATATTGTCATGGCTATACGAAGCGGTTTTAGTCTCAATGAGTTATTATGCGTTTGTGTGAGCGCATAGTATATTGATATGTATTGATATAATGTGTAGTTGTAAAAAGTTACAGCACATGATAACTCGTTAAAACTCATCAAGGCTCAAATAAAACGGGTCTAGAAACGGGTCTAGAAATAAGTATTTTTCTATGATAATATTACGTTAATGAAAATATTACGTAAGAAAAATCATGATAATGAAAATTAATAGCACAATTATTAAAACCGAATTTTTGAATAAGCCTCAAGAAAAAGTAAATCGTTACAAAATCAATTCTGTTAATAATTTATATCTTAAAGTCTCTAAAAAAGGGGTGTGTTCGTTTGTATATAGATATTTAGATAAAAACACGAATAAAGAAACCACTATTCTTATTGGTTATTTCCCAAAAATGACAATTGATGAAGCAAAATCTAAGGCTATTTCAATGAAGTCTGAAAGAGATTCTGGGAAAGTTAATCCAAATCTAACTAAACAAATTGAATCAAGCAAGAAAAAAAGTATCAATGACTTCCTCGACGAATATGTAACGAGCAAAGTTTTAAAATTCAAACCAAAAACAAAACCAACCCAATTTCATTCTATCAAACAAATTCGAGCAGCTCTTGGAGAATATCCAATCACAATGATAAATTCTGAAATTATTAAAGCAAAATTATTGGATAATTTCGAGGGTAAAGGATTTTTAGCGCAGGCTAGACGCCTTAAGTTAATTATGAACTGGGTTATGAATTATGCCGAAGAGCGTGGGTATATTGATAAAAACCCTGTGAAATTAATTAAAGAGGTTTATTGGACTCCTGAACATGCATTAAAAAATTACAATATTGTGTCAAGCTGTAAAGGTTTAGATTTAATCTGACAATTCTTAAAAATTAGAGTTATACTTAGTG
>CAYIZV010000082.1:0-10352 GCA_964367915.1 uncultured Neisseria sp.
AGCAGAGTGTGCAAGGGATACAATTTTGGATATTAATCCTGCAATTAATGTAACTGTTAGAAAAGAAAAATTAGTTGAAGCAAATGCTGAAGAAATAATTGCTGGATCGGATGTGGTTGTTGATGGAACAGATAATTTAATTGCTCGGGTAATTATTCATCGTGCAGCACAAAAATTAAAAGTACCATCTGTATGGATAGCGGTTACGCCTCCATTTAGAGGTGGAGTAATGACTTTCTCACATGAGACACCTGCTTACGAGTTAGTGTTGCGACATCCTTCTTATGGTAGAGAATTAACTCCTGAAGTAGTCAAAGAAGTATCGGCAATTAAAGATGAGCGGGCAAGAGTATCTGTTGAGCATGGTGCATTGGCTGATTGGGCAGATAATTATTTAAACAATAATGCTCCTTGGGCAGTTATTTGTCCGGTAGCTAATATTGTTGGAATCTGTGCCAGCTTTGAAGCATTTAAAGTAATTATTAAACGTGATGATTTGAAACCAACTTATGCACCCAATCTGGTTAAAATAGATTTGTCGCAGACTAATATGGTTCAAGTACAAACTCCGGTTGATGGAAGCTGGAACAATGCAGAACTATAAAATATTATGTGCAGGGGTTATGGGACTGTTTTTATCAAATGTATATGCATCAGCAATTATATCGAATGAATATACTATTCCATATGCATTGGGACAAACATTACATTTTAAAGAGAAAAAATTAGCTACTGCCAAATCAGAGAAAGTTATTGTATTAGTAAATCCCTTAAGCATTCCGGCATTAAGTGCTTTTGATGTGCCTGGATATTCATTGATGGATGCATTGGCTGCAAAAGGTTATGATGTTTGGGGTGTTGACTTCACGGGAGAGGGTAGTTCATCTTATCCTGTATCTATGAATAAATCACCTGCGCCTAATGGAGTTTATCCGCTTGAAGCCAAAGATGCGGTCAAAGAGCTAAATTATAGTATAGACTATATTGCTAAAAAAACTGGCAAAAAATCAGTTGATTTACTTGGCTGGTCATGGGGTTCTGTCGTTGCAGCAATGTATTCAATTCAGTATCCTAAGCAAGTTGATCATTTGGTGCTTTATGGCTCAATGTATTCCTCAAAATTAGCAGAATCTATTCAGCCAATATTTATTAAACCATTTGAATCGCCTGTTGGCGTATTTAGTCAAAACTTGCCGGCATATCAAAACATCCCGTGGAAAGTCATTAATACCCACTGGAATATGATGCTTGAGAGTAATCCAACGATTGCGAGTGAGAGTGCGATCAATGCGGTTGGGAAGACTTATGTTAATGCTGATCCCAAGCCTGTTATCCCTGATTCATTGCGAAGACCAATGGGACCGATGAAAGATTTATTTGCAATCTGGAATGCCCGACCAATATATGATATTAGTAAACTAACTACGCCAACCTTGGTTATTTATGGTGATCAGGATTTGTTTGCCGATCATGAGTTATATTCAAAACTAAGCAATGTTAGAATTAAGCAAGAGATAGTATTGAAAGAAGCAACTCACTGGTTGATTTATGAAAAATCCAGAGCTGAATTTGTAAATGATGTTACAGATTTTTTGAATAAGTAGTCAAAATATGAAGAATGTAATTATACTTGATAGCACTTTGCGAGAGGGCGAGCAATCACGCGGAGTTTGTTTCTCTGTCAAGGAAAAAATATTATTAGCACAGAAGATTCGTGATTTTGGGGTTGCAATTATTGAGATTGGTCAGCCTGGTATTTCAGAGTCTGAGACGGACGCGTGTATTGCAATTTGTAATGCTGTTTCGGATGTTGATCTGCTGGTGCATGCCAGAGCTAATCGTGAAGATATTTTGGCAGCAAGAAAAACTTCTGCTAAATGGATTGGTATTTGGGCATCTTATAATGATATTTCACTGGCAACCAAGTTTAATAATCGTTCCCGAGAGTGGATAAAAGAGCAGGTTATTCAGTCAATTTCTTTGGCAAAAAAACTTGGTTTTATGGTTCGGTTTAGTATTGAAGATGCTTCGCGAACGTCACTAGAACTTATTCATGATTTGGGGATGAGTGCGGTAGCTGCTGGTGCTGATAGAATCAGCCTAGCAGATACAGTAGGAATTTGGCATCCTAAAGATTGTGAAAAAGCGGTTAAATTTGCGGTTGAGAATTTTAATTGTGAAATAGAAGTACATCTGCATAATGATCTTGGATTGGCGCATGCTAATGCAATTGCAGCTATCGATGCCGGAGCTACTGTTATTGATGCATCGGTTCTTGGCTTAGGAGAACGCGCAGGAATTTGTGATCTTATTACACTTTCGGCGATCTTGGACAAGCATTATCATCTAAATATTTATAATTTTAAATATGCTCAAGATTTAGCTCAGTCAGTTTCTCGTATTGCATGTAGTACCATTGAACATAATCATCCAATCATTGGTAGAAATTCATTTACTCATGTTTCTAAATATCATGTTAAAGCGGCAGACAATAATCCAGATGCATATGAGTCGCTTAATCCAAGCTATTATGGTAGAGTCAGAACCTTTACTACAAATACTTTGGAGCGTAAAGAGCAGCAGCGTCTAAATAGCGATCTTGTGGTTAAAACACCTTTTGTTAAAGGAGCATCTGAGTTATTGCATCATCGTGATGGAGTTGGTCTTAGATGGGTTTTCATGGATAGCCGCGTTGATGAACGTAGTCACGTATATATTATTGAAAGAACTTTTGATAAAGATTATAGCGGTCAATCACAGCCGCACGTTGATTCACATGCACATAATTGTGATAGTGTTTTTGCTTTTATGGGAAATTCTGCGGATGGAACTGGACTGACTGTGCGTGTAACGTTTGGGGAAGGCGAACAAGCAACCACACAAACCTTTGAAAGTCCAGCATCAGTTTATATTCCAGCTAATATTTATCATAGTTATGAATATGTATCTGGAGTAGGGCGATTTCTAAATTTTGTATTATCACCTAATTACAATGAGAGTATAGTTAATCAATGATATACTCAATTAGATGTATAAGCTAATGCAGAAAGCTCATTTTAATAAATTGCAAATTATAGTATTAATGGCTACTCTGGTTATTTTAGGAGTATCTGCAATTGATATTTATATTGCAGCACTTCCGCAAATGGTTAGCGAGTTTAACACCGTAGCAGATACAGTAAATCTAACTATTTCAGCTTATACTTTGGGAATCGCAATTGGCGTGCTCTTTATCGGAGAATTTAGCAATCGCTTTGGACGAAGAAAGATAATTTTAAGTGGAATAGTTTGCTTTGCTCTTAGCTCGTTTTTGGTTGCGACTTCTTCATCTATTTATTGTATTATTTTATTGCGTCTAATTCAAGCTCTTGGTTGCTCTAGTTTTATAATTATTCCACGTATGATAATCCGGGATACGATGAATGAAAAAGAGCAAATAAATGCCAATGGCACCCTATTGCTTGGCATGATTATTTCTCCCGCAATTGCTCCAGTTATAGGAGCATATATCAGTCAATATTTTGGTTGGCGTTATTGTTTTATTTTTAGTACGGTTATTGGCGTAATTATGACGGGTATTATTTATAAATGCTTACCAGAAACTAATTCATCTCCGATAAAAAAATTAGCGACTATAAAACAGTATCTCACCGTTTATCAGCAATTATTCTCAAACATTTCGTTTATTGCCTTGACGGTTATTTATGCTGCAACGGTTGGGGCTTATTTTGCTTTTCTTGGGATTTCAAGTTATTTATATATTGATTACTGGCATTTATCTCCGGTTAATTTTTCATATATTTATGTGTTATTGGCAGTTGCATATTTCACTGGCAATTATATAATGCGAGTACTAAACAGAAAGGGGTTTTCTCCAGCTAAAATCATTGGTGTTGGTGTTTATTCCGCCTTTATTGGTATTGTAGTAATCGCAGGTGCCAATCTATTAAGCGGCATTTATTTGCTTATAATGGTTACTCTGGGTGTAATATTTATGCGTGCAGCTAATGCTATTATTATTCCTCCAACTCAGATTCGGATTATGAGTAATTCTGCGCCACACAGTGCACAGGCTCTAGGGTTAAATATGTGCATTGGATTTACGTGTAACAGCTTGGCGACTTATGGTGTAACGTTATTGAAATTTGCGCCATTAAATAATTTGATGATAATCTCAATTATACCAATACTTATTAGTGCTCTATTTTACTTAAGGTTTAATAAAGTTCTATAGATTATTTCTGTGATGATTGAGAACATCACGAGTGCAGATGTTCTATAGATAGAGTCTAATTATCTGTTGCGCCAGATTATGAAATTGTTTTGTGTCATGCATTAGCCTACTGCGCACCAGTAATCCCTGAAGCTGTGAAAAAAGCAACTGGCTTTTTGCCTGCGCGTTTTCTATGTTATCATTGTTTGCGATGAATAATTGTGCCAGCCATGTTTCATTTTTTTGATAGAAGTCTTGTACCTGTTGCTGTGTGTCAGAGGAAATAGTCATAAAATCTGATGCATACATCATGCATAGACAAATTTTATCCTGAGTTTGAGCAACCTGATTAAATAATTCGATATATACCTTTAAGCGAATTTCTGAGCTTTGTTCGGGTGAAGGCAGTTGTGCCATAAATTTAGCGCTATACTGAATTAGAATTTCCCGTGCCAAATCATTTTTAGCTGGAAAATAATGATGAATACTGGCTTTAGCAATTCCAATTTCTTTGGCTAAATCACTATAGCTAAATGCATTTAGCCCATACTTTTGTGCCAGATTCGTTGCCAGTTGAATTATTTTTGTCTTCATCTTATGTATCCATAGAATGTAGAGACAACCCACAAGAGTAGATTGTTTCCAAATCATTTTTTAGTTACGCCCTGCCATAACGCCACCATCTACATCCCAGATTGCGCCTGTTACCCATGATGCCTCTTCTGAAAGTAAGAAGTTTACCGCATTTGCGACATCTTCTGCAGAACCAATTCTACCGATTGGATGAAAAGAATCAAAACCAGCTAGTGCATCTTTTACTTCTGCTGCTGGAATGAAATTTTCATAAATAGGAGTTGCAACCACGGCTGGTGAAACGGCATTTACACGAATGCCAGAATCTGCTAACTCCATTGCCAAATGTTGGGTTAATGAATGTAAACCAGCTTTTGCCATAGAATATGCGGAGGATGGAGTAGCTTTAATTGCTTGTTTTGCCCACATCGAACCAATATTCACAATGCTGCCAGTCTTATGTTGTTGCATATGCTTTACTACCGCTTGAGTAATGAAGAAAAAAGCTTTATTCAATGCCATATATTTTTCATAATCTGCCTCATCATGCTCCGTAAATGCTTTAGGATTAAAATAGCCAGCTGCATTTACGAGCTTGCAAATTTGTCCGCTATAATTGCTGATAAACTGGATAAAATTAGTAACTTGTGTTGAATTGTACATATCTAATTGATAAATCTCAATTTTTCCTAAAGCGCTTAACTCTTGTTGAGCGGTGTGTAACTTATTTACGTCACGTCCAGTAATGATTACTTGATGTCCAGCTTGTAAAAGTTTTTGTGCAGAAGCTTTACCCATTCCTGTACTGCCGCCGATGATTAGAGCTGTTGTTGTTTTCATTGTTAGATTACTCCTGAGAATGTGTTTTATGATAATGTTTGCTTTAATTGATGTTTGCAAGTAAATTTTATTTACAGGAGCTATTCTACCAACCAGTAGGTAGAATAGCAAATTTAAATTATATTTTTTATGCTGGTGGAGATATGAGTTGCTAATATTTTGATTGCTAAAATAATTAAAATCAATATGTTTTGTTAAATTGTTCATTGAGGGTAATTTTGAAAAAAGAACATTATTGACACAAATGTGTGAGAGCAAGGTAAGAAGTAATTGATCAAAATTGACGCTTTGATAGCTTAAGTAAATACTATTATCTTATTTTGCAAAAATGGGAATTAACTATCTATATATGGGAAACCAGCCATAGTTTGGCGGTGTTATTATACCGCCATGAAGTTGAGGAATGCTTTCTGATACGTTCGTAAACATCTTGTTAATATACGGAGTCTATTATGAAAAAGAAATTACTAAATATCCTATTGCTTTCAGTTTTGGCAGCAATTACTCTTGCTGGTTGTAATTCTGGAGGAGAAAGTAATAATAACTCTAACACTAACAGTAGTACAGCGCAGGCTGCTACTCAAACTGACTCACAATTTATTGGTGCAGAAGGTGGATTATTGAGTATCATCGGTGGCAATATCGAAGAAGCAATTACCGAACAAGTTGGCTCTGCATTGTGGAATTTGATAACCAAAGGTCAGGCATTTCCACAAACCGCTGCCGAATGGGATAAACAAGCCTTGATTTCAATTCAGCAAAACATTCAGCAAATTGAAGCACAACTAAATATCCAAAATGCTAAACTGAATACTATTATTCAGGATATTGACAATACTGCACTTAGCGGTTCAAATTTGAAAATATCCAATTATTTATCCAACATCACTGATGAAACTACTAATGTTGAAAATTTGGTACAAAATACCCTCCCAAGCAATCAATCATCGACTACTATTATCAATGATCTTATTACTGGTAGTGCACAACCATTTAGTAGTCAACAAGTAGAGTCATTAACCAGTTATGTGAATAACTATAGTATTACAACATTGGTGCCAGGGTTTACATCGTCTAAAATTGATACAACCGAGCAGCAACTATCTTGCGACCCATCAACTACAGGAAATACTTATTATATTTTAAATAATGAGTCACAAAATGCGCTTAGCCATCCTATGCCAAATTTATCCAGTAATTGCCTGTTAAGTGTTGCCTTAAATAATGCCTATAATAATTTAACTCAAAATGTGCAGGTGACTACAGGTTCTAATGTTTTATACGATTTGCAAAGTTTTGACCAAATGCTTGATACTCAGTATTTACAAATTGTTCAAGCGCTTACTGCTGCTTATTATCTTGATCAGCTACGTTTATATCTTTATGCTAACTTGCAACCAAGTCACCAAAACCATATTTCACCTTTGTTAACAATTGACCCTAATAGTAATAGTTTAGCTAATCTTTCAACTGCTCAAGCTGAGCTACAACTGGCATATAATACCCGCCTAAGCTTTATTCAAGCATTATTTGCTCAAACCAAGCAAAACGCGTTCAATCATTATACTAATACAATCCAAACTAATAGTTTGGCAAGCAATTGTAATTTTAACTATAGTGCAATTGATTCGCTTAGCTCGGAATCATTAAATGCAAGTATGTCTTCTGGTGAAAATTCTTATGCTTGGGATGGGGGAACTCTAACCGCAACCTGCAAAAATATTGGTTTAGGAACAATTACTACGACTATCAATGTTTCAACTCTATGCTCAAATCCAAGTTTACAGGTATCTAATGGCTATATTTCTTGCGGACCATCTGTATCTAACTATAAAGCTTCAAATGAATTCATTTCTGTTCCATCATATTCGGATATTACGAATAATTATGGCGGCGCTTCTTTCGACCAGTTATATTCATTTTACTCTAGTGGAACCCTGGATGTTTATTTTGATAGCAATTATCCATTAACCTATACGAAAGGTATCAGTAATTTAATCAATGCAGTGCAAATCAGTAATGTTTCTAGCACTGGATTTATAGCTAATGTTAATCCAGGAAATCAAGTTGGTGCATTGCAAATGGCTCCAGTTAGTGATGGTGTTCATGTCTATTTAATCGGAGTAGGGGCTATCTATAATGAAGTATCAGATGATCAAGCATATATGATTTTGAGTTGCGTTCCGGGAGATAATAATTGTCAGATGGCGAATTTTCCTAATCCCAATAGTCCAGCTCAAGGACAGGAGGCTTATAACGCATTAGTATTCAGTAATGGTGATATAATTTCAATGTATAATCAATTTACAGATCACTATCATGGTAATTACTATATTCAGAACTATTATAATAATACGGCGCCATCATATTTTACTAAGTACTTATAATATTAGATAAATATTGCCACTTAAAATATAAGCGGCAATATTTTTTGTCCTGAATTAATCTTTTAGCAATTGTGGAAGCAGTATTAAACGTATCATTGACAGCAACCACGTGCATCAATTGTCCAGATATCAACCACATGATCATCTTCAGTAATATAAAAATAATCAAAGAGATTAATTGTTGGGTCACAATGAGCTACAACTAATTCAAGAACTTCTCCAAGAGCTGGCAAATCTCCACTAAGAGCAGTGACTTTACCATGTTCATCTCCAAAGCCATCCCAATCATAATTAAGATTTTCATGGCTAATAATCTGTGGCTTGGTTGCAACTCTATAAAGTGCCTTAGTTCCAGCATCAACGGTAACATGAGTTGCGTGATTGTTACTAATCACAGTTGTGAGCATTGTCATCGCAGGCAAAAATTGCTGTTCTTTATATTCAATATCGCTATATTCCTGATCCATAACACAATATGAGCCAGGCTGAATTTCACTTACGGTAGCTAATTCTGCATCGAGGCTGAAAGTTCCTGTGCCGCTACCCGTTTGGATATGACAATCAATTCCTTGTGCTAATAACTGGGTTTTAATTTGACCAGCGGCTTGTAGCACTTGATGTGAGAGTGTGCGGCGCTGGGCTAAATCGCTGATGTGCTGTAAATGTCCGGCGTAGCACTGAATTCCTTTAAATTTTAGATTGCCAAGCTGGTTTATCTTATGTGCATAATCGCCAGCTTGACTTAAATCTACTCCGGTTCTCCCGATTCCAGCATCAATATCCAGTAGTGCATTGAGAGATAGATTGTGTTCTTGCAATATCTGATTAAGTTTTGCCGCATTATCAAGATTATCAATGACAAGCATTGTATCTGGAGCTTGTCTAATAAGATCAAGTAGTTGCTTAATCTTATTCTCAGCCACCACTGGGGATGTTATCAGAATGCCTCTGATTCCTGCTTGTATCATTACTTGCGCCTCGGAAAGCTTGGCAACGCATATGCCAATTGCCCCGTGTTCTAATTGTAGTTTAGCTATTTTGCTACACTTATGTGTTTTGGCATGAGGGCGAACGTTAACTCCTTTATCTTGGGCTAATTGCTGCATTAGTAATAAATTACTTGTTAGCTTATTTTGGTCAATGATCAAGCATGGGGTAGGTAACTGATTTTTGTGGAGTCCCAAATAATTGTGTGGCATAAAATATCCTCGCTGGTATTAATAATCTTTAAGTCTCAGGCTTTATTGTACCGCAAAATTAATCATTGTGTTTTTGTGAGCTACCTCGGATTTTCAAAAATATTCTTTATAGTGGTAAATTTGATTAGAATAATGGATATTTTGTAACTATTTTTGTTTCTAATTTGAGAATCAAGTAATTTATATTAGTTATGTTGTGATACAATCGCGACTCTTTTTATGAAAGTTAGAAATATGGAAAATAATATCAGTACAAATAAATTAGTTTATCAAAAACCTAAGATCGAGTTAATTGATTTTTGTGAGGTTGTTAAATCCTCAGCTAGTGCTGGTAATGATGGTTTAGGTGGTGGAAATCTTTTGGGTAGTAGTTAGCCAGAAAATCTATTTTTAAGTTATCTAAGTATTATGCAAAGAGTATTTATAGTATCTGTTTATGCTGGTTAAAAAGGTTTCAGGATGGAAAATAGTAATAATTTAATTTAAGATTAGTTTGAAAAAACCCCTGAGATTGCGTTACTAGACTTGTCTGATTCAATTAAGAGTGATCCAACGATTGATGATGGTCTTGGGAATGGTCTTCATTCTTAATAAAATTATTGATCAAGGTAGCAAGCAAAAGATATGCAGCGCGATAAGATCATCAACTGAGTTGTTATTTTATTATCCGGTTTATCCGGGATTTGCGGATATTGTTTAAAAAAGTCTAGCATTTTGTTTTTGTCAAAATATTTCCAGATTATCGTTTGAGTAGCTGGTTTTAGATTATTTAACCGATCTTGCCATTCTTGTCGGTATATATTGTAAGACAGATAAAAATCTGCAGCTTGCTCGCCTCTGGTAATGCTTTGCATAATGGTAGTCGGCAAAATATCACGTAAGCCTTCACGAACTAACAAGCGTCGATTCATCGCATTATTGTTTTTATAGAAAACCGATTGTGGCAGACTATAGCAAAATTCGGTCAACTCTTTGTCAATTGTGGGATCAAGGTTTCTAATTCCATACCATAGCTGGAGTGCATAAGCAGTTGATTTTAGTGCTGTTGATGACTTGGTTAACATGTAGACTTGAGTATCTAGAATAAAACCTCGATTAAACATGAGCTGTTGTCCGGCCTTGCTTTGCAATACCTCATGA
>CAYIZV010000083.1:0-10245 GCA_964367915.1 uncultured Neisseria sp.
TAGTTTCTAAAATCACTGCTTAATTTAATGGATTAAGAAATGACTCAACAAAGACAAAATATTCGCATTCGTCTTAAAGCTTACGATCACATTTTAATCGACCGTTCGGCTGTCGAGATTGTTGAAACAGCAAAACGTACTGGTGCTATGGTTAAAGGTCCAATTCCTTTGCCAACTAAAAAAGAGCGTTTTGACTTATTACGTTCACCACACGTGAATAAAACTTCACGTGATCAGCTTGAAATCCGTACGCATTTACGCGTTATGGAAATCGTTGAACCTTCAGACAAAACTATTGATGCTTTGATGAAGTTAGACTTGCCAGCTGGTGTAGATGTAGAAATTAAATTAAAATAATTTCTTAATCGAATAAAAAAACCGCGACTTATTATTAGTCGCGGTTTTTTTATTCGATACAAGTTATTGCTGGACGCAGATTAACCCATTAATCCAGGTTGAAGAAACGCTCACCAATGCACTTTCGGCACAAGAGCGATTACCTGCAGCAAGCTGAGTTAGTGTTAGTGTTGGCGTTGAAAATGTTGGGATATCTGAAAACTGATTACCAACATTACCAGTACCTATATTGGAGCTATTATCCCAATAGCTAGTGGTTGCTCCATTTAGAGTTGAGCATAATCCAGTATTAGTGGCAGATGTTGGTGGATACATTGTCCATACTCCAGACAGTCCTGTCCATTGGAAAGCTATTCCATAATCAATTGTAAAATTACCAGGCAGATAAATCAATGCATTTAATGATGACTGTGTAATTGATGGAGTCAGGTAATCTGGAATAAAGGTGTAAATTCCTGACTCATTGGTAACAATTGATACTGCATTATTAGTATTTTTGTATGCTGCCATTGGTTTTAACACCCAATCAATATTTTCTTTTGGACCTTCGAAAATACAGTCTGCAGAATAACAGGCTTGTCGGTTTATGCCATCAACTATCATTGCTTTATAAGTTACACCTGTTAATGAGGTTGGTTTTGATTCATCATGATTACATAAATAATCAGCGCCAGCTATCCCGCTGTTTATTCCTGAAGCTCCTTTGTTGATAGCTTGCCCAAGTAAATCTCCCGTGTAGCCATTAGTAGCGTTATGGGCAAAATACATTAAGTATGGGTTAATCACCAGTACATGAAGTTGATTCCTACTAAAGATAGTAGTTCCACTGTTGGAGAAAGTTAAAGTTGTATAACCAAGTGGCGTGTCTAGCTCTTGCGTAGCTGTTGTTATTGTAAATATGCAGCTTTCATTTGCATTTGTTAAACTGCATATAGCTGGGTTGCTACTAATGGTAATATTGTCATTGAGGTTGCCAGTACTAAGGGTTATGGTTTGTGCCGAGCTAACATTATTATTTAGCTTTGCTCGCACTGTTACTGAACCTCCAGCACGAGTTATATTTGTAGCTGAGAGTGGTGAAATATTAATTGCTGTAGCTACTGGTTTAGGAGTTGGGGTTGGCGTCGGTGCTGGACTTGGTGTTGGGGTAGGGCTGGGTTGCGGGCTTGGGCCAGGAGTTGGACTTGGAGTAGGTGATGCTATTGGTTGTGACGATCCTACGTTGTTATTACAACTTATTAATAAATTAGCAATGGCATACAGAATTATAGGTTTAAGTATTAGAGATGTAGTTATTTTGTTGCACATGTTTTACCTCATTTTTATTTTATCTAAACAATTATGTGTAAGATTGTAACATGCTTAAATCAGGCGGGGACATGGCAGAAAATGAATACGTACTATTCATTTTTATTTAACTAAACTTATAATAGGTTGATTTAATTAAATAATTCAAAGTGAGTTTTTAAAACAATCCTCGATGAACTCGGTAAAAACATGTTGTAAAGCGCTGCAGGTTAACGATGGGCGCACTAAGTAGCACGAAATTTCCCGAAACGACCATTCTGGCAGGATCCTAACTAATTCTCCACTATTTAGCTCTTCTTGAATTACAGAATCCCAAGCGGTTACCATCATATCACCAGAACGTGCTAATTCTGCAATATGAATCAGATTATCAATATAGATTCTTGGATGCTCAATACGACCTTGAATTTTTTCACCAGTAATTAAATTAGTTGCAATAAAGTCATCAATTGTCATCCCATCCAGTGTCAAGTAGCCAATCGTTGAGTATTTAATAGCTTTTTCTATTGTTGTAATTGGTTCACGATGCTTAAAAAAATCAGGCGTAGCATATAGTTGCAGGTTATATTTTCTTAGTAAGATACTTGCGCTATTTTTAGATTTTGGTGGCGTGATTGTTATTGCTATATCGACACCTTCCTGAAGTAGTTCAATATTGCTTGTTTGGTATGAGACTATTAAATCTATCTGTGGATATTTTTTTAGAAACTCACCAAGAAAGGGAGAAATAATATTTTTGGAAATTACAATTGGCAGCGTAACTCTAAGTACACCTTTTAAACTACTTTGTTTAGTCCGGATTTCTTGAATTGATTCATTGAGATAAACCTCATGGTGTTTAAATTTATCATACAATAATTTACCTGCCTCCGTCGCGCGGATATTATTGCGGCGGCGTAATAGCAATTTTACTTCAAGTTCATCCTCTAGTGCTCTGATTCTTCTACTGAGTGTTGGTTGTGAAATACCACTTATTACAGATAATTTTGAAAATGATCCAACTTCTATGAGCTTGATAAACAAAATAATATTATCATACATTGTTATATCCTTATTTCATGAACGTGCACGTTTGTGGGCTATCTTTAAATTTTAAATGCTGTTAGTTTAAAAAATTTACTTATGATAACATTTTTTATGAAGAAATTGTATTTTTTACCATAAATAGTCTGGATAATAAAAGATAGTAGAAAAATCTTCTGCAGCAGGAGATCAATAGTTTATGAGCGGATTAATTAACTATGTGATTTGAGCTAGTATATGCATGGGCTAGCTCCTTTCTGTAGTAAAAATGCTGTGGCTGCAGATTATTAAGTTGTTATGTTGTAAGTGTAATTAGATCAGCGTGATATTTATGTTTTTAGCGTGCGGGTTGATTGATAGTTTTCTATAATTACCTAATCAATCCTGCTGCACATGTCTTAGGGGTAAAATAGCTATCAAAGATTGATTGCATATTTTAAGCTGTTTATGCTATAATCCGTGCCTACCACTTACCGTCCGTTACAAATATTTTATGTCTTAATTGGCTCTGGTAAAATTTGCCAGGTATTTGTAATTATTAAAATTTAGGAAATATATATGAAAACTTTTTCAGCAAAAGCTCATGAAGTAAATCATGAGTGGTTTGTTGTAGACGCTCAGGATAAAGTTCTAGGGCGCTTAGCAGCTAAGATTGCACACGTACTTCGCGGAAAACATAAAGCTATCTACACCCCACATGTGGATACTGGTGATTTCGTTGTAGTTACCAATGCGGATAAATTAGTTGTTACTGGTAAAAAAACTTTGCAAAAGATTTATTACCGTCACACAGGTTATCCTGGTGGTATTTATTCTCGTACTTTCAACCAAATGTTGGAAAAAGCTCCTGAGAAAATTTTGATCAATGCCGTTAAAGGTATGCTTCCTAAAGGACCTTTAGGTTATGCAATGATTAAAAAATTAAAAGTGTATGCTGGTGAAGCTCACCCTCATACTGCTCAACAACCTAAACAATTAGAGATTTAATAGGGGCTTTGCAAAATGGTTGGAAATTACAATTATGGTACAGGTCGTCGTAAAAGTTCAGTAGCCCGTGTTTTTATCATTAAAGGTTCAGGCAAAATTACTGTAAACGACAAAGAATATGATAAATACTTTGCTCGCCCTACTAGTTGTATGGTAGTACGTCAGCCTTTAGAGTTAGTTGATCATCTAGCTACGTTTGATATTCGTATCAATGTACACGGTGGTGGTGAATCAGGTCAGGCTGGAGCGATTCGTCATGGTATTACTCGTGCTTTAATCGATTTTAATCCAGAATTAAAATCAGCATTATCACAAGCAGGATTTGTTACTCGTGATGCTCGTGAAGTTGAGCGTAAAAAATGCGGTCTACGTAAAGCACGTCGCCGTAAACAGTTCTCTAAACGTTAATTCGTTTATCGAAATATACAAAACCCGAACATTTATTGTTCGGGTTTTTTTGCGCTGCAGCATCGAAAATTTAAAATATTTTGGTTGCTATTGGGAAAGTATGTTATAGTACCGCTTAGTTATGTAAAATCTTTTTTCTTCAAATTATTGTGTTGTCTAATTTATATAGTCCACTAATATTCCGGTCTAAAGTTTTTCATCATTTTTTATTATTTTTTTAAGGCAAATTAAATGCAAAAATCATTATTTGTTGCTGGTCTAGAGTGGTCTATTACTAGTGAAGAATTAGGCGAAATTTTCAGCGCTCATGGAGAAGTTGAATCAGCAAAAGTAATTACTGATAAATTTACAGGTCGTAGCAAAGGCTTCGGTTTTGTGGATATGGCTACTGCAGAAGATGCGGCTAACTGTATCAAAAATTTAAATGACACTACTCATAAAAACCGTCAAATCATTGTTAAAGTTAAAGAACCTAAACCTGCTGGTGAAAGATCTTTCCGCTCTAACAATAATGGTGGTGGTGATCGTCGCGGCTGGTAAGTCGATAAGCTTTATGCTAATTACAGAAATGGCACTGACTTAAGTTCAGTGCCATTTTTATTTTCTAAATTAACTCAATCCAATATATTTATCCTGCCTGAAAGTTTTCTAAAAAATTAAAAGTATCTCGACTTGTGCTTTGGTTTTTTATCTTGTTTTTCTAGAGTTGTATACGACTCAATTTACCGCTTTTATAAAACATAACGAATATTTTGCTCTTTTGTAGATATTTTATGCTATTTTAGTGTAGTAAATTGATTCATTATCTTAAATCTTGTTGTGGAGTAAGTTGCTGTAGTAGAATGCTTATTGCTTGTAAGTAACAAAGGGATATTTATTTGTTTAATGCAGAAGAGAATATTTATATAAAAATCTACTCAGTTAATCAGTAATTTATTATAAAATAGTAGCTGGTTTTAATTTTTTTGTATAAGTGAGAAGCAAATGAAGATTTTAGCTACGAATGTTTATGTTGGTCCTAATATATATGCTGGTTTTCCAGTAATTCGTCATGTCATCGATGTTGGGGTGTTAGAGCAGTGGCCTTCAGTGCGTTTGGGGCAAAATTTTATTGAAAAGCTTCTGGCTGCG
Organism: uncultured Neisseria sp.; assembly: GCA_964367915.1. Taxonomy (GTDB): domain Bacteria; phylum Pseudomonadota; class Gammaproteobacteria; order Burkholderiales; family UBA11063; genus Aquella. The sequence goes on from CAYIZV010000083.1 coordinate 5,215, forward strand.
ATTCCATCGTTGCACGAGCATCATTGCTCGCACGGTGAAGAGGGTGGCTTTGTTCGTCGTCTAAAAGAAGATGAAGGTACATGGATTGGGCATATCTGGGAGCATGTTACTTTAGAAATTCAAATGCTGGCTGGTGTTCCAGTTAGTTTTGGTCGCACTCGTGGCAATGGCAAAGAAGGGCAGTATAATTTAGTTTTTGAATATAAACAGCGTGACGTTGGTTTGCGTGCTAGCGAACTAGCCCGTGATTTATTGGTTTCAATTATGCCTGATGAAGTTAAATCTCAGATTGAGCATAAAGTTCCTGAAGATTTTGATTTTGCTTATGAAAAAGTTCGCTTCATTCGCTTTGCGCAAAAAATGAATTTTGGTCCAAGTACACAATCAATTGTTGATGCCGCAATTGAACGAAATATTCCATATCTACGTCTAAACGAAGCGTCTTTAATTCAACTTGGTTATGGTAAATATCAAAAACGAATTCAAGCAACTATTACTAGCGAAACTCGATTTATTTCTGTTGAATTAGCGAGCAATAAAAGCGCTACTGCTAATTTACTAGATAGTCTTGGCTTACCTGTTCCGCAACAAAGAATTATTGGTTCAGAGCGTGAGGCTGCCAAAGCCTTTCATTCGATTGGCGGACCTGTAGTAGTTAAGCCATTGGATGGTAATCACGGGCGTGGGATTTCAATTAACCTAACTACCGAAGAAGCAGTTGTTGAAGCATTCCATGTTGCGAAAGAAGTTTCGCGGAGCGTGATTGTTGAGTCATTCCTGGAAGGGGAAGATCATCGTATGCTAGTGGTTAATGGTAAGTTAATCGCTGTCGCAAAACGTGTACCGGGTCATGTAATTGGTGATGGTAAAAAAACTGTTGCTGAACTGGTTGAAATTGTAAACCAAGATCCACGTCGTGGTGTTGGGCATGAGAAAGTATTAACTCGCTTAGAATTAGATTATGCAGCTAACCAAATCCTTGAGAAAAAAGGTTATACGGCTGAGACTATTCTAAAAGATGGCGAAGTATGTTATTTACGTGATACCGCTAATTTGTCAACTGGTGGAACTGCGATTGATTTAACTGATCAAGTTCACCCAGATAATAAAGAAATGGCTGAGCGTGCGATTAAAGCGATTGGTCTAGATGTTGGTGGTGTTGATTTCTTGATTAAAGATATCAGTCAGTCATATCATGATATCGGTGGTGGAATCTGTGAAGTAAACGCAGCGCCTGGTTTCCGTATGCATACTCATCCAACTGAAGGTAAACCACGTGATGTTGCTGGTGCGGTAATTAACATGTTATTCCCTGAGCCAGAAAAAGCGCGTATCCCTACGGTTGCAATCACTGGTACAAACGGTAAAACAACTACTTCACGGATGGTAGCTCATTTATGGAAACAAGCAGGTAAAGTGGTAGGTTTAACTACTACGGATGGTATTTACATAAATGGTAAATTAACTGTTAAGGGTGATACTACTGGTCCAGTTTCAGCACATATGGTATTGCAAGATCCTAATACAGAGATCGCAGTATTAGAAACTGCACGGGGTGGATTATTACGTAGTGGTTTAGGCTATGAATTCTGTAATGTTGGTGCATGTTTGAATGTTACTGCTGATCACATTGATATTAGCGAAGGTAATGGTTTAGCAGATTTAGCTAAAGTTAAACGGATTATTACTGATGCTGCGCGTGATACTGCGGTATTGAATGCTGATGATATTGAGTGCTTGAAAATGGCAGCAACTACTGAAGCTGAAAATATTTTCTACGTAACAATGAATCCACAGCACAATTTAGTGCGTGAACATATTCGTTTGGGTGGTAAAGCGGTTGTTATCGAAAAAGGTGTTAATGGTGACATGATTACTATTTTTGATAATGGTGTGCATGTTCCAGTATTATGGACGCATTTAATTCCTGCAACAATGGAAGGTAAAGCAATTCATAACGTCCAAAATGCGATGTTTGCAGTAGCTATTGCTTATAGTATGGGTATGAATCTTGATGACTTACGTAATGGTTTACGCACCTTTGTTAATAGTTATCATCAAACGCCAGGACGGATGAATTTCTATGATGAGCATCCATTCAAAGTATTGCTAGATTATGGTCATAATCCAGCTGCGATTAATATGATTGGTAAATTTGTTGATCAAATGAGTGTGTCAGGTAAAAAATTAGCAGTGGTTACATTCCCTGGTGATCGTACTAACGCATTGATTGAAGAGAGTGTTAAACTATTACCATCTCACTTTACACATTTTATTTGTAAACAAGATGATAACCGTCGCGGACGTAAAGATGGTGAAGTTCCTGAATTAATCCGTGAGCTCTTGATTAAACATGGTGCTAATCCTGCTAATGTAGAAGTAGTACTTGACGAGCAAGACGCAATTAATCAAGCTCTGAGCAACGCTCATGAGGGTGACTTTATTGTTGTGTTGGCGGATAAAGTTAGTCGCTGCTGGAAACAAATCACCTCATTTAAATCTGATGGAAATACGCGTATGAAGGAAGTAGATACTCGTGCTGAAGACCATCTGTTGGATCGTGTTGAAGTTGATTTGATTTCTGACGCAATTAGCAACGCTACGATTCGTACTGATAAACGTGGTGTAATTATTGAAGTTGAAGAAGAAAATAACGACTAATTTGTCTTTATCTAATTCATTTCTATGCGGCATATCAACTGTTAGATTGATATGCCGCCAGTTTCACAATTTAGTATCATCTCAATTGGTTTTGAGTAAAAGGATAAAACCATGTTTCAAAGAGACGCACTTGCAATTCGCATCTTAGCTGGAACTAATATGTTTTTCTCAGGTGTGGGAGCTATTTCTGAAATAGTTACTCGTGATGAGCATAAGCAAGAGTTTGCTAATGATTATGAAGCAGTACTTCGCAAAATATTGGATGAGCTTGGCTGGGATGACGTGCCAGTTTATAAGCGTGTATACAGTCGTGGAATTATCATGGCAATTCCAACCGAATTTGATTTAACTTACGCTGGTTGTAAAATTTTGGGCGTTGCTTTTGATATTGCAGCAGCCAAGTATAACAAAACTGAAGAGTTAGATTTTGCAGAAGAGCTGGAGTACTTGGAATATATTATTTCTAAAGAGCGTTATATGACTCTTAGAAATATCTATAATGAGGCTAAAGTTCGTTCGCTCAATGTTTATCTTGATCAAAATATTATTAGTATTGGTAGCGGCAAGGGTGCTTATATTGCCAATATCGATGAGATTGGTTATGATGATGTTCCTTGGGATAAAATTTATGAAATTCCAAGTGTTATGGTGACTGGAACTAATGGTAAAACTACGACTGTACGTCTAACTAGCTTTATTTCACAGCATGCTGGAAAGTGTGTAGGATACTGTTCAACTGATTGGGTGATGATCAACGGTGAAGTTGTTTCTGAGGGGGATTTATCAGGACCTAATGGAAATCGGCGTGTAATGACTAACCCTGATGTAGATGTTGCTGTTCTTGAAGTTGCTCGCGGTGGTATTGTTAAACGCGGTTTGGCGACTTCTAATGTCGGTGGTGCGGTAGTAATGAACGTTTCTGAGGATCATCTTGGCGTTAATGGAATTGATGATGTTATGGATCTGGCTCGTGCTAAATTCACCGTGCAAAATGCAGTGCGACCAGGTGGACATAATGTGGTAAATCTAGATGATGAAATTTCACATTCATTTATTGATATATTACCTCGTGAGCGGGCATTTTTCAGTCAAAAATTAGCCGCGGATGAGGTCATTAAGTTTATTAAAACACCAAATGATTATGCTTGTTTTGTTGAAAATAATAGTTTTGTTGTTTATCGTCACGGTGAGAAACATGTCATCGCTGCGGTAAATGATGTAGATCTTACGTATAATGGTATTGCTAAACATAATATCGAAAATGTATTGGCAGCAATTTGCTTAAGTATAGAACTTGGGCGTAGCTATGAAGAAATTACTGCGGGTCTGTTAGCGTTTAGAAACGATGAACATAACCATGGACGCTTTAATATGTTTGATGTTAAAGGGTTTAAGGACAGTAAGATTTTTGTTGATTATGGGCACAACTTGGCATCAGTTGATAATATGCTTAAATTTGCGCGAAGTATTGGTAATCCTGATACTAAAATTACAGTATTGTTAGGGTTATCAGGCGATCGTAAATTTATGGTGGACAATATTGCGAAGAGTGTGGTTCAGCACAAAATCGACTATGTAATTGTTAAAATGTTTACTAGTCATCTTCGTGGTGCAGAGATTGGTGAGTTGGCGGAGTTCTTACAAGAGCGACTGTTAAAGCGTGGCTTTGATACTAAAAATATTGTTGCTACCGTCGATCAGGAAATAGAAGCATTGGAATTAGTTTTAGCTAATATGGAAGCCAATCATCTTTATATAATGCTATGTCAAGATCAAGCCGCAGAAGTTATTAATGCAATAAAAAAATATAATAACGAAGCGAGTGCCTGATAATACTACATTAAAGCGCTATTTTTGATAAAATAGCGCTTTAATACAAAATATTGAATTGGGTAGCACGAAATTAGTTTTGATAGTTGCCTAGGTAGAAAAAATTGATGATTGGATCAGTAGACTTTTTGCATAACTTGCTTCTTTAGTCCTTATACGTTGTAAATACTTTTTTGGTGCTGATGTACTTCGTATACATTCCGCTCCTCAAAGAATTTACTCCTAGTCTAAGAACAAAATAATTTGTTATTCAAGAAGTCTAATAACTAGAGGAATTTATTAATGAGTATGGAGCATAAGTCAGCGCGTGGTTTTATTATCCCTATTGGTGGAAGAGAAGAAAAAGAAGTTAATCCTAGAGTTTTAGAGAGATTTGTTCAGTTAAGTGGCGGTAAAGATGCAATTATATCAGTTATCCCTACTGCTTCTAATTTAGAGGATACTGGCGATCGTTACGTTGAAATTTTTCAGCGTTTGGGTGTCAAAAAGATATATAACAACAATATTTCAAGTCGCTTAGATGCGAATAATGAAATTTTT
>CAYIZV010000084.1:0-9751 GCA_964367915.1 uncultured Neisseria sp.
TTACAGGTATGGCATATGCATAATTATAAATTCCTGTCAATGCGTAAGTTCTATAATAGTTGAAGTACATTTAGGTTACACACGATCAAACTTTTTGGATGGAGTAAATATGAGTATATTAATTAATGAAGTTGGTGATGTTTTTTCACTGGGTGAAAATATCAATGAGCTAATTTCGCCTGTTAATGTTGAAACATTTGAGTTAACGAATGAAGCGAAAGACTTCATTTCAGGACGGATAACCAATGAGAATGCGATGCAGTTATTTGATTTTATTCCTAGTAAATTACTGCTCTATCGTGGTGATAAACAATTAATTCCAGCCAGCGCTTCAGTTTTTGATAAGAAAACACCTAGTGAAATAAAAAAACATATTGATAAGTTTAAAATTCCTCATTTTAATTCTCATGATGAAATTCATTTCTGTTTTGGTGGTAGTTGGCTTTTTCATTTTAAAATTAAAGACAAGTTTTATTCTTATATTATACAACCTGGGAATGCGCTATTTATTCCTGCAAACATTGAACATTGGGCTAGCCCGACATCTGATCTCTTTGCGATATCAGCAAGTGCGTGTAGTGTTAATTATCAAGTTTTTAAGTCAGGCGTAGTATATCAAGAGCAGATTATAAAAAAATCATTTCTACCTGATTGCTGTTTACTAAATTAAAGTAAAGGTAAGTTTTATGCATGAAAATCAGTTAATTTTATTTACTTCAACCGATGGCAATGTAACGGTTGATGTACAGTTAAAAAACGACACAGTTTGGTTAACTCAGAAGCAAATATCTGAGCTATTTGATAAAGAGCGTTCTGTAGTTACTAAGCATATTAACAACGTTTTTAAAGAGCAAGAATTAGATGAAAAAAGCAATGTGCAAAATTTGCACATTGCAAATTCTGACAAACCAGTTTCAGTTTATAGCTTAGATGTTATTATTTCGGTTGGTTATCGGGTAAAATCTAAACGCGGAGTAGAGTTTAGAAAATGGGCAAATTCAGTCCTAAAAGATTACCTCCTCAAAGGCTACGCGCTAAATAATAATCTGTTTGACAAAACCCACCATGAATATCAAAATTTAATTGACCTGCTGGGTAAAACCTTAGCCAATAATCAGCTAATTACCTCACAGGGGCAGAGCATAATTAATTTGATTAATGATTATGCTACCACTTGGACATCATTGTTGCAGTACGATGAAGATCGCTTATTAATCCCGAATAATATGCATAAAAGTAGCATTGCTTTAGCTCACAAAAATGCATTAGTCGCAATTAACGAGTTCAAGTCAAGTTTACTTGCAATAGGCGAAGCAACTGAATTATTTGGCAATGAACGCAATGATCAGCTACAATCTATCTTGTCTAACCTTGATCAAACGATGTTTGGTGAGGAGTTGTACCGTAGCGTTGAGGAAAAAGCAGCCAATTTATTTTATATGGTAATAAAAGATCATCCGTTTAGTGACGGTAACAAACGCATTGGCAGTTTTCTATTTTTACTCTATATTCAGTTGAATAAATTACCGCTAAAGATTGATAATATCGGGCTTACCGCTTTAGCTTTGCTTATTGCCGAGTCAGATCCACAGCAAAAAGATCTATTAACTAGATTGATTATAAATCTTTTAGTGCCAAATTAAACAAGATGAGTCTAATTGCTGGTGTGTAAATAGTTATTATGGCATTGGATAAGTACAAAATGTATTGTATACTAAACAAAATTATGCTAAAATGGCAATATGTTTAATATACAATACAAAGATAAAAATGGACTTAGTTGAAATCGGGCAGTTAATAGCCATAACGAGAAAAAAGCGCAAGTTAACTCAGGGTGCGTTAGCTGGTATGGCTGGTATGGGTCGTACTACATTGTCACTTATTGAAAATGGCACGATAAATGAAGTCGGGATTAATAAGATAATTACGCTGTGTGAGCTTTTAAGCTTGGAAGTTATCATTAAAGAGAAATCAAGTCGTCCTACACTCCAGCAGCTTTTAGCAGAGAAAAACGATCATGCTTAATGTTTTTACCTCTAGTAATAAAGTTGGCGAGCTTTTCCAATCAACAGCTTCCAGTAAGTATATTTTTAATTATGCGGCAACAGCATTACCCAGTGAGGCAGTATCGTTGACAATGCCTGTTACTAATGAGCAATATGATTTTTGGCATGGCTTACATCCTATTTTTGAGATGAATTTGCCAGAAGGTATTTTGCTTGAGAAATTAAAAACTATCTATCGTAAGCAAATTATAAATTTTTCGGATTTGGATTTATTAAAAATAGTTGGTAAAAATCAAATTGGGCGCATAACTTTTGCGACCGAGATAGATAATAATTCAGTCATTGATGCTATCGGTTTAAATTTAACTCAATTCAAGACTTATGCTGGTACTGAAGAGCTATTAGAGTCATTGTTACTTAAATATGGGGCTAATTCAGGCATTGCAGGAGTACAGCCCAAAATTATGGTGCTTGACACAGGCGATACGACTAACCCAAAATTGAGTGAGCTAGATCGATTAACTTACAGAGATACTACTCATATTATCAAATCTTGGAGTGAGGGCAGTTATCCCGAGTTAGCTACTAATGAATATTTTTGTATATTAGTTGCTAAGAAAGCTGGTTTAAAAACTCCAGAAATTGAGCTGACGAATAACGGTAAATTTCTGATAATTAAACGTTTTGACTTTATTGATAATCACTACTATGGTTTTGAAGATTTTTGCGTATTACAAGCTAAGCGTACCCGTGAAAAGTATGACAGTAGTTATGAACAAATCGCAAAGAGCATAAAAAATAACCTAGTGGGTGAAAGCACCATAAATCTAAAATCGGCATTATTTGATTACTTTAAATCACTGGTGGTGAATGTCTTATTACGTAATGGGGATGCACATTTAAAAAATTATGGGCTCATTTATAAAGATACTAACAGCATCGTGAATCTTGCACCAATCTATGATATTGTAACTACTACGGTATATTTACCTAAAGATATTATGGCACTTACCTTAAATGGTAGTAAGCGTTGGGCTAGTAGAGATGAGCTATTAGCATTTGCAACTAAGTCATGTATGCTGTCAAACGCACAGGCATTGCAAGTATTTGAGGAAGTCATTGCTGCTATCAAACAAGTTAGTGAGCTGCTGATACAGGAAATAGAGTTAAGTCACAAATTTAAAGATATTGGGCTGCAGATGCTAACTATTTGGTACGATTCAATCAATAATTTCTAAATTGTAAAATTTATGCAAAACGATTAATAACATTTTGAATTATTTGAAATAGTATAACAAGGAATAAATAAACTATGCAGATAGCTACTTGGAACGTAAATTCTTTAAAAGTTCGTTTACCGCATGTCTTGGATTGGTTGCAGACCACTGGTTGCGATGTTTTGGGATTACAAGAATTAAAAATGGATAACGCTGCCAATGCTAAACTAGTTGCCGAATTTGCCGCGATTGGTTATAACTATGTTTACAACGGGCAAAAAACTTATAACGGCGTGGCATTACTTAGTAAACATCCCTTAGAAAATATCGTAATGGATATTCCTGAGTATGAAGATGTTCAGAAACGAGTGATTGCAGCCACAATTAACGGCGTGCGGATAATTTGCGCGTATATTGTCAATGGAGAGAGCCTGACTAGTGATAAATATCAGTATAAGTTGGCTTGGCTTGAGCAATTACAGCGCTATGTGGCGAACGAATTAGCCGTATATCCTGAGCTGGTTTTGCTGGGTGACTATAATATTGCACCTGAAGCGCGTGATACTTATGCTCCACAAATTTGGGAGGGGCAGGTGTTGTGTAGCGCGCCAGAACGTGCCGCTTTTCAAGGCTTGATTAATTTGGGATTAACCGATAGCTTTCGTCATTTTAATCAGGAAGAGCGTCAGTTTACCTGGTGGGATTATCGTAATATGGCTTTTCGCCGCAAGCAGGGGTTACGGATTGATCATTTGCTGGTAACTCCAGCGTTAATGGCACGTGCCAGTTCATGTATTATTGATACTGCGCCACGCAAGCTGGAGCGTCCTTCGGATCATACACCAGTTATTATTACATTGAATTAAAGGAACATTTTATGGCAAAAATAGTTGTCATTGGTAGCGCATCGATTGATTTGACAGTTATATCTGATAAACGCCCACAAGCAGGTGAAACAGTAATTGGTCAAAATTTAGTCCTATCACCCGGGGGTAAGGGTGCTAATCAAGCGGTAGCAGCGGCAAGACTTGGTGCTGAAGTGGCTTTTGTTGGTGCAGTTGGCAAAGATAGTTATGGAAGCCAAATTATCGATAATCTTAAACATAATCATGTCAATACTCAATATTTACAGCAGCTTGAGAATATAACTAGTGGAACTGCACATATAATTTTGGCTGAGGGTGATAATAGCATTGTAGTTGTACCTGCTGCCAATATGCAGTTAACTACGGCAATGATTGATGCCGCGTTAGATATTATTCGCTCGGCTGATCTTATTATGGTACAACAGGAAATTCCGATTGTGGTGATTGAGCATGTTAGTAAAATTTGTCATGATTTGGACATAAAATTGCTGCTTAATCCAGCTCCGATTCGCGAGATTCCCGCCAGTGTTATTGCTGCGGCTAGCTATATTACTCCAAATGAACATGAAGCAGCGGCACTTTTCCCAAGTTTATCTCTGGAAGCTGCTTTAGCCGAAAATCCCCATAAATTGATAGTAACCCAAGGTAAAGATGGTGCGCTATATCACGATGGAAAACAGCAAATTTTGATTGCAGGATTTAAGGTATCTGCCGTAGACACTACTGGCGCTGGTGATACTTTTAATGCTGCTTTTGCGGTTGCGATTGCCGAAGGGAAATCATTTGATGCAAGTATCAAATTTGCCAATGCTGCGGCTGCATTATCCGTTCAAAAACTTGGCGCACAAGGTGGTATGCCTCATCGTGAAGAGGTCGAAAGGGTGTTAAATCATGAATAAGCATGGAATATTGAATAGCGAGATTTGTAAAGTACTTGCCGATCTGGGGCATACCGATATGGTGGTGATTGCTGATTGTGGATTACCGATACCAGATGGAGTAAAAAAGATTGATCTGGCACTAAAGCTTGGAACTCCCGGATTTATTGAGGTAGTCGAGTTATTCGCTCAATATATGCAAATTGAGAAAGCAACAATTGCCAGTGAAATTCATGCCAAAAATCCGGCTACTTATGTAAATTTAGAGACCGCTCTTGGTGCGGAGGTATCGCTAGAAGAGCTAAGTCATGAAGAATTTAAACTGCTTACGCACAAGGCACGCGCTATTATTCGAACTGGCGAAGCAACACCTTATGCTAACGTTATCTTACACGCGGGAGTAATCTTCTGATTTATCATGAAAATACAACTAAACAATATACATAAAAGATTTGCCAGTAATGTGGTATTAAGCGGGGTCAATTTTGAGCTGCTTGATGGTGAAATTCATGCGCTGATGGGCGAGAATGGCGCAGGCAAATCTACATTAATGAACATATTAACTGGAATGTTTCCCGCTGATGATGGCTCCATTCTTATTGATGATAAGGCTATGCGCTTTGAAAATTCACAACAGGCAGAGGCGTATGGAGTTACCTTTATCCGTCAGGAACTAAATGTCTGGCAAAATATGACCGTGCTTGAGAATTTGTTTTTGGGCAAGGAAATCCGTAACCGAATTGGTTTACTGGATAAAACCTATATGAAGAAGCTTGCCAATAGTAAATTAGCCGAGATAGGTATTGAACTGGAGCTTGACAAGCAGGTTAGTAACTGTTCAATTGGTGAACAGCAGATGATTGAGATCGTCAAAGCGTTGATGACTAACGCCAAAGTTCTAATCATGGATGAACCAACTTCGGCATTAACTGAACGGGAGGCAAATGTTTTGTTTCGGGTGATGCAGCGCCTGAAAGAGAATGGGGTAGCAATGGTCTATATTTCTCATCGGATGGAAGAAATCTTTACCCATTGTGACCGAATTACCGTGATGCGTGATGGTGTAAGTGTAAGTACCAGTAAAATAGCAGATACTACATTTAATCGGGTTGTCAGAGAGATGGTTGGGCGTGAATTATCGGAACGTTTTCCCGCTCGTGATGCTTGTATTGGTGATGAAATTCTGGAGGTTCATGGACTAACTGGCGACAAATTTAGAAATATTAATTTTACGCTAAATCGTGGTGAGATCCTTGGTTTTGCTGGTCTGATGGGGGCTGGGCGCTCGGAAATCATGCGTGCTATTTTTGGGCTTGATCGATTAATCAGTGGGACAATCAAGATTAACGGACAGGAATTAAAAATAAACTCTGCCAATGACGCAATAAAAAATGGTATTGGATTTATTACTGAAAATCGCCGTGATGAGGGGGTTATTTTAGGATTCTCAATCCGCGATAATATTGCGATCAATAATATGCATAATTACGTTCGTTCTGGCTTGATTGATAGTCAGGCAGAAAATAAATTTATTCTTGAATTAACCGATAAGCTCTTGATCAAGATGGCATCAGTCAACCTTAATGTAGGGAGTTTATCAGGTGGTAACCAGCAAAAGGTAGTTATTGCTAAATGGCTTGGGAATAAACCGCAAATATTGATAATGGATGAGCCAACTCGGGGGATTGATGTAAATGCCAAACGGGAGATTTATCAGTTAATGAATGAACTGACCCGAAATGGAGTCGCAATAATCATGGTTTCTTCCGAATTACCAGAAATTATCGGTATGAGTGATCGGGTAGTTGTAATTCATGAAGGGAGCGTAGCTGGTATTCTGGCACGCAATGACTTTACTCAGGAAAAAATAATAAGTTTGGCAGCAGGGGAAGCTAATGCACTTACATAAAAAACTCATTGAAAAATTTTTGCCATTTATCGGTCTGATTGTGTTATTTGGTGTTATTGGTAGCATTAATCACGATTTTTTGGCACCGATGAATATTCTTAATCTGTTACGGCAGGTATCAATAAACGCGCTGATTGCATTTGGGATGACTTTTGTTATCCTAACTGGCGGAATTGATCTGTCGGTTGGTGCGATTCTGGCTTTATCCAGTGCTCTAATGGCAGGAATTATGCTGCATGGTTGTGATCCGGTTCTTGCGATAATCATTGCATCTCTCATCGGCGCGCTGTTTGGTGCATTTAATGGCTTATTGGTAACTAAAGGCAGGATTGCGCCATTTATTGCTACTCTTGCCACGATGACAATTTATCGCGGGCTAACCATGGTTTATACCGATGGTAACCCGATTACTGGATTGAGTGATAGCTTCTGGTTTCAGCTCTTTGGACGTGGTTATTTGTTTGGTTTGCCTATACCAGCCATTACGGTAATTATTACTTTTGTGATTGCCGCAGTTATTTTAAATAAAACTCCATTTGGACGGCATATTTATGCGATTGGTGGTAATGAAAAAGCATCGATAATTTCTGGGGTAAAAGTAAACAAGATAAAGATTATGGTTTATGCAATAAATGGTTTATTGGCAGCATTGGCTGGAAGTATTGTTGTTTCACGACTTAATTCGGCACAACCAACCGCGGGTACTTCGTACGAGCTGGATGCTATTGCTGCAGTCGTGCTTGGTGGTACGAGTCTGACTGGTGGGCATGGCAAAATCTTGGGTACGCTGATTGGAGCGCTGATTATTGGTACATTAAATAACGGACTTAATATCCTAGGGGTTTCCAGTTTTTATCAGCTAATCGTTAAAGGGGTAGTGATTCTGATTGCCGTATTTATTGATCGTAGAAAGGCTATATCATGAAAAATATTTTAAAACTATTTGTTAGCCTTACTTTATTGTTATTAATTAATGCTTGTAGTATGGAACCACCTGCATGGGCAAAAACTAAGCACGAGATTGATCCTAATAATTTGACGATTGGTGTGTCATTATCTACGTTGAATAATCCTTTCTTTGTTTCGATTAAAGATGGAATTATGACCGCTGCAGCTAAAGAACATATGCAAATCAAGATTGCCGATGCACAGAATGATTCTGCCAAGCAGAATAACGATGTTGAAGATTTGATTCAACAACAGGTGGATGTTTTACTGATTAATCCAGTTGATTCCGATGCGATCTCCTCGGCAATTTTGCTTGCTAATCAAAGTGGAATCCCCGTGATTACTATTGACCGCTCAGCAAAACAAGGTAATGTGGTTACTTTTATTGCTTCCAATAATATCGAAGGTGGTAAGATGGCAGCACAATTTATCGTAAGTAAGCTAGGTAAAAAGGCTGTAGTTGCAGAGTTACAGGGAATACCGGGAGCTTCCGCGACTCGTGAACGTGGTCAGGGTTTTCATCTGATCGCGGATAAAGAGTTAAACGTGGTTGCCAGTCAGAGCGCTGATTTTGATCGAGCAAAAGGTTTGACCGTGGCTGAAAATATTTTGCAGGCACACGATAATGTGCAGGCAATCTTTGCCCAAAATGATGAAATGGCTTTAGGTGCTTACGAAGCAGCCAAAAGTGCGGGTAAAAATATAATAATCGTTGGCTTTGATGGTAGTCAGGATGGCTTAAAATCAGTCCAAAACGGGCAATTGTCGGCAACTGTTGCCCAGCAACCAGACTTAATTGGTGAAAAGGCTATTGAAGTTAGTAAACAGATTGCCAATAAGCAGAGCATTCCACCACAGATACCTGTAGCTCTCAAATTGATTAGCAAATGATTTGTGTGGCATTAAGTAGCTGGACTCTAATTTAGATTTTATCTATTTAAGAGCTGCTATAATTCTGTCCTGTAATATTCTGGCTTTTGTGTGACCATTGCAATTTGCCGGGAAATCTGATCTGACTCTTATAGTCAGATCACTGTAAGTTTAACTGTTTTTAATCCTACAGGGAATATATTTATGCAACAAAATACTATCGCGCAATACCCGCGCCATCTCTGGTTTATCCAGTTGTCCTATACCGCAGTGATTTTACTTGCCAACTGGTTTGATATCCGCATGATTCGGATTGGCAATATTGAGACTGATGCTGGGACATTGATTTTCCCATTTACTTTTATTTTGTCGGATCTGATTACTGAGGTTTATGGCTATAAATTTGCCAGACGGGCAATCTGGGTAGGCTTTATGTTTAATTTCATCTTTGTTGCCTACGGGCAGTTGATTATTCATTTGCCAAGTCCGGCTTATGCATTGGATACTAATGCTAAATTTGATAGTCTGCTTGGGTTTAATGCGCGAATTATCATTGCTTCTACGATTTCCTATCTTTGTGCCGAGCCACTAAATTCGTTTATCATGGCAAAATTAAAGCTCAAAACTGGCGGACGGATGATGTGGCTGCGCTTTGTAATGTCAACTGCAGTCGCTTCTTTATTTGATAGCTTCTTATTTGGAACTCTGGCTTTTTATGGCACGATGCCACTACATGATTTATTGATATTCAATATAACCATGTGGGCAATTAAAGTTTTCATTGAAATATGTGGGTTACCAGTATCATTATCTTTGGCACGCCGGCTCAAAAAAGCTGAAGGCTTAGATATGTATGATGTTGGAACTAAATTTTCTATCTTTAGTCTCGATGCCAAGTATGCTCATGCCAATAATTACTATGTTAAATCTTAGTTATATATTGAATGCTCATAAGTTGAGCTTTTATGTATAGACTCTAAGTGATCATAATTATAGCTAGGAGAATTGATAAAAAAGGCGACTCGGTGTAGATCAACTACATAAGGAGCTATTGTTA
>CAYIZV010000085.1:0-9673 GCA_964367915.1 uncultured Neisseria sp.
CACTTTTGTCGCATGTTGGGCACTATAGCATCTAATCTTGCGATAACTATCAATGCATTTGGTGGAATATACATTGGTGGCGGCGTTGTACCGCGTATCTTAGATTATTTTATCCAATCTGACTTCCGTTGTCGTTTTGAAGATAAAGGTCGCCTACGTCAATACTTGGAAAAAATTCCAGTTTATGTAATTACCCATGATTTCCCAGCCTTTCTAGGCGTAAGTTACGCTTTAGAAACAATGATAACCAAAGGTTATTTACCTTAAAAATAACGAGTATATCAAATGCCAACTACTAATTTTCCACGCTTAGTGAGCGATATTGGCGGTACTAATGCCAGATTTGCAATTGAAGTATCTGCCTATAACTTTGTAAAAGTAACAACTTTAAAATGCCGGGATTACCCAACCTTGGCACAAGCAATTACACATTACCTGCAAAGCTCTGGTTACCCGCAAGTAAAACATGCCGCGTTAGCAGTACCATCACCGATTGTTGATGATACTTTGTTTATGGTAAACAGTCCGTGGCATCAATCATCAATGTCGAAAACTAAAACAGATGCTGGTCTAGATAGTTTAATCTTCCTAAATGACTTCCACGCATTAGCTTTATCTATTCCACATATACCAACCGAGAATTTAGTCAAAATTGGTGGACAGGAAGCTGATCACAGTAAACCAATCTGTATTATTGGACCAGGTACTGGTCTTGGTATGGCAACACTACTCAAACATCCGCTCAGTGAAGAATATTTTGCAATTCCCGCAGAAGGAGGACGTTCTAGTTTTGCAGCGGCTAGCGAAGAAGAGTTTGAATTGTGGAAATTCGTACACAATCGTTTTAGCCATGTTTCAGTAGAACGGTTACTCTCTGGACCTGGGCTACAATTAATCTATGAAGCACTTTGTACCAAGCAAAATCCACCAATAGAAAAAATGCTTGATCCAAGCGAAATTACTCACTTGGGCGTTACTAATCAATGTTTCATTTGCAAACAAACCTTAGATCATTTTTGCCGTATATTAGGCACAACAGCATCTAATTTAGCCTGCATAACCAGCTCATTTGGTGGTGTGTATATTGGCGGTGGGATCATTCCACAAATTTTGGACTATTTTATTAAATCTGATTTCCATGCGCGTTTTGTCGATAAAGGACGCTATCGTACTTATCTGGCAAAAATGCCTATTTACGTTATTGCTCATGACTACCCAGCAATGCTAGGCTCTAGCTACGCACTAGACACATATCTTAATAAACACTATATTCCTTAAGGAACTACATGCGAGCAGTTGTACGAAATGCAAGTATCATAACAATTTTAATGTCTGGAATCCTAACTGGCTGCGCAAGTAGCAACACAGTTAATTCTAGCTGGATGAGCGATTACCGTAAGCAATTAAAAAATAAAACACTTCCTCAGCTAATGATCCCGGGAACTCATTATGCAAATGCGTATGATATAGATCCCAAAAAACATCTAGAAGTATGTACTGGCGAAACACTGCCAGCTAGCATGAGTAATAATGCCAAGCTTGCAGCAATGGTTGCAGCAGAGAGCGATAACGAGATTCACCGTGATTTCATTGAATACCTGAATACGCAAGATAATAATATTCGCGGTCAATTAAATAATGGCATTCGTTATCTGGAATTACAAATTTGTATTCAAGATGCTACTTACTATACATCCAACTATTACTTAACGGAAAATCTAGATGATGTAGTCAGCCAGATTAAGGCATTTTTAAACGAAAATAAAGACGAAGTAATTATTATTGATTTGGATAATAATTTGCGGGCTTTCTATGGCTATCTGAATGAGGATGATTTGAGTAATTTGCACAATTACTTTCAAGTACAATTTGGTTCATACTTGACACCTAAAAAAGATTGGCAAACTACTACAATGAAAGATATCTGGAATACACATCATCGAATAATTTTATTTTCCAGTAACCAATTTTTAACTCGCTATTATGACGTCTGGGATAAGAATGATATAGCGCTAGCGGAGCCATCGCCTCACTATACTACAATTAAGAAACTAACCGCCATCCAGACTACCATGGAAGCTGAATCAGAGAACCAACAGCAAAAATTTAGTTTAATTCCGATTTATACTTGGTACAATGCAAGTATGGATATGTCTAATATATTTAACGGAGACAGTAATGATCACCTGATTATTAATTATCTCTATTCATTACCACTTGATGCACCACTTAATATCATTATCAGTGATAACCCATACAACCGCCAGTTAGTCAACTATGCGATTTATAAAAACACTGGTACAAATGAAAATAAATAAAGCTGCGAAATAATCGCAGCCTTTTTATTGGTTCGACTTACTTAGTAGCTGGATCAACCTCCAAATAGGTCATCATGCCAGTTGGCATATGCCATGCTAAATGGCAGTGCAAAAACCATTTACCAGTTTCATTGGCATCAAAAACTACTTTCACTGTTTCACCAGGCAAAATAAGTACTGTATCACGTAGTGCACCGTTTATTTTATGCCCGTTAACCTCTACTACTTTAAAAGTATAACCATGTAAATGCATTGGATGTGACATCATGCTTTTGTTAGTGAAATCCATTTCAACTCGTTGACCCTGCTTAACTTTAAATGGAGTTACATTCGGCCAGCTCTGCCCATTAATTTGCCATACATATGGTGACATATTGCCCGTTAGCGTATATTTAAGCACTCGATCAACTGGTTTATTTACAAATTTATCTGTGCTTTGTAATTTTAACTCTTGAGCATCATTTAAAGCAGGTGCCACAGTTGTCGCTTCAGGACTAAGAGTGGTTTTTAAATTTTTCTGAGTAGTTAGCACCAAACCAGTCTGATTTTTTAAACCTTCTACTTGTCCTAGGATAGGAAACACCCCACCGGAAGCTGGAATAGTTACAACGATATCAATTCGTTGCCCTTCAGATAATTGAAATTTATTCGCTTTAAGAGGTTTGATATCATGTCCGTCAACCGCAACCGCACTACCTGAAAGCTTACCTAGATTAATCCAATAGCCACTACTAGCAGAACCGTTGATAAAGCGTAATTTGACTTTTTTACCTGCAGTTACCTGCGTAATTTGCGGGGTTTGTGGCGTGTGATAGTTAGTTAAAAATGCGTCGTATTTAACGTCATTCAAATCCATTACCATAGCAGAACCCTTGCCACCATGGTTCATTGCCATCCCACCATGCCCTGATTCCATTTCCATCTCGTGATCGGAATCCATATCCATACCTGCCATGTCATCATGCATATCATTATGCTCTGTCATTTTCATATTGTGCATATCATGACTGCTCTGTGCGCCATTGGTTAATTCGGATAAAATTTGCTCAGGTTTTTTAAAGCTAAAATCTTGAAACATTACCACAACTTGTTGGTAATTTTTATCATCTGGGGTTTCAATAATTAAAGGCGCTTCGGCCAAACTAATCTCTTGCAAGCCATGATGAGAATGCATCCAAAAAGTACCACTATTTTTTAGAGGGAATTGATAGTGATACTCACCATTTGCTGCGATTTCAGGTTGATTTAATTCTGTGCCATCTTGATTATTTGGTAATTCTAGTCCATGCCAATGGATGACCGTAGATTCATTTAATTTATTTTTAACCGTTACATCAAAAATATCACCAGACTTAGTATAGTAACCCCAAGTTCCATCGGGTTGTTTGATGGTCATCACCTTTGCGGTTTTGCCATTCACAACTATATTTTGGTACTCGACATTTAAAATTACCGGAGCTGCCATGACATTTGCCAGCAATAATGATAATAGTGATAGTTTCTGCATGATTTGCTTCCCTCAAATAATTATATTTATGCTCGTAAGGTATCGTTTCAATATACCCCACTACGGTATATTATCATTTAAAAATTTATTTCGTCAACTTTTTTGTGATTAACTAAAGTTTTTAATCAGTTTAGTTAATTCATCAACTTTATTATTAATTTCATTATCATCACCACTTTTACTAGCCTTAACCAAACACATTTGCATATGACGCTCAAGTACATTCATTTCAATATTTTTGACTGCAGAACGTGCAGCTTTTAACTGCATCAAAATATCGACACAGTAGCGTTCTTCATTAATCATTTTTTTGATTCCTTCGAGTTGCCCGATGGCACGATTAAGGCGCGCTAGCTCTGCTGCATGGTTGGGATGTTTAGTAATTTTTTCGCTCATTTATTTTTCCTCATGATATACTACTGGGGGGTATGCAAAAATTTCTATCATGAATTGTACCAAAAAATACTCTCCATCAAACTTAAATATTACACAGAAATTATATAATCATGAATAACAGCGAATTTAATCTACAAAACGTCAAATGTGCTGGCTGCGTCGGCAAAATTCAAAGCGCTTTAAATAAAGTAACTGGAATAAAAACCGCGCAAGTAAACTTACTCGACAAAACCTTATATGTTGAATATCTCGATGTTAAATTAGATGAGCTGGTTATCGCGGAAGTAGAAAGGCTTGGCTTTGGCGCTAGTTTAGATATAATACACGAACAAAAAATCAATTTATCTACAAATATTGCCCTGCCTTTAATCGCTGGTATGCTACTGATGACTATTGGCATGTTGCCACAATTTATGATTAATCCAACAACTCCTAGTGGCTTTTGCCTAGGTATTATATATGCTTTAATCTCATTAACAATTATACTAGGAGTGGGAAATAAAATCATTAAGAGCGGCTATATTGGCTTTAAAACGCTTAACTTCAATATGCATAGCTTGATTTTGTTGGGTGTTGGATCAGCATGGCTATATTCTTTAAGCGTTGTTTTTATTGTTCACTATAGCAAAATATCTCTACCCCATCATTTATATTTTGATTCCGCGTTAATGATTTTGGGTTTAATTAACCTTGGAGCCTATTTTGAAGAGCGCGCTAAAAATAATACTACTGCAGCAATCAAGAGCTTAACTAGCCTAGTTCCACAGACCACAAATATTATTGTTGATGGTGCAGAACAGCAAATTGCTACTAATTTATTACGTACCGATAATCTAATTAAAATTCGTCCAGGTGAGCAATTGCCAGCGGATGGTGAAGTAGTTGATGGTGATGGTTATATCGACGAAGCGATGCTGAGCGGAGAACCTCTCCCAGTTTATAAAACTATTAGCGATAAAGTTAGCAGCGGAACTATCAACACTAGCGGTGCATTTACTTATCGGGTAAGTGCGGTTGGCGGCAATACCTTACTCGGTGAAATTATTAAATTAGTAAAATCCGCGCAATTAACTAAACCACCACTAGCCAAACTAGCAGATAAAGTTGCCCGAATTTTTGTACCAACTATCATTATAATCGCAGCTGTTAGTGGACTAATCTGGTATTTCTTAGCCGCAAGCGATAATTTTGCCACAGGATTAGCGGTGTTTATGACTGTTTTGATTATTGCCTGTCCCTGTTCAGTCGGATTGGCAATACCAGTGGCGCTGATGGTCGGAATTGGACGAGGTGCGGCGCAAGGTATTCTCATTCGCGATGCGAGCTGTTTAGGCCAAATTGACAAACTTCAAGTAGTACTATTTGATAAAACAGGAACTTTGACTGTCGGCAAACCACAAGTAGTGAATTTTGAGTATTCACAGGAAATCTCTGCAACAAAGGCACTACAAATTTTAAAAAATCTAGAACTTAATTCTGAGCATCCCCTCGCCCATGCACTGCTCAGATACCAACCTGAAATAATTGCAAATAATCGTTGTGAGGGATTTAAGTCGGTAGCAGGTAAAGGTGTCAGTGCCGTAATAGATGAGATTACTTATTATGCTGGTTCTGCAGCATGGATGAAAGAACTAGAATTAGTAGACTCCGAATTAATCACCGATAATCACTATAGCCAAATCTATTTGGCAACACAAGATAAAATATTGGCACGAGTAGATATTAGCGATATATTAAAATCTGATACTACTCAAACTGTTGCTAGATTAAAAGCTCAAGGGCTAAGCGTAGCAATGGTAACAGGAGATAATCATAGCAGCGCTAAACATATCGCGCAACAAGCTGGTATTGGTGAAATATTTGCCGAATGTAAACCACAAGATAAAATTGCCATCGTCAAACAATATCAAGCGCAAGGTAAAATCGTAGCTTTTGTTGGTGATGGGATTAATGATGCGCCAAGTTTGGCACAAGCCGAAATTGGTATTGCTATTGGTGGCGGAACAGATATTGCATTGCAAACAGCAAGCATAAGTCTACTGCGTGGACAACTCAGCGCAGTTGATGGTGCATTAAAGTTAGCTCGTAAAATTAATCTAAATATGCGCCAAAATCTTTTTGGTTCATTTATTTATAATTCATTGGCAGTGGCTATTGCGGCTGGGGCACTCTATCCACTATGGGGGATTTTACTAAATCCAGTAATAGCCAGTGTGGTTATGAGCTTATCCTCAATTACGGTAATTGCTAATGCCTTACGTCTGCGCTTTGCTTAGATTTTCTATGCAAACTCAAGAAATAAGCTATTAAGGAGTTACATTTAAAAAACATTCAGACTCAATATAAAACAAAAAAACAACAGTTATTAACCCATTGATACAAATTATTTTTATTCGTTAATATACTTTTTAACATCAGCCATTTAACAAATTAATTAGTGGTGTAAGCCTGCGTAGACAACAATATGCTATAATTCTAGAATTACTTTTTGGAGCAGATATGAGATATTTATTAGCATTGTTCATTCCATGGCTAACATTCTTTACAATGGGTAAAGTTGTCCAAGGAGTTTTTTGTTTGTTTTTGCAAATTACTGTAATTGGCTGGCTACCTGCTACTATCTGGGCTTTTTTTGTAATTTCTGATTATAATAGAAAACAAGAGAACGACCGACTAATTAATGCCATTAATAATAAATAAGAAACATAGATTATTTACTTGATTTTAGATTTTTAAATTTGCAATGTTTATCATAATAATCTAATCTAAACATTACTCTTAGTTGTTATAGGTAAAAAAGCGGTTTCAAACCGCCTTCTTATCTATTGCCAAGTAACTGCACTAGTGATATATCCTGGAGCAGTTCCATTGTAAAAAGCTTTAAGGTAATAATCACCATGATAGTGATCTGTATATTTATTGTACATTGAAATTATATCCCCATTTTTGAAAATTAGCGCATTGAAATTTTGATTATAATTTCCTGTTGAAGTAAAATTGGGAAAATTACCTACTTGACAGTTAGAATCTCCTGGAACGCATCCTAAGAGCATAAATCCTTGATTATCAGAACCATAATTGTGTATAGCCCCTGCACCAAGTGTGAACGTATGAGATCCGTCAGAAACCATTACTGGAATACCAACGTAAGTTAATCCTATCGCAGCAAATGGTTGTACATCTACATTGAATCCAACATTAGTAGTGATGTAGTTGGTAGGGTTGTCATCAAGCTGATTTTGAAGAATTGTATTTGCTTGTGCTAGATTATTTGAAGTTATTGGATAATTTGGATCGTAGTAAACATTGAGTGTACCAGTTGACCAAAATGAGTAAAGCTGGGAAAACCATGGCGTGTCATTATTGATGGTATAATTTGGTACATTTGAATAATTTATCCAGGAAAGTTGACCAGGAAGATTACCTTCAACATTATGTACTGTGGCAGCAGTATTATAATTTTGCATAATTGCATAGTTGTTGATAGAGGTTCCACAGCTAATATAGCCATTATTTGCTTGTAAATTGGCATTTTGACAAAGTGTTGCGACAGGCGTTGTACTTGTGAGCTGTGTGCCATTTGAATTACAAGTTGTTGTAAGAGTAGTTCCATCCCAATAGTATAGATTAGATGCTTGTGATGCACTCACATTTGCTGGGACAGCAGATACAATATTTTGTGGGGTGATTCCGCATTGTGTTTGCAGCGATGACGAATTAACGGCTGGGGCTAATGTAGTAATATAATTAAAGGCTGATTCTTTAGCTTCGGTAAAGATTGTGTTTAAGTAACCAATTCTACTGTTATATGCGAGTGTAACCTCTTGTAACGCTGCTTGGTAGTTACCTGAGTCTGCCACGTAACTTGGGACACCAACTAAAGAATTGGCATGCTGTCCTAAGTAAGCACGCATTTGATCTACTGCATATTCTTGTGTTAAAGCATTTACCATTTTTAGGTATACCAAGTCTAGTCCTGCACTAAAGCTACTATAAACATAAAGAGCATTTTGCCCGCTTGCCAACTGGGTGGTATTAAAAGTGTTTAATTGTGCATTTAAGGCTTCAATTAACGAGCAGTAGCCTCTATTGGAAAGAGAAAGATCTGGAGTTTGATGCAAATTTTGATTAGAAATACTATATTTTGATGCGTTATCACAAGACAGCTCAACGCCCAAGTTGTCTAATCCAGCAAATGCCCCTGCCTGAGCAATAAGGGCATTCTGGGCATTTTTTGTTGTCATAGCTTGAAGAATGACACTTTCAAAAGGGGTGCTTGACTGAAACAAGAAAGCAGACTCTGCAACGTTTAACTCTGATTGCGGAATCTGAATATAGGTGGTTGGGTTACCTTTAATCTTAATTTTTTTAAAATTACTCTGGCTTGCAATATAGCCAGAAATAACATTATTATAAGTTGCTATTTGATTTTCATAAGTAGTGATAGCTAAAAGTTGGTTGTCTGCTTGATAATCATTTATAGTTGTATAAATTTGTGTTAGTTTTGTATTTATTCCTGTTAGATCATTTTCTATTGTTGATAATTGGCTGTTTATATTTGATAATAAGGTATTAGTTTGGCTTGGAGGAAATTTACCACCTGATACCTCATCTAATAACCAAAGAGCAGCTTGTTCACCAAGTTCTGTTTCAGCTCCACCAGTAACCATTGCAATTAATCCATTTGCAGCTCCGGGGGCAGCTAAGCCTAGGCTGGTATCACCAACTACAGGAGAAATAGTATCAGCATCAATTTGTTGTCCATTTCCACTTGTTGAGTTGCCTCCGTTACACGCGACAAGCATAAATGTATTTATGGCAGCAAGGCTGATTAATTTAAGTTTGTTGTTCATTTTAAGAGCTCCTTCAAGGTAAAAATAAAATGTATATCTCACAAATTGAATTGTAACAAATAGAAAACACTTTCAGTTTCCCATTTTTGCAAAATTACTTCCCATTTTTGCAAACAAGCATCATTTATCTTAATAAAATTAATTATTACAGCACATTAATCCAAAATCTGTAATTTAAAATGTGTTGATTGCTTAAAAGCTGGTCCACTTTTTTGCAACAGTCCCCACAGCGTTGATGGACCATCAATTTATTTTTTGGATGTATGCAGATAATCTAGACAGGACTTACCTAGCCAATAATTTTTAATTAGCGCAGCACGCTCTATTAATTATTTGTAAGTTAAATCATAAATTTATTACCGCTACAACATATCTTTTTACTCTCATTATCAAAGTAATTGTCTAGCTCTTTAACTATAATTGACTATAAACATTAAAATCATTGAATCAGAGATTCCCAAAGGTCATATATAATATGTTGATACGTAGTAAAGCGAAAATTTCTCCACTGGACAATAGTACAAATCATAAATATAGTTATCCCATCATTTATTGAGCGTAATATGTTAAAGTCTATGTCTCCTAATTTTGGTTGATAA
>CAYIZV010000086.1:0-9383 GCA_964367915.1 uncultured Neisseria sp.
CTTTAGTCTAAGTTTGGTTGTGTTTTTGGGTGCGTGTGCCTCACATAACCCACTTGAAAAACAAGTTAGCACGATTGGTAAACCTGGTGATGTTGAAATCACGAATTTAAGTAAATCTACCGATGTAGCGAGCGGTAATACTATCGTCCGTTGGAATTTCAACACCACAGGCGAAAAACCCGAACAAGTTTTTTGGCGCTGTGAGTTTGTTGATGCCAATGGTTTTGCGGTTGGTGAACCAGCACGGTTTGTTGAAGCAACCATTTATCCCGAGCAAGCCAGTGCCGAAACCTGCACTTTCCCATCAGATAAAGCCGTTGACTTTAAAATTAACTTTCAGAATATAGCAACCACCATGACGGTTTATCATTAAATATACGGATGAATACCAATATGTTTAAGCGCAATCAATTTTGTAATTGCGACTAAGTGGTGCAAATACTGAATAAACCCACCCATTCGTCGCCAGTGATTAAAAAAATACTCAGTGGTGCAATTGCTCTATTTTTAGTGCTTAACTCAGCATTTGCCGATAGCTCAACCACTAATTTCAAACTCCAACGTGGCGATTTATTATTTCAAGACCTAAACTGTGGTCAATTCTGTGACAGTGTCGATAGCGTAACCTATGGCTATAAAAATAGCTATGTCTCACATGTTGGATTGGTTATTGATGCCAGTGAATCTAATCCGCAAGTTATCGAAGCCATTTCACAAGGGGTTGTAATTACACCGCTGGCGCAATTTTTACAGCGAAGTTTAGATGATGCACAGCAACCACGCGTTATGGTTGGGCGCCTCAAAGCGACCGAGCAAAAATTAATTCCAAGTACAATCGTTAGCGCTGAAAAACAACTTGGCAAACCCTATAATGAAAGCTTTGTCGCCGCTGATGGGCAAGCTTTTTATTGCTCAGAATTAATTGATTATTCTTTCCGAGTTGCCAATCATAATCAAGCAATCTTTCAACATTTACCGATGGATTTCACCAATGGTAAATCACCTAAAATTCTCGCGCTGTGGCAAAATTACTATCAAAACTTGCAGCAAGAGGTTCCCCAAGGTCAATTA
The DNA here is from genome assembly GCA_964367915.1 of uncultured Neisseria sp. Lineage (GTDB taxonomy): Bacteria > Pseudomonadota > Gammaproteobacteria > Burkholderiales > UBA11063 > Aquella. Next base: position 1,072 of record CAYIZV010000086.1, read on the forward strand.
GGCACAAACCCTGGAGCAATGTCACGTGAAAGCAACATTCAAATCATTTACTTCTATGGTCAACTCCGTGAACATTAGCCAACGGCAAGCAACAGAATCTAAACTTAACTTACCGCGCCAACCGTTGCTAATTTACTGGTTAATTTTGCTGATCTTAATCGCATTAAGTAGCAGTTGCTCAACTAAAAAAGCTCCACCACCATCAGCACCAGCTCAAATTCAAATTAATAATCAAAATGGAGAGGCTGGAAACAAAGTTGTCAGCGTCAGCAAATCATTGCTGGGCAGTAATTATCGCTATGGCGGCAGTACACCCACCAAAGGTTTTGACTGTAGCGGCTTGGTGCTTTACAGCTATCAACAAGCTTTGGGCGTAAAATTACCGCGCACTGCCCAAAATCAATCCAAAGCGGCGAGCTATAAAGGCAAAGATGTTGATGATTTGCTAATCGGTGATTTAGTGGTGTTTAACAATTATCAACATGTCGGCATTTATATTGGCAATGGTGAATTTATTCACGCACCAACTAGTAAAGGCAAAGTTAGAATTGAAAAGCTTAGCTTGCCCTATTGGAGCAATAATTACACTGGCGGATTTAGTTATTTTGTAAATAACTAAGTTTTATTATCTTGTCACATAGTACATTAAAATTTGTACCGTATCGTAAACTTGAAGACTTTGAATATATAGAGTTACCCACATAAAACTCAAAAGAATTTAAAATTTCTTGAAAAATATAAAACAATTATGTTATACTGAATTCTGTCGTGAGAAGAGAAACTTATACGCAGCTCTTCCCACTTAATTATTTGAATTAATTTTCAGAGAACAATTGCGGATCAAAGTTGTAGTACTATACGCATTATCTAGCGCACCTACAAACTTACAACACCAAGCTATTACAATACTTGGTATATCTAAAATCTTAATATGAACCTCTAGCCTTAACAAGCTTTCAGCTAGCTGTTTAGATTAAATTAAACCTAATTAAACTTTGCTTTAATAGAATAAATTTTAATTACACGATTTAAAATATCGTGGAATATTTATTTTATCTTAAAAAACATTCATCTATACCGAATAGACATCTAAATTAAAACTAGATCTAAAGGTTAATTGATGGGAACTGCAAATGGCTAATAATTTATATCCACCAAAATCAGTTTTGGTTATGTTATTAATTCGGTTATTAATAATCGGACAATTCTTTATGCTCGTATGTGTATCAACTGATGCCTTTGCTGATTTAATGTTTGATAACATCTGGTGCACTGATGCCAAATTTTCTTTGGATGGCTATTCAGATCTAATTAATAGCGTTTATTTAATCGTATATTTTATTTCGATATACTTTGTTTATCTCGTGATGCTGCTCATTAAATTAACCACCAATGATCTTGATCTCATTTACACCCATATCATGGAATATTTGAAGCGTTTAGTTATAAAAATTTGTAACTCGCACGGAATGCTTGAGATTTGCAATACTAAAGTAATGCTTTTCTTACGCAATGCTCTTCAGGTTAAAACCAATCACTTTGATCTTCTAAATGCAGAATTAGCTGCTTCGTTCCTTCCCTTTGTCTAAAATCATTAAATACTCTACGCTTTGATTAATCTCGACGTTTAATTTTAGCGCTATAATCTCATTACCATATAATTAATTAAATTTATTTTGCAAAACAAATAGATAAGCGGCTGCATTGTCAAATATTTATCCCAAATAGGCAAAATATATATTTTATAGAGAAGTATTTCAAAATGAAAAATAAACTAATTAAATTCTTATTACCTTTGCTAATTGGTAGCATGATTCCCCTCTCTGCATGGGCAACCCTAGGTGAAAACTCAGCGTCAATCATGAGTGATCAAATCGCTTTAAAAGCTACACCAACTCAAGATCTACAAAGTTCTGACCTAGAAAAAGCCAGTGTTAATGCTTACCAAATCCAATCTTTGACTACGGCAACTGGCATTGTGGTTAAACAATATACATATAATGACAAAGTATTTGCAATTATCTGGAATGGGAAAAAAGTTCCAGATCAAAATCAATTACTCGGCAAATATTTCCCTGCTTTTCAAACTAGTAGCCCAAGCTATAAATCACTAACCGTACGTAAAGTACAAAATTCTGACTTTATATCTTCAACTGGAGGCTGGATGGGACATTATGCTGGAGAAGCATTCATTCCATCTCTAGCACCAGCTGGCGTAACTCTTGACAGTTTGAAATAAGGAACACCAAATGAAAAAACTTCTAATCATCTCAACGTTAGCAACTAGCTTAACTTTAACCGCATGTAATAGCGGTGGTAATACGACGTCTGCAGCCAATAATAGTGCAAATAACACCAGTAACGCTACAGAAAGTATACCTAAAACTACTCCCGCAAAAAATGGCAGCACTACAGCAAATGTAGTGGCAATCACGGTAGATGGCGGTCCAACTGGGCAGTCTCCAAACAATACTCCTTTTGTTAGCGTAACGGTATGTAATGTTAATAATCCAAGTAATTGCCAGACTATTGATCATATTATCCTTGATACTGGCTCGATGGGGTTAAGACTTTTTGCTAATCAATTAAAGAGTAGCTTAAATTTAACCAGTCAAACCATTAATGGGCAAAGAACTGCCGAGTGTACTTTATTTGGTAGCGGTTATGATTGGGGATCAGTTGCTTTAGCAAACGTTAAATTAGGCGGCGAAACTGCGACGAATATTCCGATCCAAATCATTAATGACCCAACCATTCCTGCAATCCCAACCGACTGTAGTAATCAAGGTGCATATAATGATTTAGGTGGCGCCAAAGGTATTATCGGGGTTAATCCATTACCTTACGATAATGGTAGTTATTACACTTGTTCAGGTACAAGTTGCAGCGATAATACCAATGTTGCAACCGCCCAGCAAATTGTCAGTCCAGTCTATGCATTTAGTAGTGACAACAATGGAGTTATCGTTAATTTACCAAGTGTACCAAGTGGTGGCACAACTTCTTTGTCTGGAACACTTACTTTTGGAATCGGTACGCAAAGTAACAACCAATTAACCGCCAAAAATATCTTTACCAGCAATGGTACAGAACAAGACGGCAGTTTCACAACTACTTACTCAAATGGTAGCTATGATTCAATCTTTGATACTGGTTCAACTGAGTTATTCTTTGACACTCCAAGCAATCAACCAGCACTAACCGTTTGTAGTGATAATAGCGGGTTTTATTGCCCAGCTTCCACAACTACAATTTCAACTCAATTATCGAGTTTAGGTGGTGGCAATAACATGAACTTTGATTTTAGTATCATTAACTTTGATAACTATATTCAAGCTAATCCAAATAGTGTGGCAATTCCTAATGCTGGAGCAACTGGCGGACAGAACTTCTTTATCTGGGGTTTACCATTCTTCTATGGCCGTAGCGTGTTTAGTGCTTTTAGCCAAGCATCTACACCTGGTGGTAATGGACCATATTTTGCCGTTTAAAATAAACTAACATTAATGAGTTCATATAGACTCAAGCTATCTATATAAACTCAGAACACAATGTAATTAAATTTAATAATTCTAAACTATTTAATAGTATAACCACAAGGAATTGAAAAATGAAATACGTAAAAAACATCTTAGTCTCTTTAGTAGTATCAGCATCAGGTTTAGCACTAGTTGCATGTAATAGTGGCGGCGGTAGTAACAACACTGGACAAGCAAATAATACAGCCAACACTAATGCGGCAGCAGCCAATAAAATGATAACTCCACCGCCAGCAGCGTCATTACCACAGATTAGCACTGCAGACTTACAAGCGATCTTTAATGCCTTAGCAACTGATTCAGCTAAAACAACCATCAATTTACAAACTGCGGTTGACATAATTACGGGCAAAGACCAAGCTGGATTAGCTATTTTACAAGCTCTTCCGTTAGCTGGTTATGCTGATGCAATTAGTGCTGCCACTAAAGTTCCGAATGTTTCAATTAATAATACTCCAAGTCAAGCACAATATAACGAAGCGTTATTTGCCGCATTATTCTTAGGCGATGTAACGGATTCAACCTCAGGCAGCGATGGCACAAGTACTCTTGGTCAAATTAATTTGACTAATTCACTGGCAACTTTATCAATGATTTCACACCGTTTCTTTGGGGGTTACCGCTTAGCACAGCAAGATTACACGTGGAGCTTTAATCCTGGAACTTTAGAAACCATCGTTAATACACCTAATTCAATTGGAAGTCAAAATAGTGTTAACTTCTTAAACGTACATCAAGGTGCGGTTGGTGACTGTTATTATTTATCAACATTAAGTGCATTAATTTTTCAAAGGGGTTCGCAAGAATTATTAAACCGTTTCCACCAAGATGGCAACGGTGGCTATAATATTGATTACACCACGATACATTCATTGCCAAGCCAAATTGATGTTAGCACAATCACCAATCTAGAAATTGCAACTGGTGCATATTCAGCGGGCAGCGGTCAGTGGTTAAGTTATTTAGAAAAGGCTTATGGTGATGTTCTGATGAGTCCTGAATATAATTTCATTTACTTTGGAAATACACCTGTTATTGCTGGTAGCATTTATAATCTAGCAACTTTCTATGATGGCATGACGGCATCACAGCTACCAATGGGTCAATATTACCCAGCATTTAAATTTCTAACTAGTCATGAAGTTTATGAATTTACCAGCTCGTATAACACGAGTGCAAGCAATTATACTCTGGTAAATTTATATGCGGATAATCCAAATGCAAATAATATCACTTTTGGTGCTGAAGTTACTCCAGCTAATATGGTTAATTTAATTGATCCGTTATTGGCCCAAGGTCGGGTAATTGTTCTTGGTTCGCCTGTGGATACTAAAGAATTAAATGGTCAAGTTGAGCAAGGTGCTGTTGATTTACCACCAGGAATTGTTGGCACTCATGCTTATGCAGTACTTGGACATAGCAATGGTAAATTTAAACTCCGTAATCCATGGGGTACTAATTTCACACCGAATGGACCAGATAATATCACCAATGGTTACACTATGACCGATGGCGTATTCTATGTTCCAGATGCAGATGTGTTTAAAATATTTGACCAAATTGATATCGAACAGCTGCCAACTATGGATAAAACTCCAATCACAGTTAACGGTGTAGTTCAAAAAGATAGCAGCGGCAATGTTGAATACATACCCGCCAAAAATCCGATTATGAGTTCATATACAACCAGCAATGGCGCGTATATCAAAAATAACTTCACATCCGATGTAGCTATTCCAAAATAATTTTATTAAATCGCCGCAGACAATTTCTGCGGCTTTACCTCGGGCGAATAATTCAATAATATTGAATTATTCCACACACATACAACCATAAATAATAACTGCACTGATTATATCGAGTGTCAATTTTTTGCAATCTAATTTTAAAGATCCGTATCATTCTACTCAATTGGTGTGATTTTCACCTCATGTTCTGCCTGTTCTCGAATTTGGCGAGCATCACGCTGAGCTTGTTTGATCATGCTATAACCTTGATTTTTGGCGTGAGTTAGCATTTCTTCACATTCAATTAAGGTTTTACGCTTTTCTTCCAGCACGTCCAAATCCATCAAACGCCCCAACTGCTCTTTTCTCAATAGCAACTCATCAAGCTCACTTTGTAAGACATGTTTTTCAGCTAAACACTTGCTTAACAATTCTTCGCTGAGTTTGAGAATAAGTTTCGTTCGTCTAAGTTGTTGAATTCTCCGTCTTATAATTACGCGGATAAGTTTAAATCCAGAATAGAAACTTGCCCAAATTAAACCAGCGAGCAGCAGCAGCAGCAGCAAAATTGGCGCGCTATGATAACTGATAAATAATAGCGCCAATTGACGGACGCTTAATTTGAAGTCTGCTTGAGCGAAAACATTTTGCTGTAATTTAGTCGCTAATTTAACACGTAAATTTGATTCCAACCAATTGGGTAAAAAGCTATTTTGCGCAAAATTACTCGCTAACTTAGTATAGCTCATCGGGCTAAAATCGAATTGCAACATGTATTTACCATCAACCAGCTTCATCAACTCAAAGTTCTTCACCTCCAGCGCTTTAATTTGTTGATCTTTAAGTGCCAAATTCTGTTGTGATTGACTTACTAACAACTGCTTTTCATGTTCTAATTGTTTGACTTGATCCGAATTATTATTACAACTGGCAAGTAAGAGCAATACTGGTAGTAGGCAAATTAATTTACGCATAGTTTGAATCATTTTAGTGATAACCTCCCCCAATATAAATTCATAATTTTACTACAAAATTAGACTTAATCTTGAATGCTGAATTGAGTAAATTGCTTGAATAATTTTATTTAACTGGCAAAACCAGCGACTCTGTACCTTGGCATTCTGTAATGTGCAAAGTAAGATAAGAATAATCTGAATAGCCGACGGTTTAATTGAAAAAAGCCACCGGATATTGCAATATCTTTAATGGTGGCTAGTCACTATCCAATTTGGCTTAACTGGATAGTCAGGTATTATAATACAAAAGCGCTAAACCGCGTCGGATTATTTAATAATATTTGCCACCGCAAGTCGCATCCGTTGCAATGCCTCGACCAAAATAGCTCGATTAGTGCCAAAATTTAAGCGCACAAAACCTGCATTACCAAAATCAGCACCATCAGATAAACCAACCCCAGCCACCTCAAAAAACTGTTGTAAATTCGCAAGCTGATATTTAGCACACAATTCGCGTCCATCGATCCATGCCAAATAGGTTGCCTCAGGAATAGTTACCTTTAATCCAGCTAAATTAGCCAACTCGCTTAACACTAAATCACGATTAATCCGTAGATAATCCAACAACTCACCGCGCCATGCACCACCCTGCGTTAATGCAGCTTGACAGGCCGCAATTCCAAAAATATTGATATCCGAAAATAAGCCATGCATAATTTTAGCTAACTTAGCTCTAATTTCAGGATTACTAGTAATGGCAAAAGCACAATTCAAACCCGCAATATTATAGGTTTTTGACGGAGCCATTAAGGTAAGCGTACGTTTGGCGGCTTCAGCATTCAAGCTCGCAAATGGAATATGTTTACACCTTTGATCAAGCACTAAATCACAATGAATTTCATCGGAGCAAACCCATAAATCATAGCGAATAACTAATTCAAGAATTTGCTCCAACTCATCACGGGTCCAAACGCGCCCAACTGGATTATGTGGATTACATAAGAGTAATAAACGTGGTTTGAGAGGACTCGCCATTATCTTCTGTTCAAGATCAGCCAAATCCCATTGCCACACGCCGTCCAAATTAACTAACTCCGTGGTAATTAAACCCCGTTCAGCTAATTTTGGCGCACTCAAAAATGGTGGATAAATCGGTGTCGCAGTAATGATGCTTTCATTTGCGCTCGTCAATGCACGACACGCTAAATTAATTCCCGCCACCAAACCCGGCAACCAAATAATATCCGCCGCGGTAATTTTCCAACTATACTCATTCTCAACATATTTAACTACATCCGCTGCAACTTCATTTTGCTGCATACCATAACCAAATACGCCATGACGCAGCGTCTGCTCCAAACTTAACAGAATTTCTGGCGCAGTAGCAAAATCCATGTCGGCAACCCATAGCGGTAAAATATCACGCTTGGGATATTTATGCCATTTTTTACTATAACCCGCATAGCGATCTATTTGCGTATCAAAATCGTACATTCTACACCTCATTAATCTAAAATTCTAGCTAATTCGCTCAACACTCAAGTTAGCAATCGTACTTAAAGCTTCACGATACTCGCTCAAACTAAAATATTCTAATTCGCGTTGAGCTTTCGCCACGTACTCACGCGCCAATTGCGAACAATATTCCAAGGCAGAACTAGTTTTAACTAATTCAACCACTTGAGCTACATCGGCATGCTTAGGGTCATCAATTGCGGCAACAATCAATTCTTTGGCATTCTGACTACCATGCGCCAATAAATAAATTAGCGGTAGCGTAACTTTACCCTCCAGCAAATCATCCCCCACATTTTTACCCATTGCTTCAGCCGTGCTATTATAGTCCAAAATATCGTCAACAATCTGGAACGCCGTACCTAAATAGATCGCATAATTCGCTAAATGTTCTTCTTGCGCTGCATCTGCCGCACTAATAATTGCCGCTGTGCGCGCACCAGCTTCAAATAATTTAGCGGTCTTACTCTCAATCACCTTGAAATATTCAGCTTCGCTCAAATCACTGCGTCCAATATTGAGTAATTGTAAAACTTCACCCTCAGAAATAATATTGGTACTATCCGCCATAATTT
>CAYIZV010000087.1:0-9246 GCA_964367915.1 uncultured Neisseria sp.
GGTTTTTTGATGTAATCATAACAGTATGTTAGTGGTGCGGAAGAAGAGACTCGAATAGTTACAACTAAACCAGTAAAATAGCTGTAACTATTTGTAGTAAATCAGTATTTTAAAAAACGGTAAAAATCAACAATATACCGTAACGTACTGTTATATACTTTTGTATACTTATATTTAGCCCCATATTTAGCCCCATTTCAATTATGTAAAAATAGATCTTAACTTATATGATGATTTGAGTTTATGAAAAGAGCGACATCGTTAGAATAGCCTAGTCATCTAGGCTATTTTTTACAACAATTCATCAATTTGTTGGATAAATTCTTTTGCATCTTCATTGGCTATTCTTGATCTACTTGTAAAACTAACCTTGGTTACACCTACTTCGCTGCTTGAAAAAGTAATAGTTGCACTCTTACCGTTGTTGATTTTTAATTCCATAGAGTTAGGAACTAATTTTTGTGTTTTTTTTGAAATCACAAAATTCTGTATGATACCACCAGCATGCGGACTATTCATATAATTTTTAGATTCTATCACAGAGCCATTACTTAAGACTGAAAATTCATGTGATGCTGCAATTTGATCTAATTCTTCTAGTGTCAAAAAATGCATAGATTATTATCCTTAAAAAACAATTAATAATATTATTGTACGATATGCCAAATTGTACCATTTTAATATTTAGCTGTCATCTAGCAGTGCACTATTAAGTATAAATGAACTAGCTACTATAATCACCTTTTAATTTATAGCCGGACTTCTCGCGATTATCAGGAATCCATTTACCATAACGCTTAGTTATCATCTCAGTATCCACATGACCCATTTGCGTAGCTACCCAGAGCGGATTTTCACCCTGTGATAATAGGGTACTCGCATAAGTGTGCCGCATTTGATATGGTTGACGATATTTAATCCCTGCTTTTTTAATTAGCTTCACCCAATGCTTCCAAAATGCATCTGAGCTTAGCCAGGGCTTTTTCGTGTATAGACTGACAATAACATTTTCATACTCTCCGGTTATCGCGCGCAAATTACTTAATGCTTCGGCAGCCTTAGGTAGGATCATTATTTTACGCATACTCATGTCGGTTTTTGGCGTTGACTCGTCACCTTTGACCATGTTGAAATTTACTTCGATATAGTCATCATGAATATCAGCCCACCTTAAAGCTATTAACTCACCAATCCTCATACCTGTGTTGACTGCCAAAATAATAAAATTCTTTATTAGTTGATCGTCGCAAGCGTCAAGAAGCTTTTCTTGATCTCGCTTAGTTAGTGGCAATACTTCATACTCTGATTCGGTCTCGACATTCTCAATCAGCTTGTCTATACTCAGCTCAAGCATTGGTTGTTTATTAATCAATCCATCATTCAGCGCATAATCTAGCATAGCTCTAAGATGTAGTAGAACTTGATTAATGTAATGCCGAGTGTGTTTTAACGTAGCAATAAACTTTCTGATTAATTGAGCATTAACATCTTTTACTGCTATTTCACCAAAATAGGGTACCAGTTTTGCGTTAATCATTCTGCAATATGTTTTTTTAGTGATTGGCTTTTTATTGCTTTTCATATATCGAGCAATCAGATTTTCAAATAAAACACTGCATTTATAACTGTCATTAAACTTAGTTACTTTTTTAGAGCTGGGAAACTCCAACTCATAGTCGAATTCATTATCTTCAATTTTTCGCAAAATTTCAGCTCGACGCCGTGTTGCGTAGTTTACATTTGACTTACTGACACCCGTGGCTACAGTCTCTCTGCATCTGATACCCTGATAATAAAAAATGATTCTTATACTACGACCACGAATCTCAATACCTACCTGCGCCTCGATGATCGGGTTTCTTTTTCCAACCAATTTATAAACTCCTCATCATTACCGAGCCAGCGATTACCAACCGCATCTTTTCTAATAAACGGATAAGCAAGTCCTTGGCAAATATGATTTCTTAATGTTTGTATTTTTCTCCAGGCTGTTATTTTTACACAGTTAGCCAACGGAATCCAGTTATTACTCATTACAATTCACTTTAAATTAAAACAATTAACTGCACTGACTCAATGCAGTTTATGATTTAACTTAGTTAGTTCCTACCTTACCAACCCTCCAAGATTTATCGCTATCTCCAATTAACTCTTTAGCTTTGTTAATTAAATCCTCTTTCCAGGTGGGTGAGGAAATCTGCTCCAAAATCTCGTCATCAGCAAAAACAATAGTAAATATAACCATGGCAACACTAAGCGCACAAACCAATACAATCACAATATTATCTAACACAGCTTTAACTCCTGAAGTTTAGCTAGGTACGGATTATCGCGACTCAGTTCTAGGCTACTATCAGAGTTAACTTTCACCCAATGATATGTAACTGCATCCGGATTAAGTCTTTGTGCGGTCATTAAGCTAAATGCGTCGGTAACATTGATTAACATTAAACGTTCAACAGGGCAATCATAGACACCCATAAACTTAATTGATATCCTGTAGTTGTTCAAACTTGATTTCTTCTGTACAGGATTTGACATGCTAATAACTTTTCTGTAACGTGGCTCCGTCTTTATTTTTTGCATAAGCTTAATCAGCAACTCAATATCATAGCTAGATGTGTGTGTCAGATCTGCAGTTACGTCAATATCGAATAATTTACACGCATTAGAAAGTGTGATACGTTTTTTCGCATTAAAGAAAGCCATTGCTGCTTGCATTGAGCAGCGCAATTGAAATTCTTGCCAAAACCCAACTGGTAAAAACAATTTATCAAAATCAATCTTATGCGCGTACATACGACTGTGACCGCACTTGGATAGGACCATCAAGTGATCATACCAAAACGATATATCATCAAGATATACTGGAGCGTAAGTTATCCCAGCTTGATCGCGAAGCTCATTAACTCGAGCATGAGTTAATTTATTCACTGCCAGCGCTCCGCTAATTTCCTCTGCCTTGGCGGTATGATAGTAATAACGAGTCAGGCTCTCCAATACCTTAAAGTTATCATCAGTAACAGTAACTGTTAAGCTCAATACCTCAACCCTAACATTATTGCTGTCATACAACTCAAGTACGGAATCAGCAATTTTATTATTGTTGAAATTAATCATAGCCAGATTAAGCGTATTTGCTGTTATGCGCTTATCTACACTATTAAGCTCATGTACAGCTAGGAGATCATCTGTTTGAACTGGTAATCCAGTAGTTTCAAAATCAATAAACAACATGATTAGTACTCCAACTGTTCTGATAACTTGCTCATGCTGACAATTAGCTCTGCATTTCGTTTTGTTGGCTTTATTTGTCGAGCGTCATCGCATAAATTACTTAATTTAGGGTTAAACCACAATGGATACAACTCTAAAACACCATCTGAGCACTGCTGGAAACCATTATCAAGTAGATACTGAGCAAAGTTAAAAGCTGGTAGCGGCTTTAACTTACCAAGCTCAACCTGCAGGTGCTCCAGCCAGCGTTCATTTTTAAATGATAAAATCAGCTCACCATATTCAACATTTACCTCAATGCCGTATCGTTTTTTATCAATGCCGTTATACTCCAGCACTTCTTGAATGTTTTCAGGTGTGATCGGTTGATCAGGGGGTGATTCAAGCACCTCACGTACTACTGGAGTAGGATCATCACTACTAGCATGCTCTTCCGAAATTTGGGTAGGTGGTGCCACATTATCATTGGAGCATTGCTCAACTCGCGCAGCTACAGCAATCTCTTTTTCATCGGAGGAAATTTGCGGTATTGGCAAATCATCAGACGCGCTACCAAAATTACGCTCTACAAGAACATTAATAGCAACAGTCTTCATTTGCCCGCTCAGGTATTTAATTTTTACTTGATTATTGCCAAAAGGTTTTAAAGCTCTACCGCTGGGATTAAGAACAACACCGTCACGATTAATTAAATAACCTTCGGCAGCCTTGTGGATTTGTTTAAACTTAATCATTTGGCTTTCCAGTTCCGACAGTCGTTAACCACGCTTACAACGCTTGTATCAAAGGTTGTATTGCTTAATTTACTGCATTGATACTTGCCCCCGATCAGCATCACTAAATTGTGGCAATCCTTGCAATTGTGCTCTTTAGTGCGTGAATTAACACGGGTGTGTGTATCTGCGATTGCGCTCCAGCTCATAGTGACACCCCCGGCAAATTCTTTTTACACCAAGCGATGAAATCTGACTTGCAAATCAGACGACGACGGGTTTTAAATTCAACTTCGCTATGAACCTCTTGATTGATGTTCTTGTAGTTGGATTTAATCCAGTCTAAAATAGTAAGCTTGCGCTTATATTTGATAAGTTCTGCAGCCTCTTTAGCTGAGATTAAGTTTTTTTCCATAACGACCTCTAAAACAATTAATCGTACACATCGAAAAATGTGTACTGTTAATTACTCTAAAGCGTGCTAATCATTGCTGAGCTGATCGGGCGGTTAGCGATGACTTGACTATTGTCTGCAAATAGTTCAATCTTATGATTAACTAATTCAAATTTAGTATATTGAATCAGCTTTACCAGCTGTTCAGCGGTTAGCGTGATTCCAAACTCACAATTAACTGAATTAAACAAAAGCGCAACATTCGCTACGAAAGGTTTATTTTTGCGAATGTCGCTCTTGATGCGTTGAATCAACCACGCGCTAATTTCAACGATAAGTAATTTTTCGTTATAACCAACAAGGTTATACAATTTTGCCAATAACTTATTCATTACTACACCCCATGAAAATATCAAAAATAGAAATTACACAAAAGAACAGAGCCATACCGTAGACTGGTATCAAGTACCATGGTATCGAGATCATTGCTTGCTCCAGAGTTTGAATTGCTCAATAACTTCTGCGCGAACATGTCCAATTACTTTTCTATTTAAAACTAAACTGTAGTAATGTTTACTGTTTTTAATTTTAACTTTTAACATTTAATCACACTCCTACTAGCTACCAAGGTCAGGAGTGACACTTTAAAAAAGTAGCTAAACAAGCGCATTCTTACTTGTAAAACACAGCGGGGTAATGCTGATAGTAAATAAATGCGCTTGTTTAACAACTCTAAAAATTACACAATAAACTAACTCATATCCCCACAAATTAGCTTAGCGTATAACTCTTGGTAAATAATGAGTCTCCAGATACATTATTTACATGGACGCAACTCTGGTAGTCCTCCATGCGTTTCGTGTCGTTGCGTTCCATAGCGTTATTATCTCAATTGATACATAAATTGTCAAGATAAATATATCAATTGAGATAATTATTTTATGCTTAATGTGAAATATAAAATAAATACAGCTAGATATAAAACAACTATTTTTTAATTAATTTTGAATTATTCTTGATTTTGTATTGGAATGGTGGGTGAAGTTGACTAATTTAGAGACCTATAGGTCTATATCTGATGTTTTGATAGTGAGTAGAGGGCATGAAAAAACCCGCCGGAGCGGGTAATGTGTTTCGATAAAAATCACTTGGATATAAATCAATTTAAAGAATTACTCGAGCAACAGTCCAAGAAATTTTTATACTCTAATTCAGCTAACTTATAATTACTTCCGTCAATTCTGGTAACCATTTGCACATCTGGTACATCTCCAGATATTTCAATATAACTATCATTATTACAAAAATTTTGTAAAAAAATTGCTGCGCATGGTTGTTGATTAAATTTTGATGGGTATATGATGCCATCTATGCCAGCTAACATTACAAGTTCTCCAAACTCCTGTGACGTGGATGGTGTATTAAAGACAACCGGTTCAGCTCTCCACTCTAACGCTAATAGTGCATTAATTAGCGTTGTGATAGAACGCGCTAAACCTAAGTTTGTTGATGGCATATGAGCGTTTTTAGCCCACAATGAAAACTCCGCGGGTAATTTAAATTTTTTTATAATATCAATAAAGTCTTTTAAACTTTTTGTGTTGTTTAAGTCTATTACTTTAGAGAGCTTTCCAGTCACAGATACGGTTGTATTTGAATCTGGTTTATTAAGTGCTAGATCTACGGAAGATAATATATTAGTACTATCATTATCACTGGGTTGTGCTAAATGTTCTTGAAGAGCCGTTTTTTTATCTTTTGCTATATATAACGCAGGGAATGATGATACATCATCCCTTATTTCATCACCATAATTAAACCGTCCTCCAATATAACGAATGCTACCAATTGTGCATAACGGATGTAAGGAGTATTTATAGTGAACGGATCTTTGCCAATTTTTTATTTCAAAATTTTCAACTACATTTTTTAATAGTGCTTCTTTCAAATCTTCATAAATTTCACTGCGTTGATCTGCTGCTATCTTATGCCAAGTTGCTGTAAATTTATTTTGTAATTCTGCAACTCGTTCTGCTTCAGTTATTTTCCCTAGTAAAGCGGTTTGCAGAAAATATTGAATCCCCAGTGGTGGAGTCTTTTTAGACATTCATTAATCTCTATGATTTAAGTCTAGTGCATAATGAATAAATGCTAATAATTTTTTAAATCGACCACAGAGTATCATCTCTTTTGGTTTTAAATTGGCAAGTTGTGGGTTTGGAGTATTAAACCATAATACTGTTTTATTTGTATCTTGAAAGAAATTAGCGACAAGGTTTATTGCAGTTGCCCACTCTTCAATTTTAATGCGCAATTCATTTGACATTTTTTCGTCATATCGAATCGTGCCTTTAGGTAGTTTTGTTGCAATAGATACTTGCTCAGCTTTAAATTTTAGGTCTGTTATAACTTTCTTAGGGTTAAATTTTCCTCCGTCATAGAAATGCATATAATCATTAGCTGGAGTGCTACTGAATAACTTTAGTGCATTCATGTATTATACCTTTAATATCTTAAATTAATTAGATTTGACTAACCCTATAATTTACCATAAAATTCCATTTTAATTCCATATTTTTCCGGCTTAAATTTACTGGATTTGTGATATAAACGTGAGTTGGAAAAATTTTAATACTATTGGTGATAACTTTCCAGAGATTAATAACTCTTACCTACGGGGTGAGCTTCATTATAAAGCCGACTACACTCAGTGGCGTATTTACTAGCTACATCCGGATAGTTCCACATGACTACAACATTCTCAGCATTCTTATCAACCGCTCCTGCGCTGTAGTTAAAGCTACCAGTTTCGACAGTTTGATTATCAACTACTATAAACTTATTATGCATGATCGCATAGTTACCGTTAAGTCTTACATCTAAGCCCTGATTAGCCAAATATCTAGTCGCCGTGTATTTATTGCTATTGCCTTTTTGGTCTGACACGATTTTAATCGCTACACCGCGCTTTTGAGCTTCTACCAGAGCCTTTGCAACTGGCGCTGATGTAAAGCTATACGTTGCCATGCAGATTGATGACTTAGCGCTATTAATTGCTTTTAGCACAAGCGGCAAGCTTGTACCGCTGGGACTAAAACCAACTTCAATATTACCGGCAAAGACTAGTGTAGGGCAAAGTATGATTAAAGATTTTAGAAATTTATTATTCATGGTCTAGACAACTTTATCAAGTAAGGTTCAAGTATAGTAACTAATATTAGCGTTAAATAAGCAAATAACAAAATAAAATATAAGAATATTTTTTTAATTAATGGTAAGCTAGTATCCATAAACAAAAGCGTAGAGCACATTGCCATCACAATAATAATGAACCCCATATTTGTTTTCAAAATTGTTGAAGATGCGTAAACCATACGTTTACAGTAGTTAAATATACATTTAGGCGTTTTTGGATGATACCAATTAGCTAATGCAAGTACTAAACTAGCAATGACAAGATATGATGTATAAAACCCCAATACGCTATCAGCCTTGTCTATTAAAAATTTGCATACTCGATTCATTCCAAAAGCATTAATGATTATCGCAAATACAATTCCTACTACCATATACATTGCATCGGATATTAATGATGATTTAATCCATTTAAAGGCACGATCTCTCAAACCATCAAAACTTATTTTACGCATTAGTTGCTTGCGTCAGGGTTAAATGCTGATCCAGCTCCAGCACCACTATTTGCTGATGTAGATTTTGTGGACTTAGCTTTAGTTTGTTTTGTTTGAACGCCTTCTCCATTTTTAACGGGAAATCCTGCTGGACAAATCTTTTTAGATGCGCTCACAGAACCATCTACGCAGATAAATTTGCGCCCATCACAATGATCGATACCACCTTTGCTGCCGGAGCATGGTGTATTAGCTGCAAATGTCAGACTGGATATTGCCAGGAGGGGGATTAATAGTTTTTTCATTTTTATAACCCATTAAATTTGCAAAAAGATCCATTTTTATTGTTAAATGGATTATCTTGAATTAATCCTTGTATTTTTTTACCACTACAACCATAATTTGCAATTGCTTTATCACAGGCTTTGTCACCATCTTTAATTGCTGCAGTTGTCCCATCTAAACAGTCACTATTGTATTGAGATTGTGGTCCACGCACAGGAGAGCCAACTATTTTCTCAACTTCTTGCTCTGTATCTAACCTCATGTTAATATTTTTACATTGGTTTGATGACTGCATGGCATAGCAAAAGCTTTTTACTAGTTTTTTATTACTAGCTGATGTAGTTGTTGCGGCATTAGTATAAGTAAATGATGCTACTAATGCAAAAGATAATATGCGCTTCATATATACCTCTAAGATATTTATTATTGACTAAATTTCCTATAAAGACTAAGTACTGGCTTGCCAATGATTTGAAAGTCATCACCTTTAGACACTTTCATATTTCCATTATTTGTTTTATTGTCGGATGTTAACTCTAATTTTCCATCCTGATCGAGTGATATTCTTTTGATATAAGCTAGGTTATTAAATCTTACTGCCATAACTTTATTAATGTATTTTCTATAGTCATGATCGCATGATGTATCAATCAGTACTTTTTCTTTATCGACAAAGGTTGGTACCATGCTATCGCCTTTTACTGATAATACACACAGTGATTTAATATTCAGTCGGTATTCATGAATGATATTGTTTGGAAGTGGGATATCGTGCATCTTATTAGATAGCGCAGCATCTTGACCACCTCCAGCTGATAGTTGCAAATTATATTCTGGGATATAAGCTAAATCTGTATCAAGTGGCTTGTCATTGAAAATATCGTATCCAATCTTTTCAATGATATATTGCATTTGTCCTTTTGCTAATCCACGCTTACCATTAAATAAACTGTATAAATTATTTGATTTAAGTCCAACACTCGTTGCA
>CAYIZV010000088.1:0-9198 GCA_964367915.1 uncultured Neisseria sp.
GCGTGGATGATATTTATTTGGGTATGGCGCATCGTGGGCGTTTAAATACCTTGGTTAATATTACAGGTAAGGCTCCGCAGAAATTATTTGATGAGTTTGATGGTAATTATCCAAGTTATGATTTTGTAACTAGTGGAGATGTGAAGTACCACAAGGGCTATGCTTGTGAATATGTAACCCAAAATGGTAAAAAAGTTAAAATGGCGATGGCATATAATCCATCGCATCTGGAAGTGGTTAATCCAGTGGTACAGGGCGTAGTTCGTGCTAAACAGGATCGTCGTGGAACTAATAAAAATGCAGTTATGGGTGTACTGGTTCATGGGGATTCAGCATTAATCGGTCTGGGTACCAACCAAGCCGTGTTTAATATGAGCCATACACGCACTTATGGTGGTTATGGCTTAATTCACATTGTGGTTAATAATCAGGTTGGTTTTACTACTTCACGGGTAAGCGATAATCGTTCATCACGTTATTGTACTGATATTGCTAAAATGATTGAATCACCTGTGATTCACGTTAACGGCGATGACCTGCGTGCGGTGGCTTTTGCAACTGATCTTAGCGTTGCGTACCGTCAGGAGTTTGGGCGTGATATCGTGATTGATCTGGTTTGTTTCCGCCGTCACGGGCACAATGAAGCAGATGATCCGACGTTAACTCAACCTCTGATGTATGCTAAAGTTAAACAGCATCCGGGAACTCGTGCTTTATATGCAGCTCAATTAGTTAATGAGGGCGTGATTGCAGCAGGTGAAGATAGCGCTTTGGTTGAAGCTTATCGTTCTGGCTTGCAAAAAGGTGAGCACATTAATAGTGCCAAGATGATTCCATTGCCACGTTATGATTTTGATGTTAAACCGTTTATGAATGCTAAATGGGACGATAAAGTAACTACCAAGATTAGTAAAAAGAAATTAACAGAATTAGCTCAAAAAGTAACTACCAAGCCAACTGAAGCATCGTTCAAGTTGCATCCGACGATTGTTAAACTAATCGACTCACGGGTGGCTATGGGCGCGGGAACTCAGCCAGTTGATTTTGGTATGGCAGAAACATTGGCATATGCAGCGTTACTTGATGACGGTATCAGCATTCGCTTAAGTGGTGAAGATGCCAGCCGCGGAACATTCTCACATCGTCATGCCGCATGGCATAATATGAACCGTAAGCAACTGAGTGAAGGAATCCATATTCCTTTAAAAAATGCTCAGAATAATAGCTGGTTTGCGGTTTATGATTCGATTCTCAATGAAGAGGGTGTTTTAGGCTTTGAGTACGGCTATAGTCTTGAAAGTACCAATGCTTTGACTATCTGGGAAGGGCAATTTGGTGACTTTGCCAATGGTGCTCAAGTGATGATTGATCAATTTATCGTTTCTGGTGAAGCTAAATGGGGTAATCTAAGCCGTCTTGCAATGATTCTTCCACATGGTTTTGATGGGCAAGGTCCTGAACATTCATCAGCACGTATTGAACGCTTTTTACAATTAGCGGCTGAAGATAATATTATCGCGGTAATTCCATCGACAGCAGCGCAGATGTTCCATATGATACGTCGTCAGGCTAAATCAAATTTTGCGAAGCCATTGGTGATTTTTTTATCCAAACGTTTATTGCGTGCTAAAGAAGCTATGAGTAACCTTGATAGTATAACTGATGGCGTGTTTTTACCAGTTATTGCTGATGATAGTGCTAAGAAAACTGCTAGTCGAGTGATTTTATGTACTGGTCAGGTCTACTATGATTTAGTTAAAGCGCGAGCTGAGAAAAATTTAGCCGATAGTGTTGCAATTATTAGAGTTGAACAGCTATATCCGTTCCCAGCGGAGCAAGTTAAAGCCGAATTAGCAAAATACACTAAAGCTAAAGATTTCGTTTGGGCACAGGAAGAACCGTATAATCAAGGTGCATGGCTACAAATCCGTGAGGACTTGGATGAAGCTTTGGGTGGCAAACTGCGCTTTAAAGCGGCAAGCCGTCCACGCGCAGCAGCACCGGCCTGTGGAACTTCAACGATGCATAACCAACAACTTGCAGATCTTTTAGCTGCCGCATTGACTAAATAATGCAAAAAACTATTAATTTATTGGGTGTTATTGCGTTGGGATCATTCGTTGCTGGAATGTTCCCAACAATAGGTATCTATTTTTCGATATTGGGCTTCATCTTAACCACGATTTTATATGCTAAAGTTGATAAGCTTGGCTACGGTACAAACTTGCTTAATTTTACTCTATATCAATGGGTGGTGATATTAGTTCCAACTGGAATTTTGACATATTTGGGGGTGGAGCGTTTTTCCGAGGGTAGCAATGGTGTTACTTATCTGATTATCATGCTGGTAGTTGCCTTGCTGTTGTTTTTGGCATTTACGAATTTTTTTATTGCCAAAAGTTTGTTAAGCCTAGGTGAACAAACTGATAGCTTATGGTTTAAAATTAGTGGTACGCTAACCAAAGTTGGGGCATTTACGATGCCAGTATTGATCGGAATGCTATTTGTGATGCTGGCACAGCCATTTTTCTTACTGGGGTGTATCTTATATAAGCCTGCGGGAGATCTGAAATGAGTAAATTACATCAATTTGCGTGGCTGAGCTTGGTGTTGAATTTATTGGGTTATGTGACTCACTGGGGTAGCGTTTTTAGCTTGTTAGGTTTTATCGCAACTATTTTTCTCTACCTGCAATTTGAACGTCGTAATTTTGTCGATAAAATTGTAAAACTATATATAATAACTTCGGTATTAATGACGGTGAGTTTGTTTCTTGCCGCTTCTGCTTATATTATTCAAGCGCATACTCACGTAATGTCGATTGGTTCGGTCAGCTTACTTATTGTTGCTTATTTAGTTGGCTTGGGTGCAGCATTTTTAACCTACAAATTAAGCACCAAAGTTCGTTTAATCGCTGAGCATTGTAATTCTAAAGCATTCAGGATTGCCTCGATTTTATTTAAAATTTCAGCATATACTATGCCTTTAATTATTGGCATTTTAATTCAGGCGATAGCGCAGTTAGCAGTATTAATTGCAGCTATTATTTATAAACCACATCTTAACCAAGTATAATTTTTATTTAGGGATTGTTTTTATGAAAATTGAAATCAGAGTTCCTCAGTTACCTGAGTCAGTAAGTGAAGCGGTTTTATTGGACTGGCACAAAAAAGTTGGAGAATTTGTTAAACGTGAAGAGAATTTGATTGATCTGGAAACCGATAAGGTAGTTATGGAACTTCCTGCTTCAGAAGATGGTGCGCTAGTTGAGATTATTGGTAAGCCTGGCGAAACAGTTAAAAGTGGTCAATTGATTGCTTATTTTGATACTTCAGTTAAAGCCGAAGCTGCAGCGCCTGCGGCGGTAGCGGTGGCACCAGCTGCATCAGCGCCAGCTGCTGCTCCTGTAGCAACAGCAAAAGGTGTTCCGGCAATGCCAGCTGCAGCTAAAGTTGCTGCGGATAATGGTGTTGATCTGGCGCAAGTTGCAGGTAGCGGTCGTGGTGGTCGTGTTCTTAAAGAAGACGTATTAGGTGCAATGTCAGGCAAAGGTTCTCGGGTTGAAGAGCGTGTGCCAATGAGCCGTTTACGTAAACGGGTTGCCGAACGCCTACTAGAGAGCCAACATACTAATGCGATATTAACTACATTTAATGAAGTTAATATGAAGCCAGTTATGGATTTACGTGCTAAATACAAAGATCATTTTGAGAAAAAACACGGCGTTAAACTAGGCTTTATGTCATTCTTTGTTAAAGCGGCGATTGCAGCAATGAAACAATATCCAATTGTAAATGCATCAGTTGATGGTGAAGATATTGTTTATCACGGCTATTTTGATATTGGAATTGCAGTTGGTTCGCCACGTGGTCTAGTTGTGCCGATTTTGCGTAATGCAGAAAATATGTCGATTGCCGATATTGAGAAACAAATTGCTGACTTTGGCAAACGTGCTAAAGATGGTAAATTAGAACTTGAAGAATTAACCGGTGGTACATTCTCCATTACTAATGGCGGAACTTTTGGTTCAATGATGTCAACGCCAATTATCAATCCACCACAATCTGCAATTTTAGGTATGCACGCGACCAAAGAACGCGCCGTAGTTGAGAATGGTCAGGTAGTAGTGCGTCCGATGATGTATCTAGCATTATCTTATGATCACCGCATTATTGATGGTCGCGAGGCAGTGTTATCGCTGGTTGCGATTAAAGATGCGTTGGAAGATCCTGCTCGTCTATTGTTAGATTTATAATTTTTTAAGTAAAGCAGGTGGGTTTTCCCCTGCTTTATTCTATTGAAAGCGAAAATACGGAATGACTAGTCGAATCTATTGTATTGCAGAATTTGAAGCAAAGCCTGGATATGAGCAGGAATTATTTGAAAAATTAACCAGTTTAGAGCCATTAGCTCTTCGCGAGGATGGTTGTGTACGTTATCGGGTAACCCGTCAGATTAAACATCCACAAGCGCCACAGGAATCACGATTCTCGATTGTATTTAATGAAGAGTGGGCAAGTATTGAAGCGTTTGAAGCACATTGTGCTCAGCAGTATTTAGTGGATTTTTTTGAGCGCTATGTTGGCAATCCTGAGACTTCAATTGCCGCAGATTGTAATGTGCGCTTATTTAGCGATGAAGTATAGTTTAAGAGGATAAAAATATGCAAAATTTTGATGTAGTAGTTATTGGTGGTGGTCCTGGTGGTTATGTTGCGGCTATTCGTGCTGCACAACTGGGCTTTAGTACCGCATGTATTGATGGTTACGTGCGAAATGACAAATATTCATTAGGTGGAACTTGCCTGAATGTTGGCTGTATTCCTTCGAAGGCATTATTGCAGTCTTCAGAAAACTATGCTGAATTAACTCATAGTTTTGCTGATCATGGTATCAGCTGTGATAATCCACAGATTGATATCAAAAAAATGTTGGCGCGTAAAGAAGAAATTATTGGTAAAAATGCTAATGGAATTTCATTCTTATTCAAAAAAAACAAAATTGCTGAGATTCACGGTTGGGCAAGTTTTAAGCAAGCTGACTCAGGCAAATATATCATTAGCGTTGATGACAAAGGGACTAAGCAGGAAATTAGCGCGACTCATGTGATAGTAGCGACGGGTTCTAATTCTCGTCATTTGCCACAGTTAGCAACAGACAATATCAATGTTCTGGATAATGAAGGTGCATTGGATTTAACCGCAGTACCAAAAGAATTATGTGTAATTGGGGCTGGGGTAATTGGTCTGGAAATGGGTAGTGTCTGGAGTAGAGTAGGTGCTAAAGTTACCGTGCTTGAAGTTATGGATAAATTTTTACCGGCAGCTGATGAGCAAGCAGCAAAAGAATTACACAAAAACCTATTGAAACAAGGTTTAGTGATTAAAAATGGTGTAAAAATCGGCGAAATTAAAAACGGCAAGAAAAAAGTTACGATTAATTATGAACATAATGGCGAACAGCATAAGCTTGAAGCAGATAAATTATTGGTGTCAATCGGTCGTGTACCAAACACTAATGGTTTAAATGCCGAAGCTGTTGGCTTGAAACTTGATGAGCGGGGTTTTATCGTAGTTGATGACGAATGCAGAACCAATTTACCGAATGTTTGGGCAATTGGTGATGTTGTGCGCGGTCCAATGTTGGCACACAAAGCATCTGAAGAAGGTGTGATTGTTGCTGAACGTATTGCCGGACAACATCCGCATTTTGATTTTAATACCGTTCCTTGGGTTATCTATACTAATCCAGAAATCGCTTGGGTTGGTAAAACTGAACAACAACTACAAGCTGAGGGCGTGGCCTTTAAAAAAGGTGTTGCATCATTCATGGCAAATGGTCGTGCACTAGGTTTGGGTAATAGCGTTGGTTTTGTTAAGATGCTTGCCTGTGAAACAACTGATCGTATTTTGGGCGTACATATGGTTGGACCTTTTGTGTCAGAATTAATCAGTGAAGCGGTAGTTGCGATGGAGTTCATGGCAAGTAGTGAAGATTTAGCACGCATTATCCATGCGCATCCATCATTGTCAGAAGTTACGCACGAAGCGGCGCTGGCATGCGATAAACGCCAGTTACACGGATAACTACTTGAACTATATATCGCAATAATGTCGTTGCAAGGCTACTTATTTACATTTTGTGTAAACGGTGTCGCCTTGCGTCTGGTCAGCCTAGTATAGTATATAAATTTAAATTAATTCACGAATGGTCAATTAAAGGATTCACCTCATGAGCTTTGTTTATCCGGTAAGTAATTTTTATCAAGTAATTGAAAATAATGCCAAATCAGACCCACAAAAGGTCATTGTTTTTGAAGACGAACATAAAATTACTAATCAGCAGTTACTTGCTCAGGCAGATGCAGTTGCAGATTTTCTAATCAAACGTGAAATCCGCAGAGGTGACAAGGTTGCCTTGGTAATGAGTAATAGCTGGCATTATCTGGCAATTTTATTTGCAATTAGTAAAGTTGGCGCAGTTGCTGTACCGATAAACAATTTTCTGAAACATGATGAGTTGGTTTATGTTTTGACCGACTCACAATCCTGTTTATTATTTGCCTCGGCTAAATTTAATACTGAAGTTCGTGATTTAATCATTAAAACCAATGTAGCTTCAATCGTATGGGTTGACGGTGCACCGCTGGAAAATGAACGTAATTTTGATTATGCAAAAATTGATTCAACACTGAATTTAATCAGTGAATCGGTTAATCCCGCGCTTGATGATTTGGCGGTAATTATTTATACTTCCGGAACTACAGGCAAACCCAAAGGTGCGATGCTTAGTTATTGTAACTTGCTCTCAATTGTTTATGGTGCGATTGCGCATTATAAATTAAAAAAAGGGCAGGCAAGGATGATTTGTTATTTGCCAATGTTTCATGCTTTCACATTAGCCGTTACGATGCTATTGCCAATTGTTACCAGCAGTGGAGTAGTAATAGTTCGCTCAATCAGTACTAAAAAAGATTTTGCCAATCTTTTAAAATTGGTCTTGGTTCATCGTTGCCGCTATTTTGCTGGTGTTCCGGATATTTTTAGCGCAATGGCGCGGGCTAAACTTCCGTGGTATTTCCATTGGTTTCATAATGTTCGCGGCTTTGTCTCTGGTGCTGCGCCATTATCCGAAGATGTAATTAAGCGCTTTGGAGCTAGTTTTAAGCGCGGTAAGCTGCTTCAGGGCTATGGTTTGAGTGAATGTGCCTCTGGTGTCTCTTTAAACAAGCCATGGGCGAATAAACCAGGCTCGGTTGGTACTCCGTTGATGGGATTCCAGATCGAATCCTTTACTGATGATGGTGTGCAAGTTGCACGTGGTGAAATCGGTGAATTATGGATTAAAGGTGACTGTGTGATGCAGGGTTACTATAATCGTCCGGAAGAAACTGCGGAAACTATCGTAGATGGCTGGTTTAAAACGGGTGATATTGGCTATGTTGATGCTGATGACTATGTGTATATTGTTGATCGTAAAAAAGATCTTATAATTCAAAAAGGTATGAATATTTATCCGCGTGAAATAGAAGAATTTTTGTACACACATGATAAAATTAATGCTGCAGCAGTTGTTGGGGTTAAAGATATTGAAGCAAATGAAACTCCGGTTGCGTACCTTGAGTTAAAAGAAGGAGTTACTGCTACAGAGAAAGAAATCAAAGATTTTCTGAAACCGCTGCTAGCGCCATTTAAACAACCCCGTAAGATTTATTTTATGGATAGATTACCGCGTAATGCAACGGGTAAAATTCTCAAGCGCGAGCTGCGTGAATTAGCCAACAATGCGGAAAATGTGGTATAATTCTTACCTACGGCGATGGAGTTCGCCATTAAGTGCCAGTGTGCTGATGACTCCTACCTTAAAAATTTAAGTTAATATCTTTTATTAAAGGTTATACAGCATGTCTTCAATTTATACAAAATATCCACAACCTAAATTACACCACCGTGTTCGTCATCTTAATAATCGTGATCTGGCAATTTTATTCGGCGTTTTTGCAGGCGCAATTGTTGCTATTTATGGTATTGAATCTGGGCATTTTTCTAATATCGCGGTATTAGGTACGGCATTTGGCCGTCATTGGATTTTCAAGGTTCTAGCTGTAATTTTAAGTGCGGGTACATTTGGAAATTTATTGAGTTATGTCGGTTCGTGTATTGACATAATTACTAACCATCGAACAATTTTTGATTTATTTAAATCATTAAAATCTAGATAAGCGTGATGTGGCTAACACCACGCCTATTTATTAGACTAGCAAATTAATCTTTTATCGTTTCAAGAACTAATTCCATCATTTTAGTGAATGCATTTTGGCGCTCTTCGCTGCTGGTTTTTTCATGGGTTACCAGCGAGTCTGAGATAGTTAGTACACATGCTGCACGTTTATTTAAGACTTTAGCATTGGCAAATAGTGCAAATGCTTCCATTTCAACACAGCTACAACCATGTTTACTGTGAATTTCTTTGTAATCATCAAAATTTTCACGATAAAAAACTTCAGTAGTATGAACTCTTGATTCAAGAACTGGTATAGCTAGTTTTGCTGCAGTCGCCATTATTTCAGCATTTAATTCTGCTGATGGGTAAGTAACATCCGAGGTGTAACCATTTTGTGCTTTCGCATAATTGGATTCACTCCATGCATCTTTTGCTAAAACTACGTCGTAAAGCTTAACATTTTTGTCATATGATCCTGCCGAGCCGATACGAATAATATCCTCCACACCATAAAACGCATAGAGCTCATAAGAATATATTCCTATGCTAGATACTCCCATCCCGCTGCCCATTACGGATACTTTTTTACCTTTATATTTACCAGTAAAACCAAACATGCCACGCACGTTGTTAAATTGGACTACGTCAGTTAAATAAGTATCAGCAATAAATTTTGCACGCAGTGGATCTCCAGGCATTAAGACTGTTTTTGCGATGATATCTAACTCTGCAGCCTCAATATGAGGGGTAGGAATTGACATTTTTTTCTCCTAAATGTTATTGATTAATATTGTATTACGTTCGTTATTATACTTGAGATTCGATGGTAGTCTATTGTGCAGCGCAAAAATAAATGCGGCTAATTGTGAATTAGATTTGACAAAAGTGTTCTAGATAGTGCATAATCACTATCTCATCAATCGCGGGGTGGAGCAGCTTGGTAGCTCGTCGGGCTCATAACCCGAAGGTCGTTGGT
>CAYIZV010000089.1:0-9165 GCA_964367915.1 uncultured Neisseria sp.
GTTGTCCGTTCGCTAACGAGTCACCAATCTTATTGAATAATCCGCACACAGTATAGCTAACACTGTTAAGTAATGTTAATTTATTTATCTAAAAGTAAGAAGCATAACAACCTTATTTTGTTTGCTTTTTATGCTTTAATTCATGATCAGCAAACTTATATAGTGAATAAGTAAATAATCCACTAACTAGGCATAGAATTAAAGCAGATCCGACAACGTTAAAGGATTCTAACTTATGAAAGTGCTTACTGATTCATCAGAGGTAATCAGCGTCCGAAAATGCCGCATAAAACCCATTAAAGGGTTTTATTGCCGAAAATGCTTCGAAAGTGCTGTTAAATAATCCGTTGCAGGATTATTTAACAGTGAAAGTGCTTTGAGAATGCTATCTTAAAACCAGTTAAATGGTTTTAAGACCCCGAAAATGCTTTAATTTATATAATTATACCGTTAGCTAATCCGTTAAAGGATTAGCTAACTATCCTTCATCCTTAGTTCTATACAAAGAACCATATAAAGCTAATCGTTTATAATTATGCCTTATAGCTGATTCCGACCAACTCAGAATACGTATAAATAATACTAGCTAGCGAACAAGAGCTGAATACTTGGGGTGTTGTTAGCTACATTATCCATAAAGCACAATAACACCTGTGCAATATATGAAATATACATTAAACATATATTATCTATATATTTTAAATATATAAAACAGACATATCTAAATTATAAACTCTTTTGATAAAAGATCTCAATGCCTATAGCCTTAGTTGATTGTAATAATTTTTATGCTTCTTGTGAACGAGTATTCAACCCTAAACTTGAAGGTAAACCTATTCTAGTCCTTAGTAATAATGATGGATGTGTAATAGCACGCTCCAACGAAACCAAAGCAATGGGTATCAAGATGGGTACCCCATACTTTGAAATCAAGAACTTCTGTAAACACCATAATATTCATGTCTATAGTTCAAACTATACGCTCTATGCTGATATGAGCTCGCGTGTAATGCAAACTCTTAGTACCTTTGCTACTCGTCAAGAGGTCTACAGCATTGATGAATCATTCATGGATCTCTCTGGTTATCCGAATTTATCTGAACACGCCCAACTAATACGTAAAACAATCAAACAGCATACTGGTATACCTGTTGGAATAGGAATTGGGAATACCAAGGTTATGGCTAAATTTGCCAACTTCCTAGCTAAGAAGTATCCTCAACTAAATGGTGTATGCAATCTTATTGAACTAGGCACTGAACGTACCAACAAGGCGATGCAACTTACTCCTGTTGACGAGTTATGGGGTGTCGGCAGAAAACTATCGGTTCAGCTTAAACAAATGGGAATTCAAACAATCTACGATCTCAAGATAGCTAACGCAAAAATCCTCAGTAAAAGGTTTACAGTAAACCTCGAACGAATAATTTTAGAATTAAATGATATCCAATGCCTTAACATTGAAACTAATCTAGAACCAAACAAACAGATAATTTCATCAAGAAGCTTTGGAAATGCAGTTAATACCAGAGACGCTCTCCTCTCAGCTCTTACCTACCATTGCGAGCAAATCGGTAGAAAACTAAGAAGACAAAACCTCTATGCGCGGCAAATGACGGTTTTTGCGCACACTAACAGGTTTAAAGACGACTACTTTTCAAGCGCGATTAACGTTGTCTTTACTCATGCTACCGATAGTTTCAGATACATGACACCAACGATAAACAAAGCCTTAGACGAAATATATAAACCCTATATTCATTATAAAAAAGCTGGAATCATAGTTTTTGACATCATTACTCATGAATTTCAAACCATAGATCTCTTTGATAATATCAACATTACTAACGATGAACTCTTACCAACTCTTGAATCCATTAAAAAGAAATATGGTAAAAATAGCATCAAACTAGCTTCAGAACTTCTATCGGATGATTGGAAGATGCAACGTAATTATACTTCGGCCAACTTCACTACCGACATTGATCAGATATTAGAAGTGACCTAAATATTACCCACTATATAAAACAAGTGTATCAATCTATCGGCCAATAATATAAATTTTATGGGTTTAAATAGTCAATAAATAACATCAATTATCTACATGTGTATCATATTTTAAGCATATATTAAATAGGTTCTGTAGTCACATAATGCACTACAGAACCATAGTTTAGATAGCATTATCTGTATTTTTATCCGCTAAATCATCAACTAATTTTTGTAGTTCCTTGATAATTTTTTTTGCACTATCATCGAAATCCAATTCAAAATCTTTTGGTACTTGTGCAATTAATGCATTCAATTTATCTGCCAAATCAGCACTAACTGGCATCATGAACTTAACTTTATCAGGTGCTTTCGCTTTCATCATCACCATTTTTAGACTCCTTTTTTAATCAATTTAATGGTATTTTTTTATATATTTATCAAACCTTGAACAACCTAAATATTAATTTATCATTAAATATGAAGTATAAATTACTCTAATTGTAATCCAAATTAGCATAAAAATGTTCACGTTATTATCTCATATCCACAAATTCATACGGCAATAATATCAATAAGCTCACAATATTTTCACCATAACTACTAACTTTCAATCACATCTTCAGTATTTCTTTTGCGAACATCTTTATCATTTTTATCTTTGTAGCCAAACCTTACATTATTAATTCTAGGTGGCATCTTATAAACATCATCAAGAATTTTGTATTGATATCTTGGTTTATCAACTCGAGGAAATGAGGCATAATACATCGCAAACCGTTTCTGCAATTTATTTTTAAGCACAACATAATCCTCGCGTACGCCAGAAAAACCAATCCAGTGACACATTCCATAGCAAATCTGTTTTATAATTTGGAAGTTGTTTTTCTTCAGCGCATCATTGAAGTTTTTAACAATGCGATTTTGTTCTTTATTACTGATCTTAATTGTCCAAACTTCATTTTTGCCGGATACAAAAATTTTTTGTATCTTTTTTTTATTATCTTTGCTATCTTTATTTTCTATTTTTTCTGACTTATCTTTATTTTCTTTTTTTTCAAATTCGTAACCAGATTTATTAACTCTAACAAATTCGTAGCAGTCATTAAAGCTAATTCTATGTTTTTTATCACTAGCATCTGCGTACTTTTCTCGCTCAAAGAATAGGCCACTTTTACTTTCATTTGCTCTTGCCATCAGTATAAAATAGTAGGTATCCGCCACCTTAAGTAGGTAGATAACTACTACGCTCAAGCCACTTTTAAAACGATTAAAACGCTCCTTAGGCGTATCATCTAGACGGTAATAATCATTTAATTTTACCAACACATCATCTAACTTTTCTGCTGGAATTGTACCTGTTTTATAGTAGTAATACTCATTGCTAAGTGCCTTCTGAATTCCCTGTAAATAGGTGGTCCAATACTCATGTCGGGGAATCATGATTTTAGGTTTTTTTTGAGTGTTGGATTTTTGCATATTTTTTAAGAGCTCAACCATTGATAATTATCTGTTATGTTTCTATTTTATTATGACTAAATTCATGATTTTAGTAAAATAAATAGCCAAATAGGCTAAAATATTTTTATTTTAAATAAATTCACCCTCAATTTTAACAAATCTGGAGGGATAAGAGAGAATTATATATATGATGTTCCATATCATTAGGGTATAGCGTGATATAATAACGTTAGTTCTGAATAAATCAGAGCGGTCCGAAAGAATGCCACTTTCTTAAAAAGTGATAATTAGTCGGGCCGCCAACCTGATTGATTCACTATCTTACTATCACCTACATATCGCCAATATGTAGGTGTAGTGTTGCGGAAGTCGTATGCTGTGACGAATGGCTGGTACGACTTCGCTGGGCGCTGGGGGTAAACCCCTTCGACCCAATCCTATTCAATTAATGAATATGATTGGGGTACAAATATGTGCCTTGAGGTTGGGCGACGATGAAACGGGGACATTGGTAACAATGTAATCCCTGATTATGAGGTAACTTCATACTATTGAAGCGGTGGTAGTGCGCGAAAGTGGCTGACACTGGCACGGTGGTGGGCTGAGTACAACAGAAATGTTGTAAGTCAAGTAGCCGAAAGGAATGACTTGATGGTACCATGTGAAAGCGTGGATCTCTGGATAGCTTAAGCCATAAAGTGCACCTGTGGGTGTTTAATCCTGGTGCAGCGTGTAGAATAGGTATCCCTGCCTGAATAAGGCTAGTAGGAAATGACGTTGAGTGTTGAATTTTGGTTTAGTGCAATCTATGGAACATCGTAGCATGACAACCAGCATCTCCCAAATAACAGTAAGAGATGCAAGAGATTCTAACATGAGTCGGGGTGAACCTATTTTTTGACATTTTAATCTAATTCGGGAAGATCTGACTGCCAATGACTTGGGTGGCACCAAGTAGGTAAAAGATTGGGAGATTTGGCGAGTAGGCGAATGTTCAAACATTCTTAATTAGTCCAGTAATGGCACCGTAAGGTGGCGAAACTACGAAGCGCTAATGATACGAAAGCTGGACGCAATGCGTAAGTAAGGTAGGAACTTTAATGATCAAGTGGCATTGATTATCGGACGGTGGGCTTATGCCCACAACATACCTTCAACTGAATAGAGGGTGTAGACTTATCTTTTGATAGTCCAAAGGACAAAACTAGGCACATAAGGTAAATTGTGCTCAAGTTGTAACAGAAGATAGGTGTATCCACCGCCAACTGCATTATGCGGTCCGATTTATTATATTTGACGGATGTATCGGCATCCACATACGTCAAAATTGACGTATTAGTGTTTTAAACCACAAGATAGTGGTGGTGAACACATGTTCTGGTTATACCTGATGTTGGTATTACTAGCAAGTAAGGATCATAGATCCTATATACAGGTGTTACCTGTATATTAGCATTATGCGCTGTTTCCGACAGTTTGAGGCCAAATCCAAAGGCCATATGATAATCTCCAGCCCCGAATATTCGGGGCTTTTTTCTTGTCAATAATAAAACTATTCACAGCTAATCCCCAATTTCTGTTAGTAACAACAAAATCTCAGGACACAACTACCACAAACTGCTATAATAACTAGAACTAATAATTTATGTTTTTAACATATTCCTTAAAGTTAATGGGCTATCTATTTAACATTACTAGATAGCCCATTAACTTTAAGAGCCTACAATCAAATAAAATCCCCCAATCTATACCCACTATATTTAACCGTCTAAAATGTGCTCTATCAGCTTAAAAAGAGCCTATAATCGCGGTTTAATCTCTAGTTAAACCAAATCCACCTCGCGCTCTAATTACTAACTTCTAAATTTAATTAAAGAAATACGTTGATATTTACGGATAATGTTCAATAAAGCTAAATTTTGGGGGTTTATAAGGGGCGTAGCTCGCTACCCCATTACTTTAATTTATAAATTATGAGCAGAGCGAATAATTAAGCATGTTGATTATTACCCCATGTTGCTTATTACGTGCTGGATATAAATGATGTAGAGCGACATGCAATGTATGTGTCCAAAATTTTGTGCGAAAAAACAGATTATATAAGGGATTAAATAAAGGATTAGGTGATTTTTAACTAGCTGATATAGTTATATTATTCTTGTACTTTGGTGGGTGATACATCGGTACTTTGGTGGGTGATACATCGGTACTTGGTGGGTGATACATCGGTACTTGGTGGGTGATACATCGGTACTTTAGTAAATACTAAAATATGCTTTTAATATTTGTATAACTATTTGATATATACTAATATTATGGTGTATTTTTACTTTAATTATTTGACACATATTATTACTATTTGTTATAAATTATCACAAATTTTAATGTTTTGTATATTATACATGTCTTCCAACATAATTATTATATAATTCGGTGGGTGATACATCGGTATTGTAATTAAAATTTATCAAACAAATTCAGTTGGTTCTTATTTTTACCTTTTGGATATATGCATAAATAATTATTTTTAGTGATTTCATAGTTCCATTTGGATTTTGCATTAACTGCTAAATGAGCTTTCTGAACGAGCTCTAGTGAATTTTTTAGTAATCGTTTAAATTCTTTAAGCTCGCTTTCACTTCTACATAATTTTTGTACGAAACCTATTGCAAATGGTATTGGTTCATTATGACTTTCGTAAAAGTTATATAACCATCGAGCGAGTTGATTATCACCCAATAAATGGCGAATATCTGCACTTATTATGGTATAATCTCCCTCAGAAAATAGCGGAGCTAACTTTTTGTTGTATTCTATTACAAGACGTCCATCACAGTTATCCACAAACCCATTGTTTATTAAACTCCCAAAAATCTCTTGATCATTAACTTTTAAGTTAACAACCCCAAACTTTAATCTTTTTACTCGCTCTACTAAAGCCGTGCGGTTAGTTCCGCTATCCGCAATCTTTAATTGTCGGCACAATTCATAAAGCGTTATACGCAGCTCATTTTTAACATTATTAGATTTTGCAAGGTAGATTAGGGTATCCCATAATTCCAAATCATTCTGATCTAACTCAGCTCCACTAAAAGCAATCTCATATTGTGACATGGTAAAAATTGGTTTGTTTTCAACTAATGCTCTTCGTCCTTTGCGTACCATGCCAAATAAAGCCCCACGTAAGAAGCTATTAGGTATTGCTCTCTTTTCTTCAAAAATATCAGGTAAGAGTTGTTGCATAGCTGTACCGAGTAACTTAGCTTCTTTTGCTTCCTTTTCTCTTTGCTCTTTGGTTATCAAAGTTTTCTTGAAATCTTTTATTTTATCATTAATATTTAACATTTTTAATTCTATCTAATACATATTTTATCCGTTAAAGATTTAGATTCCCCATCGGATGATAATTAAACTTAGTCAGTTCTTTAACTGCATAGCTACAATCAACATTTGCACCTAAAGTTCAGCGTAATTTAGTCGTAGTAGCTATTTCAGCATTATTATTATTCTATATGTTATTAATGTGTTTAACATATCTATAATATATAAAATAAATATATTACTGTATTATTTAATCCAACCATCTTTTTGCATTCGTTCAAAAATTGCCATCTGTATATATCCATTAACTGTACCTTTGTAACTTTCTTTTATTTTAGTTTCCCAGTCAATAGGGATATCAATCAATTTTTTCTTTTTTTTGTCTGAATTCTCGGCGTTTTTATTTTCTGACATTGGTGCTGATTTCATGGCCTCATTTAGTGCATCAAAGTTTATTTTTTTATTCATTTTAGTATACCATTTTAATACTTATTTAATATAGATATTATATCATATATATATATATGATATATATATGATATATATTACTTGTGTAATATTTTCTTAATTTCATTGGCCAGTTCTAGAATTTCATAGTGTGCTTTTGAATGCTTATTATGTTCCGCTACTGATAACCCTTTTGATGAAGAATGAACAATGTCTGCCCTTTGCCGTAACACACTATTAAGTAAAATGAAATATTCTGATTTTTGAATAAATTCATTTAAATCACCAAGTTTTTTGGTAAATGGTGAAATGTTATTGAGTAAAATATGAGTCTTAACTTTTTCTTTTTTTATTTTACTAAGCTCCATCAAAATTGATTCAAATTTTTTCAGACCTAGTATTTCAAATAATTTGTCACTAACTGGCGTTATAATTAAATCTGAAGCAATAATAGACATCCTATTCAAACTAGAATCAAATCCACCAGTGTCAATAATGAACAAATTGCTATCGTTACTTTGTTGAATAATTTTTTTTAACTCATTATCTGTATTAATAATTTGAATATTAAAAGGGTCTGCGGCGCTTGATCTTATTTTATTTGCAAAACTTATTGTATTTTGTAAATCTAAATCAATTAATACAGGATTAAATTCTGCCAAATAATGCGCCAAATTAAAAACAATAGTTGATTTGCCTACTCCACCTTTTTGATGTGCGATTGATATGATCATTATATAATTCCAATTCGGAAACAATATTATTTAATTATGTAAAACATATATTTTACATATATACATAATTCTACTCTAACTTTAATTTTAAATGTAAAAAATATTACACATAATGATACCAAAATGCAGAACGATTAGATATTGCCACTACAATATCTAATCGTCTTAGGTGCGCCAGACATGGCGCACATTTAGGCGGTGTAAGTCCGCTGTTAGCCCCGTCGATGGGAATAATGAGCCTATGCAAGGGTGTTTACCGTGAGGTAGAATCTGAAGGAAGCAAATGGCGTAGTTTGGTTGTGACGAACAGGAATCACATAGTAGGCTACTACATCGGGTAACTTAGCCTTAGATAAGGAAGCCCAATAATCGACCGTAGGTGTAGGGGTAAATGTGGCATTAACCAAATGAAAGATGTGCGTCTTACTCTGGGAGGTCTTGCATTTTGTTACATGAGTAACTAAACTGGTAGTAATGCTAGTTGATGAGGTGCAAGAAGTCAGCAGAAGTCATAGTACAGAATTGTTGCAACAATTCTGGAAGGACTGAATTAATTAGAGCAAGAAGCAGTTACATAAATCTTAGTGATGTGGAGTGACAGGCAAAGAGTTTTTTTTTGATAAAAAAAAAAGCAGCCACGTTTGGCTTGGTGAAAGAGTATCTAGAACTGTGCGATTCGGTGGAGTAACAAGCATCACTGGCGAAGAATGAGGAACGAGTCTTGACGAATAATCTAATGGAACAAATTTGCGAACGAGCAAATATGAACCGAGCTTATAGAAAAGTGAAAGCGAATAAAGGCGCAGCAGGAGTAGATGGGATATCCATCGAGAGGTTGCCAACCTACATTCGTGAACACAAAGAAGAATTTCTAGTAGAACTTTTAGACGGTAGCTATCAACCTGAATTGGTTCGAGGTGTGCAAATACCGAAACCCGATGGTAGTAAGCGGCAGCTGGGAATTCCAACTGTACTGGATAGAGTAATACAACAAGCGATACTGCAAATACTTGAGCCGATATACGAGCCGAAGTTCTCAAATTCGAGCTATGGCTTTCGCCCAAATCGTAGCGCACAAATGGCATTGCGCCAAGCGCGCGAATACCTACGAGATGGTTATAAGTACGTTGTAGATATGGATTTAGAGAAATTCTTTGACCGAGTAAATCATGACATATTAATGGAGCGACTATCTCGGAATATAAGTGACAAA
>CAYIZV010000090.1:0-8698 GCA_964367915.1 uncultured Neisseria sp.
CTATTATCGGCATAATAGTGAACTGTTTTTATGCCCTAAAACACGATTGTTTAGGGCATAACATTACATTGCTTGAGCTAATTCCTGACGCTCTTCTTGCATTTTTTCCCGACAAATTTGATTCAGAAATTTAGAGACTGGACCATGAATTTTAAGCCATGCAATTACATCCTTATCCAATTTGGCACTAATTGGCGCTTTTACTGGTTTAAAAAAGGGGTTTGGTTCCCAACCCGCGAGACTAGTAATCTCAGGGATATCTGAATAATCAATATCTTCGTCTTTTATATTGGCAAGAACTCTTAACTCTTCAAGCATTTTTTTATTCATTTCCATGATATAAAATCCTTTCTTTTCTACTGGCGGGTCTAGCTGAAATTATGCGCATATTCCCGTTTCTTTCTGTATACACAACTAACACGACTACAATGTTAAGAATTTTACCAATAACATGCCTTCGTTCTTCACCATCTACAACTCGATCTGGGCTATGTCTCGCCGCTGGATCTAAAAATACGTATTGAGCAGTTTCAAAACTTATTTTGTGTTTCTGTTGGTTGGTGATGTTTTTAGTTTCATCCCATTCACAATTTAACATAGTTCAACCTTAATATTACATATTTGTATTATAACATATGTATGCCTAATTTGGTAATACTTTAAATAGTTAAAAACTACGATAATAGTAACTGCTAAGTCATTTAGATTAACTCATGCTCTATTGCAAATATTTTAGCTTCTGTTTCGGTTAAATTTTTAACTTTCATTAATAAAGTAATAATTTCTTTAGTTGCTTCCACGGCTGTATTAATTCGTCTCTTATCTGCATTTATTGCACCTTTTGCGATGGCTTTAATCGTTTCTTTTGCTGATGTATCCTTACGTTCGTTAAGTGCTTTTTGTACTTCTGGAACTGGTTTAATTCCTACTTTAGCTAGCCCTTTTGCTGTAGATTTTAGCAACTTTTGCCCCTTGCTGGCGGTCTCTACTAAGGTTAATTCTGGTTGTATCGGTGGAACTGGTGGCGGTAGATTGTCGTCGTCTTGGTCTTGCTTTGGTTTGCGCGGAGGTTTGACGGTTACGTTTACCAATTGTTTAGTGGCTGGGTTATAGCCTTGTCTTGTGTAACTAGGTGTAAATTCAAAACGGATCGCAACAACTTTACGACCTTCTTTTAGCTCTTTAAATCGCAAATTCATTTCATATTGAGAGTTTATTTCTTCAACCGCATGAGCAAATGTAAACCGTTTAAAGTCGTTATACAACTTAAATTTTTTACCCACCGCAAAAGTTTCTCTTAGCTGTGCAACTGACTTAATACTATAGCCAGTATCCTTAAATTCTTGGAGCAGTTCATATAACCTTGTACTGTACAAACTCCCAAAATTAGCAATTTCTTTGAGGTTGTATAGAACAAATTTTTGTTTAACTTGTGCGAGATAAGGCATTATATTTGGGGTGAACTCTATTGATAAACTCCCTTGTTTGTGATTGTATTTAGCTTCGGCACATAGAGCTATGTGCCAAGTTTCAAACAATTCAGGTTTTTCTAAGGTAATAGATGTTTCTGTTAGTTTTTTAGCTACACGTTTTAATGTAGTGTATGCTCCATCAAGCTCAACACCAAAGTGCTGACTAAATTCTTTAGCTGTTAGTGTGTATTCTCGTTGCAACTCTTGTGGTTGTAAGTATTTACCTGTTTCATCAATACCGCCAATCATGCTAATTAGCTGTAAAAACACTTGATAATCATTTAGGTTATAAGTGCCAAAATTAGCATTATTTAGCTTCTTGTTCTTGTAAACCTTTGGGGTTTTACGTCTGTATAATTTTTCCATAAATCCTCAGCAATATCAGTCAAGCAATTTCTCTTAGTTGAGTTATTACGAGATTATGCCATTATCTCGTAATAACTGTCAATAACTTTTAGTTTACAGCAAGCAAAAACTCGTGGTTAAGCAAGCAAAAACCCGTATTAAACGCCAAAAAGACAAGCAAAAACTCGTAGTATATATATTAACAAATATATATACAAATAAGATTACTAAAAGAATAACTCCTGTGGATAACATTTTTTGCAAAAATGGAAGTACAAATGGGGCTTTGCCCCCTCACTACGTGAGCCTCCCCCTAAAA
The DNA here is from genome assembly GCA_964367915.1 of uncultured Neisseria sp. Classification (GTDB taxonomy): domain Bacteria; phylum Pseudomonadota; class Gammaproteobacteria; order Burkholderiales; family UBA11063; genus Aquella. Next base: position 2,137 of record CAYIZV010000090.1, read on the forward strand.
AATAGCTACGCAGTTTTTTATGATGAGGGGTAGCGAGCTACACCCTCAAACACCCCAACATTTAACCAAGACTATCCACAAAATCAACAAGTTAAATTTAAGTTTTTAGGACAAGTTTTTAGAACGTGACAAGGCACAGATTTTCTAAAACTGATCCACGAATTGAGATTTTGATTTACGAAAGTTTTGGGTTTAAGGCGCGAGCCAATCGCGGTAAAACTAGACTGAACCGCAAAATAAACGCTAACTCAGTTAAAAAATCGAATCTAAGGCATGTTTTATGCCCTTTTCTGCGTGTTTGAGGCTGGCGATGGTAGTGTCCTGTGCTTTGATGGTTCTAAATTGATTGGCTGGCTGGTAATTTGTTCTTTTGCTGCCCTAAAATTGCGTAGCTTATTGCGCGCACTTGAATTAAAACAGTTAGCTGTTAATTAACGGCGGTAAGCTGTTGCGTGTGTTGTGGTCAGGTAGTGCAGCGTTAGCTGTCCACAACCACTCAATGGCTTATCCCGTGGTGCGTAGCAAATTAACGGTTAACGCACGCCTAGAATTACACTCTAGACCTGCCGTGTTATATACTATTGTATTAATTATTTCTTTGCTCGTAGCTTTTATAGTTGCGTTTATAGTTGTTTTGGGGTACAATAATGCACAACGTTAATAAATCTGAAAGAATTGCTAAAATGTCGAAGCTCGAACGCTTTAACGTCAATAAATCGCGGCGTTATACTGTCCTGAATTTTCTTGCTAGCGGTGAGTATTGGACAACTGCCGAAAATGTGCGCTTATTGTTTGGGGTTAAGCATTTATCATATGTCCGCCGTTTCTTGGATACATTAATTGATGATGATTTATTGAGTAAGCGGGCGATCTCCAGCGGAGGAACGCCGCGCAATTATTACTCAATAACTGATAGGGGGCTAGCATTTGTTGATAAGTTTGAGAAGTACAAAGCTGGAAAATTAAGCCATCAAACTATGTTTCATAATGAGCTAGTGCAACGCTTGCGGATTATGTCGCTGAATATCTTTGGTGAAGCTTTAAAGTGGCGTACTGACATAGAGATACAGCGCACAGAATCAGAGTTTAAAAGCATTCCTGATGCTGTTTTAACGCTTAATAAAACATACTCTATTGAGTTGCAGCGGAACATTTATAGTTATGATGGATTAGTTAAGAAAATTAGCAAATGTTTAGATGATTGCTACAATGAAAGATTTGATTTTATCTTGTTTGTTTGTTGTGAAAACTTGACGGCAGAACGTTTAAAAACGATGTTTACTAAGGTTGATAAAGTAAAAAATACACGCGGTGAAGATGTTATTTTATTGGCAGAAGATAGAGAGAAGTTTATTTTTATTGATTTTAATAATTTTGAGGAGTTTATAGAAAATGAAAAAATTTAAGCTAGTAGCTGAGTTTTTAGCGATGGGTTTTTTAGTTTTTTCGGTTGGTTTTTTAATTGTTTTTGGTGTTTATCGCTTTTTTCCAACTGTTAATTTAAGCATTCAATATTTAGTAAGTTCGATTGCTGCATTTGCATTTTTTGCTAATTATTGCTATGACTTTTACCAAGAAAAATTAAAAGTGTCTATGGAGGTAATATGAAGTATTGGCAATGTGCTTTGTGTCATACATTAATACCTGATGGGGCTACTATATGCAGAGGTTGCGGGGGGCATGTTTCGTATAAAAAAGAACGTCAAATTGCTAGAGCAATAATCTTTTGTTTGTTCGGGGCACTTGGGTTTTTTCATAGTGTTTTGCTTGGTATTTGTGGGTGTGTGCTTGGTATTTTATTGGCTTTTCTAATACCAATCTCAAAAGATCCTAAAGTATCATATCCATATAGAAATTAGTTTTGATTAGCTATGACTTTTACCAAGGAGTGGTTTAATATGTTTTTATTGCTAATATTATGTATTATTTGTGTTTGTGTTGTTTTGGGGATGTATTATTCTAATAGTAATATAAATCAAGATGCTATTGCTGATGAGTTTGAATTATCTGAGAATAATATCGTTCGTGGAACTAACTTAGATTTAAGAGCTATAGATGGTTATAGCTCTGAAGATGTAAACAGAAATGAGTTATTGTGAAAGCTTTGTTATTTGCTATTCCGCTGATGATTATAGCGACATTGTTATACATATATCAAAGCGAAAAAGTAAACAAAGATATTGATGTTAAACATCAAGAAATGCGGGTTGAAACTGCTAAATTTGATGCTGATTTTGATCGTCGATGGGGCGATAAATCCGCTACAGAGGTGGCGCAAAATGCCGTTATTGTTGAGAGTGAACAAGCTAAATTAAATGTACTTTATGAAGAGCAAAGGAGAGTAAACAGCCAGCGAGAAAGTGCCACAGAAAATTTAAAAAAACGATTGAGTAATGAACTTAATCAAAATAATAATGGTAGCGTTTATGATGAATATAACAAATAAAAAGGAGTTGTTATAGTGAAAAAAAGTATACTAATTTTGTGCGGTTGTTGTGTTGTTCTATCTGGTTGTAGCGGTTCTAGTACGTCAAATAAAAACGAAGAACTATATACTGATAATAGTACAATGTCAAAAGTTAAAAATATGTTTAGAAGCACTAAAAATATTACAACAAAAGAAGTTAATGTAGCAACATTAATTGCTAGTACATTTGAAGTTTTGCCGATGCCACTTCAAAGATTTACGGCGTATGATAGTGCTCATGATAAAAATAGAGATGATATTCATACACAAATTGACATATTGTTAAGTTCAGATGAATTTAAAAAATCATTACCAGATTTAAAAAAGAATATATTAGCTAGAGAGTCAGGCATTAAAGCGATTGAAAGTGGTAATCCAATTATTTATGCTAGAGCATTAAAGGCATTAAATGCTGCTAAAAACGGTAATGATGATAAGTTTCTATGGGGTTTTAATCTTCAAAATATAGTATCTGGTTCGATAATTGGCGAGGCTAACTCTGGTTGTAATGGTTGGTATTCTAGGTTAGGTGATAGAAATGGAATGTTGGCAGAAATGTATGCTATTGCTGAGGTAACATATATTACAAATGTAATAGAAACTAAGATAGCTGATAGCATGGTAGATAAGACATTTTATAGCGAAGAAGATGCAAAAAAATATATTATAAATTCGTTCTATAGTATATCTAGTGATGATATTTATAATATAGCTTCTAATGCAAATGAAACGCTTTCAAAAGTAAAATTCACAGCTGATTTAACAGGGGTAAAAGGAATTCAATTCACGGCTAATAATGGCAGTGCTTTTGCTTGTACTAATGAGGGTATTTTGTGGTCTAAAAGCAACGATAATTGGTTTGGTTCTGGCAATTTATCTGGTAAAAAATATATTACAAAAGTTGAATATGCAGACGGTGCAGAAATGGCAAAAACCTATAAAATGGAGTTAAATAATAGCACATCAACAAGTAATAGTAACAGTGCAGATACATCAGTAAAAGCAAAATAATTTTAAGAAAGAGTAATAAAATGGCATTAATTAAAACAATAAAAGCACATGAAAAAACAAAATTATCTATTACAGTTAGTAAAAAATTAGCTGATGAATTTGAGCATGAATTAAAAATATTTAATGCAAATCATCAACAAAATATTAGTTTAGATTTTGATAATTTTGCAAAAAAATTGATTGCTGAATTGCGACAAATTAATAAAAAATCAGAGTTAAATATTGAGGAAAAACCCGCAGAATTGTTATAATGTTTATTAAAGCCCCGTTTTTTACGGGGCTTTTTAATTATATTTTTATAGTTGTGTTAATAGTGTTATAATATGTGGTGTGTTTAGTATAGTAACGCAATCGGGTTGCGCCACTATACACACCACATACAACGCCACATTTGCTGACGGGCTGGACGCCCTGCAAATGTTAAACCGCTAGGGCGGTTTACGTTGGTTTAATTGCCCGCCCGCCACATTCGCCAAGCGAAAGAGGCTACCCCACTTTCAGCAAAGCACAGCAATCCCTGCGACAATTACGCCCTGAGGGGCTATCGTCTTGTTATTGCTTTGAAACTGGGGTAGCCTCTTTCGCAACGCTGGGGCGTGGCGAGAGGCGGGCGGGCAGGGGAGACCCCTCTAAACATAAAGCAGACGCTGGGGCGTCTTTTTATCGCTGTGGGCGATAAATTTATGTTTATTCACCTGACCCAAAAACAAACCGCTAGGGCGTTTTGTTTTTGGGTTGCTTCCTGAACGTCAGCAACAGCTCGGGGGCTTATAAATAAGCTCCGCCCCCGACTGTCTCGGTAAGCAACGCCTGCTGGCAGCTTTTTAAGCAACTCAAGCAACTTTAGGGCAACTTTCTTAATTAATTAACTCTTGTTTTTTTATGGGATTGGATTCATGAAAAAGTATATTTATATTATAATTATTTTTGGCTTGGGATGGTTGATATTTGCAGATAAAATTATGGCAATATTTAATCATTTATTTATAAGTTCTGTTATCCCTTATTCATGGAAAATTACGAGAATATTATTAGGTATTATAGTGGCATCGTCTATTATTTTGTCGATGATCTTTGCTGGTAGTCTGTTCGGAAATTTAATGGCGTTTGTGTGTTCTATTCCAGCTCTGATTGCTGCCTATTGGTTAGCTTGTGATGTGTTCGGGTTTTTAAACTGGAAAGAGTTTAATTTTGATTTGCGCCTTTGGGGTGTTTGGTGGGTTATATCTGGTGGATTTACAGCGTGGTTCTTCTTGCATGGTGCGAGAGGATTGAGCGGTAAGATTACCAAGTGGATTGACAGTAAAACACATAGAGCATTAACGACACTATCCAGCACAGAAGAAATTTATAAAAATCATGATAACTTGAAGTTGAAAAAATATAATCCTGCTAAGTATTATGATTTTAAAAATAGAAAAGTTTTCATGTCTTTAGATGTGGACGGTAAACCGATATATTGTGATTATGATTCATTCATAAAAAAATCTCACGGAAACAGCACAGGGCGCAGCCAAACAGGTAAGAACGTCGCTATACAAAATATAGCAGTTCAATTATTAGCTTATGATGAATTTGTGATTATGTGCGATTCTAAAGACGGGGGCGACGATGTAATGGCTCCGATTCTCTGGAAGTATGCTAATGAGTATGGCAAAGCGTATAACTATATAGAGTTGTCATTATCTGCACCACCGCAATTTAATATTTTGCAAATCAAAGACGCAGATTTTATAAAAAAAATCTTGATGCAGTTAGCAAAATTGGAAGAAACCGACGATATGGCAACTAGTTACTATATTCAACAAGACGATGCAACCGCTCAGAAGATTGCTATGTTTGTAGCTGGCTCGCCTAATGAAGTAACGATTTTTGATATTGTTACTAAACATATGGCATTATTTTTTGATCCAAAAAAGAAAGAGCAAACCAGCTTACAAACTGCATTAATTAAGTTGAGTTATAAGCCGTGTATCAACGCCAAAAATGGTGTGCAGTATGCGGATTTAATTCGTGGGGGTGGGTGTTTGTATATTCAAGCTAAAACTAAAGATGAAAACGCAATATTATCAGTATTAATTAGCTCGTTGCGATTTGTGAGATCGCAAGAGCGAATTAGTAAAATTGTTACTGTTATTGGTGATGAGTTCATGAAATACGCATCGCAGGACTTTATCGATATATTTACGGAAGGAGCAGGAAAGGGCTTCAAGCTGATAACAGCTTATCAGACAGGTGCATTGCTTGAGGTTAAACAAATCGGGCTTAGTTCTGAGCAAATGCTATCTGTTATCATGTCTAATAATTCGTATGAGTATATCTATGGCACAAGAGACCCGCTCATCTTAGAAGTATTTGAAGAGCATTATGCCGGCACAAAAATAATTCACGAAGAAACTAAAGACGCTGAAACATCAATTATTTTAGCTGACAAATCGACGGGTGCAAAGAAACTTAAAAAAGTATTGCACGCTCGATACCCTAAAGAGCTACTAACTAAGCTACGCACGGGGGAGCATTTTTTATATGTTGCTGGTGAGTTGTTGGAATTATGCTATAACGGTTATTTACCGTTGCTAGCTGGTGAATTTAACAAAGAATCAGCCGAGTTTTTAGAGGTTGCGGATAAAGCAAGAACGTTAACCCAAATACACGCAAATAATGCGACTGTAGCGCATTATGACGCTGGGGGTGGTGTAGATATGTCAAACGTTGAGGAAGTGCCTCAAACACCAGCTAATGCTCTTAAAAGTAGATTTTAGCTAAAACTGACGCCCTGCGGTTGTCGGACCTAAAAAAAGGCCAGGAACAAGCCTGGTCTTTTTTTAGGTCTATACTAAAGCCCAATCCAAAATCCTTTTTTTTCATACGTGCGATATAAAAATGCGTTACAGGTTTGACAGTATTTAATGCTGTAGTGCATTACAGTTTTATGACTTTTGCAATGTATACAAACTACTGTGCCATCGTTTAAAACGTTTTCTGGGTATTTATCTCGATACATCTGAAAATTATCTTGTGCATTGAATCTTTTTGCTTCTTTTATATCGCTGATACACTGCTTTATCATTACGTACATAAAAA
>CAYIZV010000091.1:0-8521 GCA_964367915.1 uncultured Neisseria sp.
AATCCACCAATAACAAGTAAGATTAGATTAATTTCAATTGCAATAATATCATAGTGTACAATTTTATTTACTGTAGATTGTAGTGAATTATAAAATACCGCCATTAAAATAACACATAAGAGTACCCAATGATGAAAATACAAATTTGCAGCAACAAATAATACCGTGAAGGTTAATAATCCCAATACCCAAGCAAAAAGACGGTGTGCATTAAACTGATTGAAGCAACGCAGGAAAAACCAATTTACTATTATAGATAATGAAGCCGCAAGAAAAATTGCATCAGCAATATGCTTAGCACTCCAGTTTTCTGAATATTGCAGAAAAAGTGGCATTGCAAAATACCATTTTACTAAAAAAGCACCAATTACTATATTGACACCTAAACGGGCAATTAGTTCCTTCTTACAGCTAAATAAACTCATATAGATTTCCTGCATTTTATTGGCATCAAGAATCGTTTTGAACTTCGATAATAAGTGTGATGAAATTGCTGCAACAATACTAGCAAATAATAGTGGGATAACTAATGGACTAATCGAAAAAATATAATGTGTAACTACCACAGTAGCCAATTTATTTAAAGTTGAGGCAAAAATTAAACCGCTTGAAAGCGCAAAAAAATAACACTGAACTAAAAATAAGTAAGCTGAACGGTTATTAATTATAGAAAGGAGCGAACCAATGGTAATAATTTTATCATAAGCATAACCTATTGCAAATATCACAGAAACTAAAATAAAAATTACCAAGACAGAGAACTCATAATGTTTTAAAAAATTCAAGCCAATAGTCAAAAATATTAAATAAAATGCTTGCACATAGCAAACACTTACACCTAGTTTACTTACAGGGTAAATTACACATCGATAGCGCAAAATCAATAAAAACGCGATAAAGCATGTCGCTAAAATTGCGCTGAATAAAACATCAAAGTAAAGTGTTGAAGGAAACCAATCAGAAGTTTGAAAAACTATCATTGCAACCGCATGATGATGAGCTAGCAATACAAAAAATATAGCGTACTCGACCAGACTCTGAAATAAAAAGGTGGCGATGATTCTCCGTTGTGGCGTTGAAAATTGATTATGCCATAGATAATACATTGAATTCTGTTTAAACACTCTACTCTCTTTTAACTAAAAAGCTTTTGAAACAAAGCCCACAATTATACCAACTCTTTGCTTGCTCGGTTATTTTCATCTCCCCTGGTTAATAAAGTTGCATTTTATATACAAGTATTGTTATAATACCCACATAGGATTTAATGACAATACCCGATTAAACCACTCAACTATTATAAGGAAATTAACTATGTTTTGTTATCAATGTGAACAAACTTTACGTACACCTACCGGGGTAGGATGTAATTCTCTAGGAATTTGCGGTAAAGACAATACGACTGCTAATTTACAAGATTTGCTCATTCACGCCCTATCTGGACTTAGTATCTATGCACAAAACGCTAGAGCTGTAGGCGTGGTCGATTCAGCGGTTGATGCATTTGTCGGTGAAGCATTATTCTCAACACTAACCAATGTCAATTTTGACCAACAAAGAATGCAGGATTATATTCGTCAAGCCGTAGCTATGCGCAAAGAACTTTGTGCACGCTATATTGCAACTTGTGAAGCACAAGGCATTACACCAGCGCTATCAGATTTGGCTGCTGCAAATTATCAGGCTGCAAGCAGTTTGGATGGTTTACTTGAACAAGCGGATGCAATTGGTTTTGATATGCGTTCATTAAATTTAGACGAAGATTTAACTGGATTGTATGGTCTAGTTCTATTTGGACTAAAAGGTTTAGCAGCATATACCGATCATGCACGAATGCTTGGACACACTGATCCACAAATATATGCCTCAATTCATGATTGTCTTGTATTTCTGGCAACCGAATCAAGTGATGCTAATGCCTATTTGGAATGGGCATTAAAAGTTGGTGCTACTAATTACCAAACTATGGAACTATTAGACAGAGCTCATACCGAAACCTATGGACACCCAGAACCAACACAAGTGCGCATTACACCAGTAAAAGGTAAATGTATCTTGGTAAGTGGACATGCATTAAACGATTTAGAAGATATCCTCAAACAAACTGCAGATAAAGGAATTAATGTTTACACTCATGGTGAACTACTTCCTGCTCTTGCGTATCCCAAATTTAAACAATACCCACATTTAGTGGGTAATTATGGTGGTGCTTGGCAAGATCAACAAGCTGAATTTGCGGCTTTCCCAGGTAGTATTGTTATGACAACTAACTGTCTGATTCAGCCACAAAATAGTTATAACCAGCGCCTATTTACTACCCATGCAGTTGGCTGGGCTGGTATTCCACATATTGAAAACCATGACTATACTCCAGCTATTAGAGCAGCATTGGCAGCACCAGGATTTAGCGCAGATGCAGATGAAGCTAAATTCATTACTACTGGTTTTGCACGTAATACGGTCTTAAGCGTAGCACCACAAGTAGTTGAAGCAGTAAAATCTGGAGCAATCAAACACTTCTTCCTGATTGGTGGTTGTGACGGGGCAAAAAGCGGACGTAATTACTATACTGAATTTGCTCATCAAGCACCCAAAGATAGCATAATTCTAACGCTAGGCTGTGGTAAATATCGTTTTAACAAAGATGATTTCGGTGATATCGGCGGTATTCCGCGACTATTGGATATGGGACAATGTAACGATGCTTATTCTGCAATCCAAGTTGCCATTGCTTTAGCTGGCGCATTTAATTGTGGGGTTAATGAATTACCGTTATCACTAATAATCTCATGGTTTGAGCAAAAAGCCGCGGCAGTTTTATTAACATTACTGCACCTTGGTCTCGAAAATATTCATTTAGGCCCTACCTTACCTGCATTCCTAACGCCAAATGTGGTAAATATTTTGGTTGAAAAATTTAAACTTCGTCCAACTGGCGTTGCCAGTGAAGATTTAGCGCGAATTTATAACGCTTAATTTTTCTACCTAGCTTATACTAGCCGTTTATTTTGAGCGGCTAGTATTATCATTCGGATCAAATACTACTCACCTTATATTTTATTTTTGAGCTAATACCTTTTTTCAGGTATAAACCCTCATAAAATGCCTTACGTAAAAAATTACCTGCCAAAAATTTACCCCATAAAATAAATAACATCTCTAAAGTCATTGTGCTGCAATGGATACAATCGCACTATACTTACGTTAAATTCTCCAGCAATGGCAAAGGGAATACCTTTTCGCTGTATTCCCGTTCAAATTTTGGAGCTGGCATTGCAGCAGGCAAAATTAATCCTTAACAGCGAAGTCAATTCAGATGCATAATTATAAAACACTGGCGAGTATTACTGCTTTGGCAATCGCCAATACCACTCCGCTGTATTTTGCAACGGTAGCGCTGCCAACAATCATGCGCACCAACGGTGTCTCGCTCACCATTATTGGATTATTTGGCAGCCTTATGCTCCCTTGGGCATTCAAGTTTTTATGGGCGCCATTGCTAGATCGATACTATAATCTGAAATTTGGTAAACGCAAAAGCTGGCTAGTTCCATTACAAGGATTAATGCTAATTTGCTTAATAATTATTTATAATATTCCACCAAATCAGCATGCTGAATTACTCTTTGGTATAATAATTGCCTTATTGATTTGTGCTGCTACCCATTATCTGGCAACCAGTGCGTTTATTTTGGAACAAGTTAACTCAGGTCAGCTACGTTTTGGTAATTATGCTCAAGTAGTTGGTACTGCACTGGGAAGCTTTATTGGCGGTGGACTATTTTTAATCGCTTATCCACAACTTGGTTGGCAAAATTCGATTCTAACGTTAGTCATTGCTAACTTAATTTTGCTAATTATACAGGCTCTGGTTCAAGAAAAAGCCGAGCAAACTAAAGTTATCCAAGACTGCAAACCATCGTTAACTAATTTTCTAAAGCGTAAGAACACACGCATTTTTTATGCAAAATTGTGAGCTAAAACAATCTGCGACAGATATATCTATCTTACTCTGTGCTGAAATTATTATCTATAGCTCAGGAATGATGTTAAGTGGCTATTTAGCCAAATTATTGGGTTACAGTGGATTATTTGGTTTTGGTAGTATTTTATCATTAATTTCCACTGCAATTTGTGCCTCCATTATTTATAAAATTATTAAAAGGAATCAGTATCTATTGTGAGGATAGTTTTCTTATGTGTTACCCTATTGGCAAGTTCAGTCGTTTATGCTAACAAAGTAATTAATATTTATATTGCCGCTAATTATCTAGCAGATAGTACCGCCCAGCAGTTTGAAGCAGAATGTAATTGCCAACTTGCGCAAAACTATTTTAATGAAAATGATGAAATGCTAGCTAAATTTGCGGCAGGAGCGAGTGGTTACGATGTCGTAGTGCCCACTGCGTATGCAGTTGAACAGCTAGCCTCTATGCATAAACTCCAACCATTAAATTTAGCTCGTCTACCAAATCTAAAAAATATTGATCCACAGTTTCTAAATCAGGCATATGATCCGCGCAATCGCTATTCAGTACCCTATGCTTATGATAACGTAATGTTAGCTTATAATAAAAAAGAATTGCAGCGATTGGGAATTGTCGCAGATAGTTGGGCAGTTATCTTTGACCCTAAGTATTTGAAAAAACTCAAGGGGAAAGTTACCGTCTTTAACTCTCAGCGCAATGTATTTGCCGCAGCCTTACTTTATCTGGGCAAAGATCCTAATTCAAGCAATCTTGATGACCTAAAACAAGCCCGAGCAGTGATTGAACGTGCAATGCCCTATTGGGCAAAATTTGATAGCGACACCTATTACCGTAGTCTAATGCGTGGCAATATTTGGCTGGCAATGAGCTATTCGGTAGATATTTTTAAGACTATTCAGGATCTTAAAGACAGTCACCAAGAGGTAACTATTGATGCCAAATTGCAAAAAGAAGGAAATATGTATGAGTTGGATAATCTGGTGATTCCATATTATGTCAGTGATACAGGTCTTGCCTATCAATTAATCAATAATCTTTTAAGTACTAAAAGTTCTATTGAATTGGCTAATATGACTGGTGCCAGTATTATGAATAAAGCTGCATTGGCAAAAATTGATCCAGTAATTAAAAACACACCATGGATTTACCCACCTGATATGCAAAAAATGCATAGCTTTAAAAACTATGCACCTAAAACGCGAATAATGGTTAATGAGGCATGGCTGGAATTACAGCTCTCATGCCATAACTAATTTTCTATTTTATTAATTTGCATATTTCAATAGCAAATAACCACGCGTCCAGGTTAGAACTGTTGTTCCATTTTGTTTAGATGCTAAAACACCAGCAAAGCTTGCTGTGCTTCCATTAAATAGTCCATTGGCACCAAATAAGAAAGAATCCATAAAGGTTCCATTCGGGCAAATTGCTTGATTAACAAGTTTTTCACCAGATATCGTGGATGCACATTTCGTAGTTAGTGCATTTTGAAATATTGTAGGATTAAAATTTGTTGATTCAGCAAGATTAAGATCATCAGCCGTGTAGAAAAAATTATCAACTCCAACAAAAGGACTGGTACTAGTTTGTAAAACCTCTTTTAAAGAAGATACTGTCGCAGTATTTCCTTCATTATAAGTACCATTATTATTACGTGCCAAAGCCACAACTTGGCTTTCAACGACATTATACTTAGCACTACAACTACTTAAGTTAAAAGTTGGATTCCCAGTTAGGTTAAGTGATCCAGCACTTAAGCTAAACCAAGGAGCCGTAGTTACGAGATTAGCAGGGAAAATATTTGGAGTTAGCATAGTTGATGGATAAAGAGCAATACCGCTATCCTCTGTTGTATTAGATACAGTTGCACCAGTCGCAAAACAATCAAGGCCGCCATTTTGATTACTGTAATTATACGCACGGACATACTTACGGGCATCATCGCCACCCAGTCCAAGTAAGGTTTTGCTATAAACGTTGAATGTTTTACCATTAATCGCTACACGATAAATATTACTTTCATCATTTGGTGTGTAATTAGTAGGAAACGCAATTTGCATTGATGAGCCACCCACCTCAAAATCACCTACAGGATTCTGAATTGTTTTACTTACTGTGGTGTTGCCACCAAAAATGTTATAATAATAATCATTAAGGTTTGTCCATGTCCAAACACCTTCCTCGCTATTACCATTGATCGTTTTAAATTCTCCAATTGCATACCCCATTCCCGCAACGTAGGATTTCATTGATTGATAATATTTTTCAATATCTAAGGTACTATGGCTTCCACCATTGCGAGTATCTTCAGTACGCATCCCAGCAGTTGCAAAAAGTTCAGTTTTAACCTGCGAACGTGACAATCCATTGGCAGCTAGAGCAATATCCTGAGATTCTAGTAACGGAGCCAAAACACAAGGGCTAACATCCGACTCTCCCAAATTAACAATTTGAACTTGTTTACCTGTTGTTTGTTCAGTGCCACCAGTACAATTAACTGGGCGAACACCACCTGGAAGAGTATTGTTGCCTTTTTTATCTTTTAATTCAATCGTTCCATTACCATTCAGGAAATCATTAATCCCATTATCATTAAACTCATTTTCATAAAGTTTATTAATTTGCGGATAACCACCATTACCAGGAATAACTTTATAAAATGATAAGCGAGTCCCACTACTACCAGCATCAAAAATTGTAGTATAAACAGGTTGTACTGGAGATGCGTTATTGTTAGAGCTACCACTGGCACATCCAGCCAGAATAATGCCACTCATAAGAATAGTTTGAATTTTTAACACATTTGATTTTTTCTTCATTGTAGTTCCATCCTCTTAAATAATATGTAATAATTTCTAGTAATATTTTTATATTTTATTTTTTGTCTTGCGGTAACAATTGTAACAAGTAAGACATTAATCATTAAATCATTCTGACTTACTTACTTAAATTTACCATATAAATGTTACTTGCAGAAATTTAATTCCTTTTTGCTACAGGATGTTTTACCACAAGTCTTTACTGTAGTTTTTTATAACACTTTCAACAAATTTTAACTCACAAAATTAAACCCCAGTTAAGGTATTATTGTACTTTAGGTTGTTTCTAACTTTTCAAGATAGATTATATTATTTAAATTGATCTTATTCAATAGATGATTTTGTCTATTGAGATTATGATTGAAGCTCAAGATTATTTACCGATAAATAACCGCTATTATCTAGAAGAATCATATTATTTATATCAGTTGAGATAACTATAGAAATCTCTGATTGTTTGGTGGATTACAGCTATGGCAAGCAACAGTTTTCATGTGGCGAATTAAATGCTATATGGATGGTGAGCTACTAGATAAACCACTAATAAACAAACGCTCTTACCAAAAGCAAGAGCAAGAGCGTTTTATGTAAAAGAAGATGCTTACACTATGTAATAATTTATTGTTGTACACAATACAACACTGAAGTTACACTATTGCAGCCAATTTGAAGGCCAGGAGCACCCAAATACCCTAACCCTTGCGGTGGCAGCCCTCCCGTACCAAAAGCAATAGCCGCAGTCGGTGACCCATTATAAACCCAAGTACCCGGTGTTGCTGATGTCCAATTACTACAATTACCATACGTCGTATCCAGCACCCATGGGTCTGAATTAACAGCAAAACCATTTAGAGCAGGAGTAGAAACTGACGAACTTATAGCATTAGTTAATGTAGCGGGTAGTTGCGCCCCAGCTGTACTCGTGCCAATGGCTGTAATACCGTCGCTGGCGCGAACATATAACGTACTTGGATGTATCACCCAATCGCTACCGCCAGGTTGACGATTGGTGCCAGCTATTAATGCCTTATAAGTACCAGCATAACTATTATTCGTAGCATAATGTTGGCAAATAGCATCTCCGGCTTGAAAACCATCTGTAAAAGAACCTAAACTAAGATTTGCAGCCACCGCTGGTAAATCAGCACCACCACTAAAGTTATCTGTCACGAAAATATTTTTCGCTGATGCAACAGTTACAGCCTGAGTACCATTACTGTAACCAGTTGCACTTGCAATTGCTGTAAATGAACTGCCAGCACTACCAGTGGCTGCACACAAACCATTCCCATCACCAATAGTACAAGAAGAGGAAGTTGCAAATATGGTGCAAGTTGCTGTATCTGAAAATGCCCCTGCACTTGGACCAGATCCAAAACCATATGAACTGGCAGAAGCAGGATTTATAGTGACTGTCACTGTAGTGTCTGACGTAACTGAAGATGGCGCTGTAACTGTAACATCACGACATTCTGCTCCTGCTGTCACAGCTGCGTTAGTTGTAACATTCAATGAAGGAGGTCCCGGAGGAGTAGGTGTTGGACTCGGTGTTGGCGCAGGGCTAGGCGTCGGTACTACATCTGGACTTACATTTTGATTAGTACCTCCTGTGCTTGTCTCGGTTTGCCCAGCTGGGTTTTGTGCTGTTACCGTTACCGTGTTACTTGCTGGTGCTACCGTCGTATTGATTAGTTCATAGGTTACTTTGATTAC
>CAYIZV010000092.1:0-1123 GCA_964367915.1 uncultured Neisseria sp.
ATTGTGGTGATGAATCTCTCCAAAAAAGAGACCGCGTAATACGTAAATTATTAAATAGGCTCAAGTACTTGATGACGTAAAATTATTTGTCGTTGTTGAGTGCGGTGAGCCTGTTTATCTATATTGTTCATGAAGCAATATCAGGAAATCAAAATGAAAAAACTATTATTTTATTTACTACTAGGCGTGTGCTCGGTTTCTAGTTTTGCCGCAACTAAAGCGGCAAGTAGTGCAGTAGCGTTTTCAATTGAGTCAAACCAAGCATTATCTGTTCAGTTTCTGGATAGTGCGTGGTCAAATCGTGAAAACCTGAATAACCAAAAAATAATTGCCGAATATTTGAATACTAATCCAGAAATTAATAAAGATTATGAAACTGCATGGAAAACTGCTCGCTTGGTTTATTTTATTGGTAATTATGGTTACGGTGAGAAAAAATTTGTAGGCACTTCCAGCGGTGTTAAGTTCTTTGATTACGGAGTTAGTGCTGCTAAAATAGCTCGCGAAGTTAAACCTGATGGTGTCGAGGGTTTGTACTGGTTTGCGATTGATTTAGGTAGCTATGGCTTAGCTAAAGGTATTATGTCTTCAGCTAGTAATGCAGGCGCGGGTATGGATGCGCTTAAACAAGTAAATGCTCTTCAACCGGACTTTCAATGGTATGGTGGCTCTAGAATATTAGGTAAATATTATCAGGAATTACCTGGTTTATTTGGTGGTAGCAATAAAAAAGCGCTGGAGCTGCTAACTATGGCAACTACTAAAGCGCCAAACTTTAAAAACAATTGGGTATTTTTAGGTCAGTATTACAACTCGACAGGTGAAGCGGATAAGGCGTTAGATGCATGTCAAAAAGCCTTGCAATTACCAAATCAAGATGGCAAATATGAAGAAATTCGCTACTCACGAGAAGCTCAGGAGTGTATTGACAAAGCTAAGGCTAAACTTGGTAAAGAGTAATAATAACTCAGAAATTACAAATGGCTTCATGTTTTTAATCATGAAGCCATTTTTTTAAAGTATATTTTTAATTTTCTGGGTTATTGCTTAAAGATGCTTTAAATTTCTTCAAATCAAGGCTGCGTTCCATTCGAGCTACAATTACTGCTGCCATACTGTTACC
>CAYIZV010000092.1:1223-8503 GCA_964367915.1 uncultured Neisseria sp.
GCAAAGACTAAAATAATCTCATCTTTTATAAAATTAAGAAATTGAAATATACTAAATCCTGCTATTTTTGCTACAGTTCCCAGGATCACTAAGATAAAGAAGATACAGGCACCAATCATTGTTGCAACTAAACCAAGCATATGCCAGATTACGGATATTCCAAATTGTCCCAGCATGAATGCCATTGCAGCAAAAGCAGCGATAGGCGAGAACCACATGACAAAACTTAGGATTTTAAATAACCATCCCTGAATAGTGTGCAGATTATGCATAATTTGTTCACGCCAGCGCTGAGCAAGATAGAAGAGTGCAAACCCCAGACAAACTGCGATGAATAAGATTTGTAAAGTATTACCTGTTAGAAATGGGTCCCAGAGATTGGACGGAATTGCTGAAAGCATAATATGGACAAAGCTAGTTGCTTCAGCTTGATTTTGTGTATATTTAGTAACTAAACTTGGATCGATACTAGCAACAGATAAATTTAACCCTGTTCCTGGATGAATAAAGTGCCCAAAGCTCAAACCAATAATTAAAGCTAAGCTGGAAATCGCTTCAAAATACAGGAATGATTTGGCGCCTATTGTTCCCAATTGTTTGAGGCTACCCATTCCAATTACACCGCTTAACACGGTAAAGAAGATAATTGGACCAACCAAAATTTTAATGACATGAATAAACGCATCAATAATCGGTTTGCTTTGTTTGCCAAGTTCCGGATTTGCGATACCGAAGATAATTCCTCCACACATAAAGATTAGAACGAAAAACCATAGGCTGAAATACCATTTTCGTTTGGATTTTTGTAGTGTAGGATGATTCATCTAGTATATATCCTTAAATAATAGACTTGGTTAATTAGAGAAAACAGATTCAATTACTTTATATTGATGTTAGGTGGAAAAGATTGACCCGTTAGGTGCTTTGTCGATATTTTATCAAATTTGCTAACGGTTAATGTTATAATCTAGTTGTAGTTAAGAATTATATTATTTAAAGGAGAGATAATATGAGTAAACAAAAAGATCGAGAGTTGCCTAATGCAGCTATGCTGCAAGATGCCTATGATACATTTAGCAAGTTATCTGCTCAGGTTAAAGAGTTAAATGATTTGTATTTGGAGCAAGCCAAACAGTTTTGGCAACGTGGTATTAGCAATACTAAAACACTTTATCAAGTGAGTACACCAGATGAGTTTGCGAAAACGTTTAGTTCTCTACTAACTGAGAATGGAGCAATGGTTTCTAAAGCTTTACTGGAAGATACGAACGCATTATTAAAAATTTGCACCAGTGTTTGTAATTCTGGTGTTGGTGGTTCTGATGAAGTCAGAAGTACTTCACTTAAATTTTTTGATTTTTATTCGAAACTGTTACCAAGTCCGATAGTTTATAAATTTGATGATATGGTAAAAAACGCAGCATCAGGTAATCATCAGTCTATTCATGCGTTGCAGGAAATTGTTAAAAATGCCATAACTAATTTTGGTTCTGCAGTAAAAAGCAGTGCTGATGCGACTCTTGATAGCTTGAATAGTATTAGTAAGAATGTAAAAAAATAATTTATGCTCTAAGTTTTGTTATTAATTAAGAGTAAAGAAGTCATGCATTTATAGGCGATCAGTTTTAAGCTGGTCGCCTATATTTTTAAAGTTTACTATAGATAATTAGGTCAACCAAGCGTGTAAGAATATCATCGCGTTCATCTTGAGGGATTAATTCGATACAGTGATTTTGAGAGGTGTTTTTTAGCATGCTTAACAAAAGTATAATTACAAAATTAACTTTATCAATTGGTTCATTCCGCTTTTGATAATACGCGCTCAAAATTTTGGTAAAGCATTCGCGCACACAGCTAACCATATCCAGAAAATATTGGTGGGATAGGTTTTTGTCTGGTGATGTAGTCTCTCGAGTAAATATATTTAGGCGACTTGCGCCATTCGCCGATGCAAATAACTGATGAAACTCAAAGATTATTTCTCTTAGCCGGGTTTCCATTTCATCTAGCGAAAGTGTAACGAAAGTTTCCGCATCAAAAGCAATTAACTGATCTTTTACTTCTTGTGTTAAATATTCAATAACCGCCTTGTAAAGCTCAGACTTACCACCAAAATGGTATGATACTGCAGATAAATTAGCTCCAGAACCCTTTACGATATCACGCACCGATACTGCGTCAAATCCATAGTCCCCAAAGAGCTGGATTCCTGCTTCAATTAATTTGTTATGAGTTTTATCCATGGTGCTGACAAGGTAATGTTTATAGATGGTGGATTATAACATATTTGCCTGGAATCTGCCAGTGGCAAGATTTCTCACCTTATATTTGATTTAACAATTCATGTTAAAATCTCTACTTATCAAATTCTTAAAGAAATATAATAAATGTCGAATCAAGATACTAGCTTAGCAATGCTTAAAACGCCACCGTATTCACTTGAAGCAGAGCAGTTTCTGATCGGTGGGATATTGCTTGAAGAGTATGCCTATGATTATGTTGCAGGTGTGCTATTTCCAAAACACTTTTATCGTAAAGAACATCAGGTAATTTACGAACATATTGTTAAATTACGCTCAGAAAATAAAAATGTTGATGCTGTCACAGTTGGTGAATCACTTAAACAAAATAACCAATTAAGCTTTGTTGGTGGCGTGGATTATTTACATAATCTGGTTGACTCAACAACCAGCTCAACCAATATCTCGAGCTATGCCGAGATTATTCGTGAACGGTTTATTTTACGTGAGCTAATCAGTGCAAGTAATACCATTGCCGATAGCGCGTATGCACCGCAGGGGCGCAATGTTGATCAGCTTTTGGATGAGTCTGAGCAAAAGATCTTTAATATTAAAGATTTAAATGCTAGTAACAAGCAGTTTGCCCAATTTAAGGATTTATTGGACGAAGTAATTACCAAGATGATGGAAGCGGCTCAGCGTGAAGACAAAGATGGTATTACGGGAGTTGCAACGCACTATACCGAATTGGATAACTATACCTCGGGATTACAGCGGGGCGAGTTGATTATTGTTGCAGGACGTCCAGGGATGGGTAAAACCTCATTTGCCCTAAATATCGCCGAGAATATTGCATTGAAGAACAAAATGCCCGTAGCGGTATTTTCTTTAGAAATGCCTGGGGTACAATTAGTACAACGGATGCTAAGTTCTTGCGCTCGAGTTGACCAAAGCTTAATGAAACGTGGCGATGTTACCCACGATGAGATGGATAAAATATTTATAGCAATGAATGAATTAAAAAGTGCACCAATTCATATTGCAGAAACATCAGGGATTAATGTGATTGATCTACGTGCGCGGGCACGACGTTTGGTTGATCGTGTGGGTAAACTGGGTGTAATTGTGATTGATTATGTGCAGATTATGAGCGGGATTAATAGCGGTCCAGGTTCAAATCGTGCACAGGAAATTGCTGAGATTTCACGGTCTCTCAAAACTTTGGCTATTGAACTTGATGTACCTATTATTTTGCTTTCTCAGCTTAATCGTGACGTAGAGAGTCGAACCGATAAGCGCCCAAATATTTCTGATTTGCGTGAATCTGGCGCTTTGGAGCAGGATGCGGATATTATTTTGTTACTTTATCGTGATGATTATTACAATCGTGAAGACAGTAAAGAGAAGGGTATTGCCGAAATTAACATTGCTAAAAATCGGAGTGGTTCAACTGGTACAATAAAATTAGCCTTCTTGAACCAATATACACGTTTTGAAAATCTTGCGTATCAATGGGAAAATGAATACTAATGGTAAGTAAAGTACAATTAAAAAAACGTCAGGAACAAGCTCGGCAGATTTTTACTATTCTACGGGAAAATAATCCTAATCCTACGACAGAGCTTAAATATAGCAATGGATTTGAATTATTAACTGCGGTAATTTTATCGGCACAGGCTACCGATGTTGGCGTTAATAAGGCAACTGATAAATTATTTCCAGTTGCTTCAAATGCAGCCACTATTGTAGCACTTGGCATCGAAGGGTTAATCCCATATATTAAAACAATTGGGCTTTATCAAACTAAAGCTAAAAATGTAGTAGCAATGGCGCAAATTTTACTCGAGAAACACAATGGTGAAGTTCCATCCACACGGGAAGAACTTGAAGAGCTACCAGGAGTAGGGCGCAAAACGGCAAATGTAGTCTTAAATACGTTATTTCATCAACCTACGATGGCAGTGGATACGCATATTTTTCGCTTGGCAAATCGATTGGGGATTGCCAAAGGTAAAGATGTTTTGGCTGTGGAACGTGGTTTGTTGGCAGTTATTCCTGATGAGTTTATGCTTGATGCGCATCACTGGCTAATCCTGCATGGACGCTATATCTGCAAAGCTCGGAAGCCTGAGTGTGAACGGTGTGCAATTACTCAATATTGTGATTATTTTCATAGTGGCGCTCGTGAGTAAGGTTGTTATTCATGTGCTCAGACTTTATCCGGGTGATGATCTTAAATTATCACTTGCAAAATATTGTAAGCAACGACAAGTTACCGCAGCTACGATTGTTAGTTGCGTTGGTAGCCTATCTAAGTTACATCTACGGCTGGCAAGCGCGACTAAATTTTTGCAAAGTAGTGCCTTATTTGAAATTGTTTCTTTAGTCGGGACGTTATCACCTGATGGTGCACATTTGCATTTAAGTGCCGCAGATGATAATGGTGCGGCTTGGGGTGGGCATCTGATGGAGGGTAATATAATTCATACTACCGCCGAGATAGTTATCATGGAGCTCATGGATTATCAATTTCAGCGCGTGTTTGATGCCACAACAGGGTATAAGGAATTATTAATTTGTGCGAATGAGGCATAAAATATAGTACAATAACGTTCTACCAATCTATGGGGATGACATGGCTTCGACGGGGGTAGCGAAGTAATTAGAGCGCATACCGTGATCGCAGAACACGTTAAACACTGTAAAAAACTTAAATGCAAACACATTTAACAACGTAGAAGTTGCGTCTAACGACGAAACTTTTGCTTTAGCAGCTTAGTTCTGCTAGCGCTAGACTTAACTTGTCTATTGGTATAAGTTTTAGCGTCAAAGGAAATAGACTTTGAGAAGGACTGACCGCTTGTCCCGATCGAAATTAATAGCGATTAGCTCAGATTAAGCCTGTTAGGCCGGCGTTTTATGAGCGAAACTCAAAAGACTTAACTAAGTATGTAGGACTCGTTATATAGGACTTTCGGACGGGGGTTCAATTCCCCCCATCTCCACCACATAAACCATTGATTTATAACAATTTATTAAACTACGAAGCGGTCAAGTTCGAAATAAGTCTGAAGTAAAACCTCAAAAATCCGTCACTTATTCAAATAAGTATTAATATTCCCCAACAAATTTATAACCATTTTTAGCGTCTTGTGGTATCCATTTTCCATAGTGCTTAAATATCATTTCCGTATTTTGTATATATTGAAGTTAATTTATTAATGCCTACTTTGGATTTTTGTATTTTTAGTTCATTTTCAACTTTAGCTCTTTTTTCATGACTACTAAATATTACTTAAAGTAAATAATGAGTAAAATGTAATATTCTAATGGGCACCTAATATAGCATATCATTGAATCTCATATATAATTTGTGATTTACACGTAGTTAAATATTTCTGAATAGTTGGCTAAATTACCATGGTATAATTTCTGTATATTTAATAATTCATCGTAGGCAATCTATGGAAAAGTATATTTTGGAAAATTTGAATTATTCGCCATTATATCAAGATAATTTAAGCAATCATTTATCTATGGCTATTATGGCATTATTTCATCTTGGCGCAAGTGAAGAGCAACTAAGCGAGTTTAATAGTAATTACACGGCACAGCTTGAAAAAATTGATCAGTTTGATGATATTCATAAGTTAAAACAACAATACCTAAAAGAAATCGTTGATAATAGCCAAATACTTCCGGTAATCATAAATGAATTAATACCGTATATTACAACAGGCGGATTTCATGGAGTTATAAGAACTTCATACATATTAGCTGAAATGAGCAATAAGTTCTTAAAACCAGATACACTGCTACATGAACTATCATTAAGTTTAGCCTATTGGAACGTCACAAGATTTGAGATAAAATACAACAAGAGTAATATTGATTTAGAAGAGAAAATTCAACAATTTAAACAACTAAATTTAAATAATCTCATATTTCCACCAAATTTGATTTATAAAGATCTTGAACTTATTAGTCATACGGATCTATACCTAAAATGCTCTGGAGTATTTAATTATCATCCATTAAATGATGTTTTGTTGCTTGAATTTGCTCTTGATACTTATATTAAAACTTGTGACTTTACTGCAATACATATGATAACTTTGCTACATGCGTACCATATTGTTGAACCTTATTTGAATCATGAGAATATACAGATCATTCAGTCTATTTTATGGAATAATCTATTAGCTGCAGCTATTAGATCTCACCGTAGCAAGCTTGACAATATCAAAATGTTATCTTATCTAAATATTCCTATAAATAAAGTATTGAATTCACAAGATGATCATTTGATTAAATTATATTACTCACTAACTGAGTTATATAAGATAACTAATAATCAAAAATGTATCATTGCACTTAATGTCTTAATGAGTAAATATCAATAATGGAGTATAGTCAGAAAACCACGTGCAAGATAAGAGCCTAGTGATATAAAACAATTAATATTATTGTCTTGGCTCTGTATAATAGAACCGTTCATAATTAGGCACAAGATAATATTTAGTTAACTTGAGGGGTGTTACTATGGTAAACTTAGCATTGTATAGTAGACATATTATTTTTAAATGAGAGCAGTATGCCCAGAAATTATTTTTTGGCGGTTTTATTTCTAATCTCTTTGGCTGGTGTGTGCTGGCTTTTTAATAACTTTCTGAAGTCCGCATTAGTTGCATGGTTGCTGGTAATGGTAACGCAGGGATTTGCCATTCAATTGGCAAATGTTTTAGCTGGTTCGAAAATTAGATTATTGTCTTCGCGGAATGAGGTAATTTCTGCGGCAGTTTTAACTCTTTGTTTGCTATTAATTTTATTTCTTCCATTTATCTATTTGACCAGTTATGCTGTCAGTAATTTCGATTATCAGCAAATATTGGGATTAAAATCTAATTTCATTGAATACCTTAATTCCGTAACTTGGGTTTCAGTGAGTATCAAAGCAAAAATAACCACAATCATAGTAAACTTTAGTAATGAGTTTAACGATGGGGAACATATCAAACGAGCTTTGTCCATGTTGCAGGG
>CAYIZV010000093.1:0-8212 GCA_964367915.1 uncultured Neisseria sp.
TTAATAATCTATCAATATCTTTAATGAAACCTACCAATATAGAATTAAATAACTGGCGCAGTATTTGATATCAGTTTATAATTATCTATTATTAGTCTTAGCGTATTGAATAACCTAATAATTAATTTATATTTTACAATAAGTTGGCATAAAATAAATTAATGTGCAGATGTTTCAAATTATATAAAGATAAAAACCTGAGCAGGAAGAGGAGCTCAGGTTTTCTTCATTTTGGTAGTTAAATTAGTTCATGATATTCCCCTTAATGAAAAATTTTGTACCATCAATTGTTTTCAGTTAGGAATAATAACACAGTAGGTTTTTCCTCAATATCCCATTTATGGATAGTTCATTCCCATTTCTGTATTAAATAAATTCACAATCATATCAATATATTATTAACAATAAAATCACTTTAATGGATTTTGCCAATCACTATATTTCTGCAACCCCTTTCTTTGCTGCACAAATTGATAAAATCTCGTGATAGTCTTATAGCGCTGCCATTTACCCTGACAGCGGTAAGATAAGTCTGACTCTGAGCAATTTGGCATAAGTTGATAACTGCTCGCTTTCTGAACCTCGTCGATTAAAGCAGGTAGCGGCTCTACTTTACCAGCATCTTTTTGCTTCAACATCATCAGCATGATCGTCGCGGTGGTAGTACGTCCATCCCCACCCTGACAATGCAAATAGACCCACTGCTGAGGATTGCTTTTCAAATAAGTATCGTATAAATTTAATAATTGATCAATATTTTCCGCACTCATAGCCAGATGGTCGGTTACAGTGATCCGATAATAACTTTGCAGATACTTTGCCATTAGTTGTGATTCGCTCTGAATGCTAGTATTAAGACAAATCGTTGGAGTATTCTCATCTGGTATGCTTTTAAGGTTATAGCGATAAAACTGGATTGACTTATAACTATTCAAAACCTTATGCAAAATATACTCCTCTTGCGGAATAATCACAGACTGGAGCTTATCCGCATTGATATCATCGTTAGGCAGCGCAATAAATGAAAAAGGTACTCCATTATTAAATCCATGGTATTCAGCACGTAAATCAACATCAATTACTTTCGGTTTATTGTGAATTGCGTTAACAAATTGTGACTCATTAAACTGACTGCTGGCAATAATTTTATAATCATCCAAATAGCGCAAATGATGCGGTAATGACTCAGCGCTATATTTATAATTATTCAATTCAAGATATACCTGATTTAACTTATTGGCACAAGTCACCATCAATTGCGGGGTTACACACTGATTATCGGCAGCATAAGCAATTGGTATCATACTGATAAGCGTTAATATTTTTAAGAGTTTCATAATGTCGTAACCTTCTAAAGATGAGCTTCGGCAGCGTTTGCTGAAGCTCGCATTTACTCTACCAGTTGTAGTAATAGATGTGGTATGAATTATATTTATATTCGTCGCTAGCACCACCATTGAGGGTAATATTCGGTTCATTTATTGCTGGTTGACTAGTTGTAATACCGTTACTATAGTCTAATGCAATGCCGCTAAATCCTGTTGGACCGCTGCTGTCACCACTATTATTTACCGCATGGCAAGTCAAATCATAACGCACACAGCTAATGTAAACATACATATCAACACCGTCATCAGAACGATTAGGATTCGGACCATAGCCAACATCATACACATGATATTGATCAGTTAAGCGCATGAAGTTTGAAGCTTGCCAACCATCATGAACATGATAAGCGCCATTTTCTTGACTAAGACTATAATACTGACTTTGTCCACCAAAATATTGTGTATTGAGGTTAAAACCACGAATATCGATAGTGTCATCATCTTCAAATAAACCTGCATCATAATCAATCGCCATGTCAGAATTAACTACATTGTATAATTCACCGCCTTGCCCGCTATAGTAGGTATTTCCAGTATAAGTTCCGCAGTACAAATTACCACCAACATTAGATAAGTTACCCGGACTACACATATCACCAATATCTTGCGCAGTATAGGCTTTGACACCAGTATTAGTGTTCACGCATTGAGTGGTAACATTTTTACCATTCCAGTTATAGCTATTACTAGGATTACTTTCTAACCATGCATAGCTAATATTGTTCAAATTATCACAATTACTCGGAAAGGTATAATTACTCAATTGGCTACCGTTGGGACCAGTTAGGTATTGATTAATTGCCTGTTGTGCCTCAGTATAAATAATGTACTGTTTATACTTAAATATTTGGAACAATGCTTGATGCGCTTGCTGATAGTTTTGATAATTGGATGGAGAACCCATAAACGATGGTAAATCAATACTTGCCAACTCAGGATCGCCAGAAAGATATTTGATTCTCAATAAGCTATCAATAATCTGGTAAGATTGTTGTAAACCAACATCATTATAGAATAATGCTGTTTTAACAATTTGCGTCCATTGTGCCGCATTCAAAAATAAATTCTCGTTAGTACTAAAATTACTTTCACCGTAGTATGGGTGTTGCGCGATATAATTATTAAACGCATTAGTTAGATTAGTAGCAAACCAACCTGTTCCAGGAGCAATATTATTTACCCGCGTTGAATTCCAGCTACCATCACTATTTTCACTGATTAATAAATTGCCATTACTTCCAAGATATGAATTATCACTATCATCGGAAAGTTGCGTAATTTGCGTATTTAATTCAGATGGGAAATTGGCATAGGCAGAATATACCCGTTGCTTAGCAAGTGGAATCATTACCGCTGACTCTGGTGGTATTGCAGGAATGACACCGTTTTCCCAATCTCCAGCATAGTTAGTCGCATTAGTTTGAGGATATCCCGCATAAACATTTTGTGCAAAATTAGTATAATCACCATAAATATAGCTATTAATAGCATAAAAAGTCTGTGTAGACTGAACTGCAGTATTTTTATAATAGTCATCGACAAAGGTCGTCAGAGTTTGATCAATTGAAGTTAACTGGTTTTCAATCCCGTTTAGCTGACTTTCGATTTGCATGTTTTGTGCATCAGCAGGCGAATTAAAAATTGTTATCCCCATTGAGTTGAGGAGGTTTACGGCTAAATCGGTACTTAATTCACCAGCAACCTCTCCTGCATCTTCTCCCGCTAAATCCGCCAATTCACCAACTACAGGGTTAAGAAAAGTCATTACTCCGCCAGTTGTTGAAATCATGGTAGAAGTATCTGCTATCGGGGCAGCATTTGAATTATTGGCAGTGTTTTGACTAGTATTCGGATTATTTGGATTACCACCGCCACTATTACACGCCACCAGCAAACTTGAAGAAAGTCCCGCTATTGCCAGTAGGTTAATTATTTTTCTGGTTTTCATCATGCGCCCCCACAAAAAGAGTATTGTTAATGAGAACTCATCTCATCTGTAGGCGGTATGATATCATTCAGAAATTAGCAGTGGTTTCCCATGTTTGGATAGTTCATTCCCATTTTTGCAACCCATGAAAACCAACTGTTTTAATTATAATTACACTTGACATATGCTTAGAGTTATTATGTATAGCCTGAATAATTAAACTTGATGGATTGCTATTTGGCTATCCTCAGCAACAATATAGCCTCCGGGAGGATTATCTTCCCAATCAGGAATCTCGTAACGCGGAATAATTTTGCCATCCGCCAGTTGTACACTATAATATCCCGGACGGTGGGTATGACCATGGATTACTGCATCTGCCTGATGCTTGGTAATGTATTCTGCAATTGAATCATCGACAACCTGATATATATAATCAGGTTTACTTCCAGTTTGTGCATGAGATTTCTTTTCAAGCTTTTCCTTTAGTTTGTAACGTAATGCTAAAGGAATCTTACGCAAGATAAACATTACAATCGGATGCTGTAAGATTCTCTTCATTTTTTGATAACCGAGATCCAAAGTACAAAAGGTATCACCGTGACTGAGTAAGATTCTTTTCTCTGCTATTTCAACAATATGCATATCATTAATTAGCTGCATACCACATTGAGTAGCAAATATTTTCCCCACACCAAAATCATGATTACCACCACGAAAATAGAGCGGTGTATTTTGGCTGAACTGTTGCAAATTATAACGCATTTCACGAATAAATTCATTGTCATCATCATCGCCAAGCCAGTAGTCAAAGAAATCACCCAAAATATATAAACCATCAATACTACCATGCCAACTTTTTAATAACTTGTAGAAAAGTTGATTTTTTTCAGTAGTTTGAGGTGAAAGGTGTAAATCAGAGATAAAAATAAATTTCATAAATCACTCATAATATAAACATTGTTGGATACTTATTGCCGAATTATATACCACTTTTGAAAATCCCTCATGGGTGTTACAAATCTTTAAGTCTCAAAAAGCTAACATTGTTCAAAAATATTTATTGCTTTTTCTTAAACGGTGATCTATAATCTCAAGAGCTCCAGTAGCAGCTAAGCATGTATATATTTTTTTAAGGTATAGCCATCATGAACATCAAAAACAACAAAATACTAGGACTAATTCTCGCAGGTACGTTAAGTGCTTGTGGTAGCGGTACTTCACAATCAGCAACACAATCAAATAGTCCAAGTCGAGCTTTTGGTGGTGTGGCATTGACTGGTTCTTCGACAGATCCTTGTAGCGGTGTAGCAGCATGGAATAGTGCAACGGCATACGCAACAGCTGGCACATTAGTTGTTCAAAATGGTATTGAATATAAAAATAACTGGTGGACACAAGGTAATAATCCAGCAACCAATAATGGCGGAGCCGGCAGCGGTCAGCCCTGGACAAAACAAGCAGTATGCGGTAGCCCAACTCCGACTCCAACACCTACCCCAAGTCCATCACCAAGTCCAAGCCCTGCACCAGTGCCGACTCCGACTCCAAGCCCGAGCCCTGCTCCAACCCCAACACCAGGCGATTATCCGCTTTATCCATCCGGGATCAATAGCTATACAGGGGGTACAATCGTAAGAGGTACTGACGGTAACTTATACCAATGTTTGTCGAATATAGTAGCTTCATGGTGTAAAAGTTCTGCCGCATGGGCATATGCACCAGGTACAGGTCTATATTGGGATCAGGCATGGAAACTGGCATCAGATCCAGCTCCTACGCCAACACCTACTCCGTCGCCGAGCCCAAGTCCAACGCCAGCTCCAACACCTAGTCCGAGTCCGTCACCAAGCCCAAGCCCTACGCCTCCTGCGCCGGTTACTGGCTTAGTTTACAGTGCGTACAAAGATGTTGGAATCAATGCTAACTGGAATAACCTACAAATTTCAACTAAAGTTCAAAATAACTCAGCGTCTTTCCCTAGTTCATTGGTATCAGTGCTACCAAATACTTCAATGAACACAATCAGCTGGGCTTTTGCAACAGGTGAATGTGGGCAAGAAAATTGGGCAGGTATGAATGCAGCGCAATTTGCAAGCCAAAATATTACAGACTTTAATAATGCGGGTTTGAAATACATAGTTTCAACAGGTGGTGCTTCAGGTACATTTACTTGTTCAACTCAAGCTGGAATGGATGCTTTCTTAAATCGCTATATGTCCAAAGGATTTGTTGGTCTGGATTTTGATATCGAGGCGGGACCAAGCGGTACTGACTTGCAAAACCTGATCAATATGATTGCTTATGCACAACAAAAAGACCCAACTTTAAGGATCAGCTTTACATTAGCCACCTTAGCTAATGCTAATCCAACTGGTACTAGTCTAAATGCATTGGGCGATAGCGTAATCACCAAGGCAAAAGCCGCTGGAATTAATTTCTATGTTAACTTAATGGTAATGGATTATGGTAATTCTTCTGCTGTGTGCGTGATGAATGCAGCCGGAACTAATTGCGATATGAACTTATCTGCGCAACAAGCCGCAAAAAATCTTAGCAAATATTACAGTATCCCTCTTAGCAAAATTGAATTAACCCCGATGATAGGAGTTAATGATACCGTAACTAATATTGTGAGCTTAACTAATGCTAGCAATATTGCGACTTGGACTAAAGCTAACGGGCTTGCTGGATTACATTACTGGTCGTTTGATCGCGATGCTTCATGTGTCAATGCTTATGCAACCACGACCTGCAGTAGCTCGGTAAACGGCGTACCAATGCAAACCTCAGCATTGCAATACTTAAGCGCCTTTGCTAGTGGTCTATAACTCATCTAGCTTTTAATAAAACTAGAGGTGCACTTAGCCCTCTAGTTTTTCTTTGTTTATTATTCACCAAAATTTAAGCAATTAGCAGCTTTTTGTAACCTTTGGTTTGAGTGATTTTACCCATAATCCAATACATAAAGAGCATTACCACAATTAATAAAAGAGTCAGTCCATATGCTGAAGCACGACTAACAAGTTCGGCGACTAATGGTGCAAACCCTGCTAAAGTTATGCCTAAATTAAAACTCAAGGAGCAGGCAGTCATTCGATAAGCTTCATCAAAGATCTCCGCAAATAGACTAGTTACAAATGAAGTAACCGCACAAAATCCGACAACCATTACCAAAAGACCAATTATACCCAGCCAAACATTAACCGTACTCAAAGAAAAGATTAGCGCTCCCAAAAGCATCAGTAAAACATAACGTTTAGCATAGCTTACTCGACAAGCATGACGATTGGCAAAATAACCAAAAAGTGGGTATAAAAAGATTGAAATAATCAAAATTCCATTCATTTCCAAAAAAGCTAATTGTTTACCAAAGTGTAAATGTGCCTGCATATAAGTTACCAGATAAGTAAATAATATATAATAAATCGTTCCAGTAGTAAAACTCAGAAGCGACATATAAATCAAAACCTTGGGCTGTTTTGCGAAAATATCAGCCAATGTAAACTTATGTTCATTTTCCAAACTATGTTTAGGAAATTCTGGTATCATTCGACTATAAATAAGAAACAGAACCATGCTCAAGATAAATGGAATCCGCCACACCAATGAAAGAAATCCACTATGAGTATGATTACTAAAAACGGCAATAGAAATACTACCGACCAACGATGCCAGAAAACATCCCAAAACTGAGACCGTGTAAATCAGGCTGGTTAAGAAAGGTTTATTTGGCGCATCACTATCCACAGCAACTGCAATTAGCCCTGAAAATTGTCCACCCGCGGAAACCCCTTGACAAATACGTAAAAAAACCAAGAGTATTGGTGATAGTATCCCGAGCACCTCATAACTGGGTAAAAATCCAATTAACGTGGTTGGAATCGCCATTAGCCAAATTGATAAATTAACGGCATAGAGCTTGCCCCGCCGATCACCAATTATTCCAAAAATAAACGAACCCAGTGGACGCGCCAAAAAGCCAACGCCGAAAGTAGCAAATACCAGTAAAAGACTGATAAAAGGAATATTCTTAGGGAAAAATGTTCGCGATATCTGTAAAGCAAACAAACCGTAAATTGTAAAATCATACCACTCCAGAATATTACCAAACGAAGTCTTGACAAAATCTTGCGAAATTTTATCTAGTTTAAATTTATTCATTATACATATGCTTCCGTAAATAATACTATTAGTGCTTACTTGTATATAAGTAGCAGCTAATCAAACGATGATATTGATATTATGACAAATGATATCGTAAAGTAAGATATCTATACTCGAAGTATTTGATTTATGTAATATCATTATCACCAATATATGAGCGATAAACTCAAATTGCTTTTAGCAGATAGATTAAAATCTACAAATCAGTTCGTTAAATATATTTCGGAATAAAATATAATAGTAGATAACTCTAAGTAAGTAGAATTAGGATTATTGATTTCAAGATATGTACTCAGTACATGGGGAATATTGTTTAACATGGTAGCTCCTTTCGGATTATTAGAAAATTATCTGCATCATACTGTTTAATACAGATAAACCAGCTGGTATCCTTTCAAAATTAATTAATGTAAAGACTAGAATGCTCACAGAAAGCGAAATAAAGCATTTCAGTCAAATTTTATAATACTACAAGTTTAAATGTGTAACTAAGTTTATTACTAGGCATCAATTATAACATCGTTAGATATCATGGTCAACCACCAATACGCTCAACATAAAGATATCAGCAAAATACAATATTATCAAATTCATCTAAGGTGAGGTTATACTACAGATAAATTTATTCCACAAAATAACTATTGCCACAGCAAAAGTCAGTTCCTATTTTTTAAAATAATCGTTGATATTTATCTCTAGCCAGGTATCCTTATTTCTATGATTACTGTAA
>CAYIZV010000094.1:0-8188 GCA_964367915.1 uncultured Neisseria sp.
TGACTTATCCAAATTTGATTCCGGTATTACCAGAATTATTCATGGTGTTTATGATTATTGTTTTGCTCTTGGCTGATGCTTTTACTTCCGAGAAGCAAAAAGGTGTTAATCTTGTATTAACAATGATTGCACTTGTTGGTTGCTTTGCTTTGCAAAAATATGTCGATCATGGAGTTACTGAGCTAACATTCAATAATATGTTTATCTTAGATAACCTTGCGATGGGAACTAAGATGTTTACCTATCTGTTCTCATTTGTTGCTGTGTTATATATTAAACGTTATGTTAGTGATAAAAAATACCAAAGTGGAGAATTTTACGCAATTTTCTTATTCTCGGTACTTGGTATGATGGTTATGATTTCTGCCGATAATATGTTAACTTTGTATGTAGGTTTAGAATTATTCTCATTAGCCTTGTATGGCCTGATTGCGCTTTATCGTGATAATGTGCGTGCTACAGAAGCCGCGATGAAGTATTTTATTTTAGGTGCGCTAGCGTCGGGAATTTTGCTTTACGGTATTTCATTTGTTTATGGCGCAACTGGCGGACACTTGCAATTAGAGGATATTCTACGCTCAATGTTGACTCTTGGTGATGCCAATGCGGGTTTGATGACATTTGGACTGGTTTTTATTGTTGCTGGTTTGGTATTCAAACTTGGTCTAGTTCCATTTCATATGTGGGTGCCAGACGTTTACGAGGGCTCACCATTGGCAGTTGCTACTATTATTGGTAGCTTGACTAAGATCGCAGCAGTAGTGTTTGTAATTCGCTTCTTAATCGGTGGCTTGGTGTTGCTTAATCCAGCTTGGTCAGTTATGTTGCTAATTTTAGCTTGTTTATCATTGTTCTTTGGAAATGTGATTGCGATTGCACAAACTAATATTAAACGGATGCTTGGTTATTCAACAGTTGCGCATATGGGATTTGTCGCACTTGGTTTGGTGACAGTGAGCGTTGATGGCGTTTCGGCTACTATATTCTATGTTGTAACTTATTCATTAACTGCTCTAGCTGGATTTGGAATTTTGACAATGCTATCTAAGGGGGATTTTGAATGTCAAAGCCTTGATGATCTTAAAGGCTTAAGTAAGACTCACCCCGTAATGGCTGCACTAGTAATGCTGGTAATGTTCTCTATGGCTGGTATTCCTCCGCTGGTTGGTTTTTATGCTAAATTTAAAATTTTAGCTGCGTTATTAGCTGCTGGTTATGTTGGTGTAGCTGTGTTTGCCGTAATTATGTCTTTAATTGGTGCATTCTACTATATTCGCGTAGTTAAAGTTATGTACTTTGAAGAACCAGTAAAAACTCTGGAAATGGCAGATGTATGTGTACTTAGTCGTTCAGTATTGTTAGTAAATGTAGCGTTATTAGTTATAATCGGAGTTTTACCTTCAGCACTAATGATGTATTGTAACGCATTAGTTTCTGGTTAGTATCCTTGTTCATCTTTATAAAAAGCCACGCTATTAATAGTGTGGCTTTTGCCTTTTAAGGCTATGCTGAATATAGTATAATTATGGGAAATAAAACTTTAGGAATAATCATGCTAAGTAAATATAAATCAATTACTGGTCGTAAAATTCGTTTTGCCTTAGTTGGCTGTGGTCGGATTTCTGCTAACCACTTTGGTTCTTTAGAACAACATAAAGAAGAATGTGAGTTAGTTGCGGTTTGTGATATCGTTAGTGAACGTGCACTAGCTTCGGCAGAAAAATATGGCGCAACGGCTTATTCTTCACTAAGTAAAATGCTTGAAGTTGGTGGTTTTGATGTGGTGATTTTAACTACACCAAGTGGATTACATCCAACTCAAACGATTGAGTGCGCTGAAGCTGGTTATCATGTGGTGACTGAGAAACCGATGGCAACCCGAATGTCTGATGGTATTGAAATGGTTAAGGCTTGTGATAAAGCTGGAGTTAGATTGTTTGTGGTTAAACAAAATAGGCAAAATGCAACGATTCAGATGGTGAAAAAAGCTATTGATGAAGGACGTTTTGGGCGAATTTACTCTGTTGCCTGTAATGTATTTTGGACTCGCCCGCAAGAATACTATGATCACGATGCATGGCGTGGTACTTGGGAGTTTGATGGTGGCGCATTCATGAATCAGGCTTCACATTATGTTGATTTGATGGAGTGGCTAGTTGGCTCAGTTGAATCAGTGCAAAGCTATACAGCAACGCTTGCACGCAATATTGAAACTGAGGATAGCGGCGTGTTGGCAATCAAGTATCGCAGTGGCGCTCTAGGGACAATGAATGTCTCGATGCTAACTTATCCTAAGAATTTGGAAGGCTCAATAACTTTGATTGGTGAAAAAGGTACAGTCCGGATTGGTGGTGTTGCAGTTAATAAGATAGATCATTGGGAATTTGCCGATAAACGTCCAGAAGACGATGAGATTTTGAATGCTAGCTATGCAACAACTTCAGTTTATGGGTTTGGACATCCACTATATTATGCGAATGTGATTGCTACTTTACGGGGTAATGAATCACCATTAACTGATGGTCGTGAAGGGTTGCGTTCATTAGAGTTTTTAATTGCAATATATATTTCTGCACGTGATGGTAAAAAAGTGTCATTGCCTCTAGTGTATTAATAAAGGTAAAATATGAGTAAATACAAGGGTATTATTTTAGCAGGTGGTAGTGGTACGCGCTTACACCCAGCAACGCAAGTGATTTCTAAACAGCTATTGCCAGTTTATGATAAACCAATGATTTATTATCCCTTATCTATTCTAATGTTGGCTGAAATTCAAGAAATTTTGATTATTTCTACTCCACAAGATATTGGTCGTTTTGAGCAATTGCTTGGTGATGGCAGCCAGTGGGGTATTAAATTATCATATGCGGTTCAGCCTAGCCCAGATGGTTTGGCTCAGGCGTTCTTAATCGGTGAAGAATTTTTAGCCGGGTCACCTGCATGTTTAATTCTGGGCGATAATATGTATTATGGTAGCGGTATGACTGAGCTACTCTTATCTGCACAGCAAGGTGAGGGTGCAACTGTATTTGCCTATCAGGTATCTGATCCAGAACGTTATGGTGTAGTTGAGTTCGATGCTAATAAACGTGCGATTAGTTTAGAAGAAAAACCTAGCCAACCTAAATCGGATTTTGCGGTAACTGGTCTTTATTTTTATGATGAGCATGTAGTTGCCAATGCCAAACAAGTTAAACCTTCCGCACGTGGTGAGCTGGAAATTACTGATCTTAATAAAATCTATTTGGAACAGGGCAAACTCAATGTAGTAACGATGAAGCGTGGTTTTGCCTGGCTTGATACTGGAACTCATGATTCACTACTTGAAGCTTCTAATTTTATTCAAACCGTTGAACATCGTCAAGGAATTAAGATTGCCTGTTTGGAAGAAATTGCTTTACTTAAAGGTTGGTTAAGCAAAGAACAAATTCGTGAAAAAGTTAAAACAATGGGTAAGTCAACTTATGCCGAATATTTACGGAGATTGGTTAAATAATGGAATTTATTCGTACCGCAAT
Source organism: uncultured Neisseria sp. (assembly GCA_964367915.1). Lineage (GTDB taxonomy): Bacteria > Pseudomonadota > Gammaproteobacteria > Burkholderiales > UBA11063 > Aquella. The sequence goes on from CAYIZV010000094.1 coordinate 3,519, forward strand.
TGAAGATGTAATCTTGGTTAAACCCAAAGTATTTGGCGATGAACGTGGCTTTTTTATGGAAAGCTATCGTAAATCATTATTTCAAGCCAATGGAGTTTTGCCAGAATTCATTCAGGATAATCATTCAAAATCAGCTAAGGGTGTTTTGCGTGGTTTGCATTATCAGTTAGATCCTAAAGCACAAGGGAAATTAGTCCGCTGTGTTAGTGGTGCGGTTTTTGATGTGGCAGTTGATATTCGTCGTGGCTCACCAACTTTTGGTAAATGGGTCGGTTATGAATTGAGTGAAGCTAATAAACAGATGCTTTGGATTCCAGCGGGATTTGCTCATGGGTTTGTGACCCTGCAGGATAATACTGAATTTTTGTATAAAACTACTGCAGAATATGCACCAGAATGCGATCGTGGTATTAAGTATGATGACCCACTAATTGGGATTGAATGGCCTGAGATCGGAGAGTTGCTCTTATCTGAGAAAGATCAAAAGCAGCCATTACTTAAAGATGCAGATATTAATTTTATTTACGAAAAATAGGTCGAATTATGACAAAAAAAACATTATTAGTAACTGGTGGTGCCGGATTTATTGGTTCTGCAGTGGTTAGGCAATTAATTAATCATAGTGATTATCACGTGGTAAATATTGACAAATTAACTTATGCGGGTAATCTTGAATCTCTTAAAGAAATAAGTGATAATCCACGCTATAGTTTTGAAAAAGTAGATATTGGTGATAAAGAAAATATTAGTCGGATTTTTAAACACTATCAACCAGTCGGAATCTTGCATTTGGCGGCAGAAAGCCATGTCGATCGCTCAATAAGTGGTCCGGGTGAATTTATCATGACCAATATTGTCGGTAGCTACAATTTACTAGAATGTGCTCGTGAATATTATAATGGTTTAACGGATAAATTTCAGTTTAAATTTGTCCATATTTCAACCGATGAAGTATTTGGTTCTTTGGGTGATAGTGGTTATTTTCGTGAAGATACTGCTTATGATCCACGTAGCCCTTATTCGGCATCAAAAGCCAGTAGTGATTTACTTGTAAGAGCTTGGTATCATACCTATAATTTGCCAGTGGTGATTACTAACTGTACCAATAATTATGGTCCATATCATTTTCCGGAGAAATTAATTCCGCTAGTAATAAATAATGCATTACAGGGTAAAAATTTGCCGATATATGGCAAAGGCGATAATATCCGCGATTGGCTGTATGTTGATGATCATGCCAAAGGAATTATATTAGCTTTTGAAAAAGGGCAGCTTGGTGAGAGCTATTGCATTGGTGGACATAATGAACGCACCAATCTGGAAGTCGTGCAAACAATTTGCCGCTTACTTGATGAGTTACAACCACGGAGCGATGGGCGGTCATATTTAGAGCAAATCAGTTATGTTAGTGACCGTGCTGGGCATGATTATCGTTATGCAATGGATCCAACTAAGATTCAAAATGAGCTAGGTTGGCAGCCCGAAGAAAATTTTGATACAGGGATTCGCAAGACAATTCAATGGTATTTGGATAACCAACAATGGGTTAATCATGTACTAAGCGGAGAGTATCAAAATTGGATTAATCTAAACTATGACAAACGGGGACAGTAGTGGCAAAAATTGTTATTTTAGGTAGTAATGGTCAACTAGGTAGTGATCTTCGTAAAGTTTTAGCTCCCAATCATGAACTAATTAACTCTACTTCAGCAGACATCAATGCTGCCGCTGCGGATGTGAGTTTGCAGTTTGCCTCTTATGTGGATGCTGATTATATAATTAATTGTATTGCGACTACTAATGTTGATGGTTGTGAATCAAATCCGCAGCAAGCCTTTTTAGTTAATAGCGCATTTGCTGTCCAATTAGCGCAATTTTGTACGCTTAATCAGATTATTTTGATTCATATCTCGACCGACTATGTTTTTGATGGCACAAATCCTAATGCCTATCTGGAAAATGATCAACCTAATCCGCTGAATGTTTATGGCTTGTCTAAATACGCTGGCGAAATTGCGGTTAAGATTTATGCCGATAAATACTTTATCCTTCGTGTCTCATCTTTGTTTGGTATAGCAGGAGCATCAGGTAAAGGTGGAAATTTTGTAACGACGATGCTTAGATTGGCGCGTGAGAAAGATAGCTGGACGGTTATTAGCGATCAAATTACTTGTCCAACACATACCTTGGATGTGGCGCGCGCAATTGAGGCTTTGATTAAACAGCAAGTTAGTGACTATGGAATCTATAATTGTGTGAGTAGCTCAGCTTGTAGTTGGTTTGAGTTTACGCAGGAGATTTTACGGCAAAGTGGACAAGATGTAAATAAAGTAAAACCGATTAGTTATAAAGATTATTCGTTTAAAGCCTTGCGTCCACAATATGCTATATTAGATAGTACAAAAATTGCGCCATATTATGTAATGCCTGATTATAAAAGTGCTTTGAGTGAGTACTTATCGCTTAATAAAAATTAAATTTGTTAGAAAGAAAATAGAAATGCATAATCGAATTGTCTCCCTAGTCGGATTAGGCTATGTGGGATTACCTGCAGCGGTTGCTTTTGGTAAACAAAAGCAGTGTATTGGTTTTGATGTTAATCCGCAACGGATTTTGGAATTAAAACAAGGTATTGATCGTACTGAAGAAACCACCTCTGCTGATTTAGCGGCGGCAGATATTTTATATACTTGTGACATTAATGATTTAAAAAAAGCTGATTTTCATATTGTGGCAGTTCCGACTCCAGTTGATGATGCTCATGTGCCTGATTTGACTCCAGTAGAGCGTGCTTCGGAAACCGTTGGCAAAGCATTGAAAAAAGGTGATATTGTAGTTTACGAATCGACAGTTTATCCCGGTGTCACGGAGGAGATTTGTGTTCCTATTTTGGAACGTGAGTCCGGGCTTCGGTGTGGTGAAGATTTTACTGTTGGTTTCTCACCAGAGCGGATTAATCCCGGGGACAAAGAGCGTAGTTTTACAACTATTCATAAAATTGTATCTGGACAAGATCAAGCGACGTTGGATATTGTTGCTGCTGTTTATGCTTCAGTAGTGACTGCAGGAGTACATAAAGCCAGCTCAATTAAAGTTGCTGAGGCGGCCAAAGTTATCGAGAATTCACAACGTGATTTAAATATTGCATTTATGAATGAATTAGCGGTTATTTTTGATCGGATGGGAATTGATACTGAAGAAGTCTTGCAGGCTGCAGGTACTAAGTGGAATTTTCTGCCATTTCGTCCGGGGCTGGTTGGTGGGCATTGTATCGGCGTAGATCCTTATTATTTGACTTATCGTGCCGAACAAATGGGCTATATTCCTCAGGTGATTTTGGCAGGACGTAGAATTAATGATAATATGGGGCGTTATGTGGCTCGTAAGGGTATTAAACTGTTATTAAAAAATGGTTTGGATATCTCTAAGCTCCAAGCTGGAATTTTAGGCTTTACCTTTAAGGAAGACTGTCCAGATGTACGTAATACCAAGGTTGTTGATATTATCAAAGAGCTGGAAGATTATAATGCTAAAGTTTATTGCTGTGATCCAGTTGCGGATGCGCCAGATGCAGAACACGAATATGGTGTTAAATTTACCGCATTTACTGATTTACCACAAGTTCCATTACTAGTTGTGGCTGTTGCGCATAAAGAGTTTAAATCTTTATCCTTAGATGAGTTATTGGCTAAAGTACAACCTGGTGGTGTTATTCTGGATGTTAAGTCAATCCTACCGAAAGAAGAGATTCGCGCACGTGGTTTTATCCTGTGGCGTTTGTAAGTAATAAAAGTTTTAAAAGGTATTTTGGGAGTATATAAGTGTTTAAGAATATAGTAGCTCGGGAATATAATTATCAGGATGTTTATCTGCGTCCGCGTCATACTTTGGTGAATAGTCGTAAGGAATGTGATACCTCGGTAGTTTTTGGTGGACATAAATTTGTCATGCCAGTTTATCCGTCAAATATGAAGTCGGTAGTTTCTGCAGATACATGTGAATTTATGGCTCGTAGAGGTTGGTTTTATACTATGCACCGTTTTAATGTTGATCAAGTTGAATTTGTGCGTCATATGCAAGAAAATGGTTTGATTGCATCAATAAGTATCGGAGTTAATGATGATACGATTGATCAGCTAAAGCAATTGCAGGTGGCAGGACTTACACCAGAATTTATGACTTTGGATATCGCTAATGCATGGTGCCCAAAAGCTGAAAAGATGATTAAATACGTAAAAGATCATTTTAGTTCATTTTTAATTGTTGGTAATATCGCTTCACGTGATGCGGCGGCGGCGATTCATGCTTGGGGTGCTGATGCGCTTAAAGCAGGGATTGCTGGGGGTAAAGTTTGTATTACTAAAAATAAAACTGGATTTCATCGTCCAATGGTAAGTACAGTACTTGATTGTGCTAGTTATACTTATGAGGCTGATGTACCACTGATTGCCGATGGTGGCGTGGTTGAACATGGTGATGTTGCCAAGGCTTTTGCTTGTGGTGCGACGATGGTTATGGCGGGTAGTTTATTTGCAGGTTACGATCAATCCGCTGGAAATATTATTGAAGTCACTCTTGATGGGCGCTCATTGCCACGTGCATATAAAGAATATTATGGTTCGGCATCGCAGTATAATAAAGGTGAATACAAAAATGTTGAAGGTAAAAAA
>CAYIZV010000095.1:0-7800 GCA_964367915.1 uncultured Neisseria sp.
TTACTAATATTCTACCTGTAAAAGAATTTAGCGAAGATCAATTTATCTTTATGGTAACTGAGCAAGGTATTGTGAAGAAAACTGATTTGGCTGCATTTGCCCGTCCAAATAGTCGTGGAATTATAGCGATTAATCTTGATGAAGGCGATCGTTTAGCTGGAGTTGATTTAACTGATGGTAAACGTGAAATTATGATCTTCTCTGATGGTGGTAAAGCCGTGCGCTTTAATGAAGAAGAAGTTCGTGGCATGGGGCGTCAGGCACGTGGAGTTAAGGGAATTAAACTAGGTAATGGTTGCAAAGTAGTAGCATTACTTACGACTGATGATATTAAAGCTAATGTATTAACTGCAACTGAAAATGGCTATGGTAAGCGTACTACAGTTGAAGAGTATCGTCTAGCATCACGTGGTACTCAGGGCGTTAAAGCAATTGGTGAGTCAGTGCGTAATGGTAAATTAGTTGCGGCAAAACTTGTCTCTGATGAGGATGAAATTATGCTTATCACTACTGGTGGTGTGTTAATTCGTACCAAAGTAGATAGCATTCGTGAAACTGGTCGTTCGGCACAAGGGGTTAAACTGATCGATCTTGGTAAAGATGAAAAATTAGTTGATCTTGAAAAAGTGATTGAAACCGAGAATGATATTGACGAGGATGTTACTACAGTTTAATTATGTACCCGTAGCTGCCACAATATGAAGTATGTGAGTAGTTACGATGTGAATTAGCGTTAATTTATTCAATATAAGGATGAAGTTAAAAATGTCACAAGTTAAAATTAGTCAGGAATGGATTAATTGGATTGACTCTAACCTAAAAAATGGCTGCACGGTGGATATGCTAGCTAACATAATGGTTGGTAAAGGCTTTCCTTTAGTTGCTGCTGCACAAGCGATTAGCGATATACAACATGGTAGACCGCTTACAGAAATAAATGCTTTAGCAAATAATACCTCATCAGGTTTTATCTATGAAGCACCACGAGTGCCAATGGATGTTAGTTTTATTGACACTAACGACAAACGGGTTTTTATTGGTGCTAAAGTTGAGCGCCCAGTTATCATTACTTTTGATAATTTGATGTCGCATGAAGAGTGTGATCAACTAATTGCTCTATCTCAAAGTCGTATGAAATCTTCACGAGTAGTTGATAATGAGACTGGTAAAGAAGAACTTCATTCTGAACGTACCAGCACAGGAACATTTTTTAAGCTTTGTGAGAATGAATTTGTTGCTACGCTCGACCGTCGTATTGCTGAGGTAATGCATTGGCCAATGGAAAATGGTGAGGGTATTCAAATTTTGAATTACCAGCCAGGAGCGGAATATCGTGCGCATTTTGATTTTTTCCCTTATGAGTTAAAAGGTAGTCAACAGCATTTAGCGGTTGGTGGGCAAAGAGTTTCTACTTTAGTGATGTATCTAAATGATGTTGAACAGGGCGGCGAAACAACATTCCCTGATGTCGGTGTAAGTGTTGTTCCTAAAAAAGGATCGGCAGTTTATTTTGAATATTGTAACTCAAAAGGACAAGTTGACCCCTTGAGTTTGCACGCCGGTAATCCAGTAATTAAAGGCGAAAAATGGATTGCAACTAAATGGATGCGTCAGCATAAATTTAATTAGAGCAAAATAGTATTGACAAATATATACTTGAACAGATTGGCAACGACCATCCAGTACGATGAATCTGTTTGAGTATACAGGTTGGTTTTTTGAGTTAAGTTAATTCAAGCCGACCTTTTTTTATCAGATTTTTAAGAGTTAGCAATATGAATAAACAACAAGCAAATTTACCTCTAGCAGCAAGTTCTAAATCAATAAATGCAATTTTAGACCTTCCGGGCTCTAAAAGCATTGCAAATCGTGTTTTACCTTTGGCTGCAATGGCGCAAGGTATCAGTACCATCCATAATGTACCTGATGTCGGTGAAGATGTCCAGCTTATGCTTGCTGCGCTAGCTAAATTAGGTATTAAATGCGAAAAAATCCGTCAGGATGCAAATGGTTGCTCCAGCTATAGGATTCATGGCTGCGGCGGCAAATTACCTGTTAAAAGTGCTGAATTATTCTTGGGTAACTCAGGAACATCAATTCGTTTTTTAACTGCATTATTAGCAGTTCTAGATGGGAGTTATGTTTTAACTGGAATCCAGCGGATGAAAGAACGCCCGATTAAAGATTTAGTTAATGCATTACGCCAACTAGGTTGTCAGATTGAGTGCCTTGAAAATGAAGGCTATCCACCATTACAAACAAGTCCGTTTTTAGATAATGGAGTTGCTGAAATTAGTCTTAGTGGTAAAATCTCCAGTCAGTATTTAACTGGCTTATTAATGGCGTTGCCACAACTAAAACGAGAAATTACAGTTAGAATTTACGATGAGCTGATTTCAAAACCCTATGTTGAAATTACTTTGGCATTACTCAAAATATTTGGTGCTAAAACAGTGGAAAGTGCTGAAAATTGTTTCACTATTTATCCAGTCGAGGTTTTACAGGCTGTTGAATATACTGTTGAACCAGATGCCAGCTCTGCCAGTTATTTTTTGGCAATGGGTGCAATGAATGGAACGGTCAGAATCAATAATCTTGACGAAAATAGTCTGCAGGGTGATAAAAATTTTGCTAAGGTCTTAGCCCAGATGGGTGCACAAGTTGAGTACCATCAGGGCTATATTTTAGTGCAGCATAAGGAATTAAACGCAATAACAGTTAATATGGAAGATATGCCTGACGTAGCGATGACAATTGCGGTATTAGCATTATTTGCAGAAGGAACAACTACGATTAATGGAATATCCAGCTGGAAAGTAAAGGAAACCGATCGTTTGCTGGCAATTTATACCGAATTGTGTAAAGTTGGTGCAACGGTTAGTTATACAGATGATTCAATTACTATTACACCACCAGCGAAAATTCTGCCAAATATCGCAATTGATACCTATAATGATCACCGTATGGCAATGTGTTTTTCATTGTTAGCTGTAGGGGGTATACCTGTGGTGATTAATAATTATGAATGCGTCGGCAAAACTTTTGCTAATTATTTTGATGTTTTTAATGATTTAGTATTCTAATTATAAAAAGTAAAATATCATCATGAATCACATAACTAACCTAAGAAATTATTATGCTGAAAGTAATGCTTTATATTGATACTTTGCAGGTGGTAGATAATAGTGAAGCCTATTTTCGCTTGCAGTTTGCGGTAGTGAATGGAGCGCAAAAGATACACTGCCAGAGATTAGAGTTTTGGGGCAGTTAAATTGATTAGAAATCTATTTTTTAGGAAATAAAATGCAAAAAAAAGAAGTGCCGCGCATTTGGAGGTTGTCGATGGGGAGAACAAGTGATTATAGCGACGTGGAATATGAGAAAATGATGGAGCAAAAAATTGTTGGACTTCATAAAACCACAGGAAAAAATCAGCCAGCTAAATTTAAAACAGCAAAAATAGGGGATATATTTTTTCTAATGAGAAAGGGTGAAGTTAAGCTATTAGGTATGTTTCTCTCTGGCTGGAAGGATGAAAACCCTATTCGAAGAGATGATGTGTTTCGGACGTTCTTGATATTGTATAGTGCTCACGACCAAACAATTTATTTAAGAGGGCAAGATGGTTGGATGCCATCTGGTCAAACAACTTTTTTTGAAGTGCCTGAAATAGAATATGAAAGATTTGAGAGTGAGTTACTCCTCAAAAACTTTGGAATATCACTTGATGAACTATTTGAAAAAGCAAATTCTATAAAGATTAATGAGATTAGCGGTGAAAGAACGGAGAATGATATGGGCAAAAATACTCCTTTGAATCAAATATTATATGGACCGCCAGGTACAGGGAAAACTTATAATACAGTAGTAAAAGCGTTAGAAATTATTGAACCAGAGATTATTAAACAATTCAAAGCTGACGGAGAAAAATATGGAAACTATAAAAATAAACTTTTACTGAAATATAATGAATTAAAAGAAGCAGGACAAATTGAGTTTATTACGTTTCACCAAAGTTATGGTTATGAAGAATTTGTCGAAGGCATCAAACCAATTCCAGTGAGTAAACTTGGTAATGAAACTGAACAAATGATTTATGATGCTGTTGATGGTATTTTCAAGAAAATTTGTAATAATGATATCTATTTGATGTTATTAAATAAACAAATATCCTCCTCTCATAAAGTAGTCAAATTGTCATCTGAACTAGTTTTTGTTGAAAATTCGCGCGGAAATGTGTCACCGATACCTAAGTCACTAATTAACAATTTGTTATTATTGGTGAATAATAATAAAATAAGTGTTTCAGATATTTCAAATAATAAGGAGAAAGTTTTATCTTTGTTAGAGTATATAAATAGAGATCCATACATGCTAGGTTATGATTCTATTTTAAAAGTTATTCTAAGTTTTTTCTCCACAAAAATGATTAACGAGAATGTTGCGAGAGTTTTAATCATTGATGAAATTAACCGTGGAAATATTTCCAAAATCTTTGGTGAATTGATCACTCTAATTGAAGAAAGTAAGCGTGCCGGAAAACCCGAAGCCATGGCTGTGACATTGCCTTATTCAGGAGAGAGTTTTTCAATCCCAAACAACCTCTACATTATTGGAACTATGAATACTGCCGATCGCTCGATTGCCTTAATGGATACTGCTTTACGCCGGCGCTTTGAGTTTGTTGAAGTGATGCCGCAGTCTGAATTACTCAAAGATAAAACAATCATAAATAAAAATAAGGATAATGTAGATACAAAAATAAGTGTGCAGTTGATTTTAGAAACAATCAATCAGAGGATTGAGTATTTATATGATCGTGATCACACAATTGGTCATGCGTACTTTATGGATGTAAAAGATATTACTGGATTAAACAAAGTATTTGCAAATAAAATAATTCCATTGTTGCAGGAATATTTTTATGATGACTGGGAAAAAATTCGTTTAGTTCTCGCGGATAATCAAGCATCGGAAAAACAGCACCAATTTATTGTTAAGAATGATAAAAAAGCAATAAATTTATTTGGTAAAGAGGAATTAGATAATATTGCAAGTGAAAAAATAACTTATACAATAAATGAAAATTTAGCTACGGGTTATCTTCTTGCAGAAGCATTCATTAAGATTTATGATATTAGTGTTATCAAAGTTAACCAAACAAGTAATCAAGAATAAGTCTGCCGGTGATGAAACCTAAATTAATCACGATTTTTGAACATGATTACCTCGTTCGTGATGGTGGAAAATTATCAGATCATGATTTTGATAAATTGTATAGTTATGTTTGTAGTGAAAATCGAAAAGCTGAAATCAATAACTCGCTAGACACATGGTTATTGAAACCTTGTTCCAAAAAATGCAAACAAGCGCTTAAGGCAACGCAGTATATCGGAATCATCCAGTTTGATGATGGCGTAGTTTTAGAAATTTTGCCAAAAATATTCAAAATGAAGAGTGCTGATGAACAAAATAGTAGTAACGATAAACGAGAGATAGATTCTCAAGGACGAACCCCAGAAGAATCAGCTCGTAGTTTAGTGCTGAAAATGCTTAGAACTTTGAAATCCACTAATTTTAAAAATATTCATAAGGCAGGTTTAAATTACGCCAAGATGCATTTGCTGGAGATATTCGTTTGGATGTTTTTAGACGAAATTGATTCCATTGTTAAGCAAGGGATTAAGTCCAAGTACATTCAACAACAAGATAATTTAAATTTTTTTAAAGGCAAATTGTTAGTTAATCAAAATATAGCTAAGAATCATGGTTTGATGCATAAGAACTATATGCAGTACGATGATTATCTTCCGAATATTCCTGAGAATCGTTTAATAAAAAGCGCACTAGGCTATTTATTAAAAATTTGCAACTCATCTCGTTTACTTCAAGAAATTCGTAAATCATATTTTATCTTTGCCGAGGTTCCGAACAGCCAAGATATTCAGCAAGATTATACGCAATGTAATAAAAATAGTCGCATATTTAGCCATTATCAAAATGCTTTAGAGTGGGGGATGGTGTTTTTAACTGGAAACAGTTTTACAACTCAAGTTGGTTCACATAATGTGAAGAGCTTATTATTTGATATGAATAAATTATTTGAGTCGTATGTCGGTGATTATTTGCTGAAACATCCAGATTATCACTCAGTAAAATTCCAAGACTCACAGCATTATATGCTATACAGCGGTTCAAATAAATTATACAAATTAAAACCAGATTTTAAATTCAAACATAAAGACCAGCTTGATAAATTTATTATCGCAGATGCAAAATGGAAGTATATCACACAAGAAAAAAATTTAAGTCAAGCTGATTTGTATCAAATGTTTGCTTACCATCATAAGTACGATAAGGCTGAAGTATGGCTAATTTATCCACTCCATGACTGTGTTGCAAAAGATATAAAAAATAAACAGTTTAGTTTTGATGGTAATCAAGTGAATTTGTGCATTAAGTTTTTTGACTTGGATGCTAATAATTCGAGGAAATTAGTTAACAATGCAACAGCCTCTTATATTAATTAAAACAGGATTTCCTTATGTATGACACAGTAGCATTATTCATTAAACTGGTTGAAATTGGTAATTATACCAAAGCGGCAACGTTACTCAACACCAGTCAGGCAACGCTTAGTCGTAAGATTCAGACCTTGGAGCAAGAACTTGGCGTTGATTTGGTAAGGCGTAATAATCGGGTTTTTGAGCTGACTGAGCAAGGTGAGCTATTGTACCAGCGTCTAGTTGCGCCAGTTAAGCAATTGCAGGTAAAAATTAGTGATTTTAATGAAAATAAACAAGCAGTACGTGGAACTTTAAAAGTTGCATTGCCAGCTGCATTGGCTTATGAGTTAATCACACCAAAGCTTAGCGAGTTTACACGCTTATATCCAGAGGTAAAATTATTACTCTATTATACTTCCACGCAAATTGATTTGATGCGTGATGATTATAATATTGCGGTGAGTACAGTAATGCCAAATTCACAAAATAGTAAAATTCGCTTATTGAAAACATTATTTTTTAAGCTCTATGCAAGTGCTGAGTATATTCAACGCTACGGTAGATTAGATAGTTTAGATGAGATTAACTCACATAATATCCTAGGCTTAATTGGTTTGGATGGTAATTTGCGCTTTAGCTACCCGGTAACTAACTCAGTCACTGGCGTGCAGTCTGTAATTAACCACGAGGCAAAAGTTTATATCAACAATATTATTCATGGGATTCAGCTAGCTAAAACTGGACATTATATTTTGGGTGCATGGGATGAGTTATTAACTCAAGAGCTTAAATCTGGAGAGTTACAACCTATTTTACCAGAGTATGTTTTTGGTGAAATGCCATGTTACTTAATTCGTCATAATCATACCGCGACTAAACTAGAAAATCTGTTTACGGAGTTCCTGTTAAGCTGTTTTAGTGCATGATGGCTGATAAGCTCAAACGTAGAGAATAAAGCTGTGATATAATCTTTGATTATCATATGTTAATTTTTAAGGAAGTCTTAGGATGGCTGTTGAAGTAGTAAGTGCTTTGGAACGCAAAGTAAATTTTAATGTAAGCAAAGAAGTCGTTAACTCTCAAGTTGCCGAGCAGTTAAAAAAATATGCCCGTCAAGCTAAAGTTCAGGGTTTTCGCCCAGGTAAAGCACCGAAACACATCGTTGAACAAATGTACGGTGGTAAAGCTTATGAAGATGCATTGAATGAACAATTAAACAAAAAGTTTGTTGATCAATTAGTAGAGCACAAGTTAAACATAGTGGGTTATCCTAAATTTGAATTGACTTCTAGTG
>CAYIZV010000096.1:0-7712 GCA_964367915.1 uncultured Neisseria sp.
TGATAGCTAGATGCCTCACATTTATTGATTGTTTTTCTTGTTAAAGATCTGTTTTGCATATCTTTATAACTTAGCTTGTTTTAAGCTAGCTGTTTTGATGTGCAGGTCGTTATTATCACATACAGAAACACTAAATGTCAAAATAATTTTGATAATTTTCATTAAAAAGCACCCATAGGCTTACTTTATTTCATAAATTATCTAATCATATCTATAGGATAGCAATTAAGTGTAAAATTACCACTTATCAAATTACTCTACTCATCTACCAGTATATTTATTAAGCACTTATTCTATTGTTAAACGGGTAGATAAAGAAGTTTTGCTTGCCACGCCAAAGCAAATTACGGTAGAATAGCTAAACTATATATCTATTCATTCTTTAGAGGCTAATAATAAATGACAATTAAGACACTCACCATTGAAAGTTATCGTTCTATTCAAAAGCTGGAACTAAATTTACAACAATTAAACCTTATTACGGGGCACAATGGTTGTGGTAAAAGTAATGTCTACAAAGCATTAAACCTATTAGCTCAAGCGGTAAACGGTCAATTAGCCTCCAACATTGCCAATGAAGGAGGAATTCCCTCAATTATGTGGTCTGGACATCGTAGCCGAACCAACTTTAATAATCGAAGCAGCCGCTTAAATCTGAGCGTAAACACTGATGAGTATTGCTATCACATGAGTATTGGAATCCCAATTCCTGTGCCTAGATCTATGTTTTACCTTGATCCAGAAGTAAAAGAGGAACGCGTGTGGATTGGTTCCAAACCTAGAATCAGTAATCTTATTCTAGATCGCAAAGCTAATACCACCTTTACTTACGATATCAACAACCAAAAAACGACTTATCCATTTTGCATCAATCTATCCGAATCAGTCCTTGCACAACTGAAGGAGCCACAACGTTATCCAGAACTTTTTAATCTAAGCTCAGCAATCAGAAACTGGCGCTTTTATCATAATTTTCAAACAAGTGCAAATTCACCAATTCGCGCACCACAAGCTAGCGTCAGAAGTACAGTTCTCAATGATGACGGCTCAAACTTGGCTGCAGCAATTAGAACTATTTATGAAATTGGTGATATTGAACTATTTAATGAACTGATTGCTGATGCTTTTAATGGTGCACATATAGATATTGTTGACCCTCATCAAAAAGCTAAGTTTGAGATTAAATTCAAACAAGCCAATCTATTTCGAGCACTTGAAGCTAGTGAGCTATCAGATGGTACACTTAAGTACATTTGTTTAGTCACTGCGCTTTTAACTCCACGACCACCCGAAGTTCTAATTCTAAATGAACCGGAGATGAGTTTGCATCCAGATTTAATCCCGCATTTAGCCAAGCTCATTGCTAATGCCAGCAATGATTCACAAATTATTGTTACTTCCCACTCTCGGGAGTTACAAGTGGAATTAACCACAAGATATCATGCAAACCTAATTCAGTTGGAGCTAGGCAACAATGGTACCCAAATAGTCGAAAATATCAACTTAGACGATGAATGATTTATTGACGCAGTGCAGCAACTTAACTTTAGTTTAAACACCACAAATATGATAGAATATTTATATCAAATGTTAACGTTAACATGTTATAAATTAATACAAAAGAGGAAACAATTATGAAATATAGCTGGCGCTGGTTTGGGCCTCAAGACCCAGTCTCAATTCAGGATGTACGACAAACAGGGGCTACGGATATTGTGTCGGCATTGCATCACATTCCAAATGGTCAAATTTGGAGTATTGATGAGATCAAAAAGCGACAACATGAAGTAGAATGGGACTCTATCAATAATGAAGCAACCAATTTACGTTGGAGCATTGTAGAAAGTGTTCCAGTACATGAAGACATAAAAAAACGCTCTGGTAATTATCTGCAATATATTGAAAATTATAAGCAAAGCATCCGTAATTTAGCTGAGTGTGGAATTAAAATTGTTATTTACAATTTTATGCCAATAATAGATTGGACGCGCACTGATTTAGCTTACCGTTTGCCAAATGGAGTGTTGGCGCTTCGCTTTGATTATTTTGAATTTGCCGCATTTGACTTATTTATTCTGAAACGAGATAGGGCTGCAAATGACTATACCCCAGAAGAACAAGCTAAAGCACAAGAAGTTTACACTTTAATGACGGAAGAAACTAAGCAGCGTTTAATTAAAAACATCATTGCTGGCTTGCCTGGCGCAGAAGAAAGTTTCACGCTTGAGCAGTTTAAAGATGCGCTAAATCAATATCGTGATATTGATGCAGATAAACTACGCAGTAATTTATTTTCTTTTCTAGAAGAGATTTTACCGGTTGCCGATGATTGCGGAGTTAGAGTTGCTATTCACCCCGATGATCCACCACGTCCAATGTTTGGTCTGCCACGGATTTTAAGTAATGAACATGATATTAGTTTACTTATGCAACAATTTAGCAGCAAAAATTGCGGATTAAATATTTGTGCAGGTTCATTGGGAGCCAGCCCAAATAATGACTTAGAGAAATTTATCCGCACTTGGGGCGAACGTATTCCTTTCGTTCACCTGCGTAGTGTGAAACGTGAAGCCGATGGAAGTTTTTATGAAGATGAACATATCGCAGGTAGCACAAATCTCGCAAAACTGGTTAAAGCAGTACTAGATGTTGAGCAACAAACTGGTAATGAGATCATCATTCGTCCTGATCACGGACACCAGATGCTTGATGATCAACGCAAGAAAAGCAACCCTGGCTACTCGTGTATTGGACGGATGAAGGGAATTGCAGAGCTAAAAGGTATGGAACTAGCAATTCGCACTTTTGATATTTAATGAAGAATGGTTCGTCACTAACATAATTGTGATAACCATCTTATAATTAATAATTTTATAATTGTAAAAAAATGAAAATTCCCAAAACGCTAATTAACTGGCAGCTAAACTCTGACAACTCGGTATTACTGAATGTTGATAACTGCTATTGTAAAATATATTTATTAACTGATAACATAATTCGTATTCGTACTTCATTCACCAATGAGTTTCTGGAAGAGTCTTATATATTAACCACTACCGCGTGGGATGATCGCTTTGATGATTTATTAGTTAATGAACGACAAAGAATAAATGCGCTCATCCCTCTTATTGAAGAAAACGAAATAACTTTAACGCTTAAAACACATACTCTACAAATTATCATTAATAAAGCACCATATTATATTCAAGTTCAAAATAATTCAGGACAAACTATTTATTCAGATCTTAAATCTCGTCCTTATACTCAAGATCAACTTGGACGCGTTAGTCACTATAGTGAGATTGACATTGAACAAGACTGTTTTTACGGTTTTGGTGAAAAAACCGGTGCTATCAATAAGCTTCGCCGTAGATTGGTACAAAATGCTAAAGATACGCTAGGTTATGATCCAGAACATAGTGATCCTTTATACAAGCATATTCCATTCTATATCAAGCTAAATCGTCAAACTCAGCATGCAGTTGGTTTTTTCTACCACAACACTTATGAATCTGTCTTTGATATGGGCGTTGAGCATAGTAATTACCATCACCGCTATAGTTATTTTTGTGCTGACGGAGGTGATTTAGACCTATTTGTCTTAAATGGATCAAGCATTGCTGAAGTTGTTGAACGCTACACTGATATCACGGGTAAATCAGCGATGCTACCGATTTATGCATTAGGTTATCTTGGTTCAACGATGTACTATGTAGAATTACCCGAAAACTGTGATAATGAAATTATTAATTTTGTCAAAACCTGCCGTGAAGAATTAATTCCGATTGATAATTTTCATCTTTCTTCAGGTTATACAGTTGATACAAGCAATAAACGCCAGCTATTTACATGGAACAAGACTAAGTTTAGCAACCCAAGTAAATTTTTCAATCAAATGCAAAAAAATGGTGCACCAGCTACACCAAATATCAAACCGGGTGTACTATTAACTAATCCAAATTATGCATCAATGAGTACCCAGAAAATTTTCATTGGGCAATCTGGAGAAAATGCAGAACCCTATGTCGATTATTGGTGGGGAGGCTTGGGCTCATTCGTAGATTTCACCAATCCCCAAGCACGCAAAATATGGAGTGAATATTTAACCAGCTCACTATTTAACAATGGTGTCACTTCATTATGGAATGATAATTGTGAATACGATTCGTTAACCGATCGTGATGTCTACTGTAATTTCGACGGTAAATTGGCTAAACTCGCGCAAGTTAAGTCAGTTCAACCCAATTTAATGGCATTTACTGGCTATCAGGCAATGTTAAAGCACAATCCTAATATTCGTCCGTATTCAGTTAATCGTGGTGGATTTGCGGGAATTCAGCGTTATTCGCAAACTTGGGCTGGGGATAACTATACCTCATGGAAAAGTTTAAAATTCAATATCGCGACTATTTTAGGCATGGGATTATCAGGTGTTGCCAATAATGGCTGCGATATTGGTGGTTTTTGGGGACCTCATCCAGACGCTGAATTATTTGTGCGTTGGGTACAAAATGGAGTTTTCCAACCGCGTTTTTCAATTCACTCATGTAATACCGATAACACTGTAACTGAGCCGTGGATGTATCAGGAATACACTCCATTGATTCGTGAAGCAATTAACCTACGCTATCGCTTGATGCCTTACTTTTATTCACTAATGCGGGAAGCACATCAAAATGGGCATCCGATTATGCGTCCGACTTTTTATGAATTCCAGCATGATTGTATGACTTACGAACAAAGTGTAGATTTCATGCTTGGAAGTAGTTTACTGGTGGCAAATGTGGTTGAAGAATCAGCAACTAGTCGCAAAGTATATCTACCTAACAGAGCTAATTGGTATGATTTTTATAGCATGCAAAAATACACTGGCGGACAGGTGATTGAAATTCCAGTTGATCTAGGTTCAATTCCATTATTCATTCGTGATTGTGCAATAATTCCATTGACAAAAGATGAAGCACGGTTACGTAGCGGCTATTTTAATAATCTTAAACTATTAATCGGTGGTGAAAGTAGTGAATTTCAACTTTATCAGGATGATGGACTGACGCAAGAATATAAAGACGGCAATTATTCACAAACAACCATCAGCGTCGTTAAATCTACTGAGCAAACCCAGATTAACTTTGAACATAGCGGCAAAATTGCACCTCAAACGCAATACTTAGAACTGGAATTAATTAACCAAGATAAGGGTCCCTACTGGTTAAGCATCAATGGCAATAAACTACAGCATTTCTTACATCGGGCTAAATTTGATCAAGCTCAAGAAGGCTGGTACTATAGTAATCGTAAGGGATCGGTTGAAGTAAAATTGGCTTTTCCAAACTGCGATAGCCAAATTATTGTTAGCTTCGCCCATTTTGATTTGATTGGAATGTAATGACTAAGAAAAAACTTACCCTCAAAGAAAAAATTGCCTATGGTATTGGCGATTTAGGCAATGGTTTCACCTTTGATTTAGGACAGGCATATTTACTTAAATTTTACACGGATGTCTGCGGAATTGGTGCCGCAGCAGCTGGTGGAGTATTTTTATTCAGTAAAATTTTTGATGCCTTTATGGATGTATTGGCTGGATCATTTGTTGATAAACGTAAAGCCTCCAAAAATGGTAAATACCGTCCAGTCATGATGACCTCAGCAATTTTTCTGGCATTTTTAACCGTAATTACATTCATTGCTCCCGATGTGTCTGTGCAGGGTAAGCTTATCTATGCCTATGCCAGCTATATGATTTGGGGCTTGTGTTATTCAATGGTTAATATTCCCTACGGTTCGCTCTCTGCAGCTATGACGCAGGATGTCCATGATAGGACTCAACTAGCTTCATTTCGTCAAGGCGGCTCACTCCTCGCTCTACTGATTACTGGAGTTGTGTTTATGCCAATTGTACTTTTATTTAGTGATACGCGCTGGGGATTCCCGATTGCAGCAGCAGCTATGGCAATTATAGGTGTAATGTCACATGCTTACTGTTATAAAAACACTCGCGAAAATGTCGAGGCAGCAAATAGCGAACCAATTAAGAGTAGTGATTTAAAGCATGCCCTTACCAAAAATCGTCCATTGTGGATTTTGATTATCATGTCAATTTTCACGATCTCTGCATACAATATTAAAATTGCGATGTTAATTTATTTTTGCGAATATAATTTAGGCGATATTAAATTAATGGCATTAATTAATTTTATTATTATCGGTAGCTCAGTAGTTTCAATCACTTCTATTCCTAAATTGGTAAAAATTTTTGGTAAGAAAAAAACGATGCTACTTGGATTTGGAATTAGTATTATCGCAGATATTATTAATTTCCTAATTCCGTCTAGTCCGATAAGCTTCACTATCTTGGCAACTATTGCGTTTGTGGCGATCAGTATTCCGAATGGAATTGTCTGGGCATTAATTTCTGATATCATTGATTTTGGAGAGTGGAAAACTGGTAAACGCGCCGCTGGAGTTACTTACGCAGCGTTTAGTTTTTCACGCAAACTAGCACAATCGATCTCTGGATTTTCAGCTGGGCTTGGTTTATCATTAATTGGCTACATTCCTAATGCTATGCAGACTCAACATGTCTTATTTGGAATTAAAGGCTTATTATTGCTCTACCCTGCGGTTACAATTTTAATTGCAGCATTAATTATTACTCTATGGTATGAATTAACTGACGAACGCTGCAATCAAATTGTTGCGGATCTTCAGCAAAGAAAACTTAATTACGGTACAACATAACAGTTTTATAGCTAAAATCAATTATTATTTTTTACAATTTAGGAAATTTTATGAATTCAAATAGTAAAGTAGCAGTGGTGACAGGTGGTAGCGGAGTATTGGGACGCGAATTTTGTCATGCACTGGCAAAACAAGGCTATAAAGTAGCAATTTTAGGGCGAGATCTTAGTTCAGGGCAAAAGCTCGCTGATGAAATAACTCAAGCGGGTGGTATAGCACTAGCTGTTGCTGCTAATGTAACAGATAAAGCAAGTTTAGAGAGTGCTGCAGCTTTAATCGAACAGCAACTAGGTAAGTGTGATCTCTTACTTAACGGAGCGGGTGGCAATCATCCCAAAGGTACCAGTAGTGAAGAGTATTATAGCGAAGAAATAAGTCAAAAAGAAAATGCAACGAGTTTTTTTGATTTGGACCCTGAAGGAATTGATTTTGTCTTTAAACTGAATTTTATGGGTACGTTATTACCCTCACAGGTTTTTGGTAAACAAATGTTAGATAAAGCTCACGCAACAATCATTAATATATCGTCAATGAGTGCACTCTGCCCATTAACCAAAATCCCTGCCTACAGTGCAGCTAAAGCTGCAGTTAATAATTTCACTCAATGGTTGGCTGTTCATTTTGCTAAAACAAACATCCGGGTGAATGCCATCGCACCAGGTTTTTTTCTCACTCAGCAAAACTATAATCTACTAAAAACCAGTGATGGTGCTTGGACTCCTCGTGCCGAAAAAATTATTGCTCATACCCCTATGTCACGTTTTGGCGAATCAGAGGAATTAATTGGCACATTACTTTGGCTTGCGGATGAAAAAGCTTCAGGATTTGTCAATGGCGTTGTTATTCCGGTTGATGGTGGATTCGCCGCTTATGCTGGAGTGTAACCGCTCTATAGCACGTTATAGTTAACCTATAATCGTTTGAGCATAATGTGTTAAACTATACAACCTCTAATTTAGGCTGATCATAAAATG
>CAYIZV010000097.1:0-7649 GCA_964367915.1 uncultured Neisseria sp.
GAAAACAAAGTTTTAAAGGAAATAAAGATATGAAGAAAATATCAATATTAATGCTTCTGGCTGGAGTCATTTCGGTTGGGTGTACCAGCTCTGGTTCTAATGGAGTTGGTGGCACAGAAGTTGCTGACAGTGCAACTTTAAAAAAAGAGGCATTACACTTAAGTGCTTCTTCAATGGTACCGATTGTAGATAATAAGGCTACTAAAGCTGAGTTAATACTCGATAGTTCGGTGCAAGCTAAACTCAAGCTGCTTAGCGTAAAAGTTAAAGGTGATCATTTGTCTAGCGAGCAAGTTGACGTTTCTTCTTGTGGTTCATTAGCGCAAAATGGTAGATGTACAATCTCAGTTCAGTTGCCAAGCAAAAGCGGTAATGCGCTTATTAGTTTAGAGTTTCAAGATGAGAACGGACGTAAATTTAGCGCGGCAACAATTTTAAGTTACGAAGAAACCACCGCATCCAGAAATGGAATTTACTACCACGTAACCAATAATAGTACGATTATTGAAGATGGTGGGAAAAGTAGTTATATTATTCCAATGATTTTGGCAGAGGATTTTAGTGAGTTGAAAGTAAGTTCAACATCGCCACTATCTTCAGCAAGCCTGATTTGTGATGCTAACTCTTACAAGAAAGACGTTCGCTGTGATGTGGTGGTAAACAATGTGGGAAAGAATTATGAAAATAGTATCAAAATTGATGGCGTTTTGGCAAAAACTCATGCTAAAACCAACATTGCTATTCCATATACGGTGACCGTTGCGGATAAAGGTAAGATTATGGTTGGCACCGCGAATGTATTTATTTCTACTGCAAATGGTGATAGTAGTAATACTAAAGACGTTCTGCTATTAAACAATGGTACTGCTGACTCGACAATTAACTCTATTGATTCAGAAGATAAAAAAATTATTTTAGATTCAAAATCGTGCTTGAACCGAGATTTCAAGCCATCAGAAAATTGTTTAGTTAAAGTTAATGCCAATTCAGAATATAATGGACAAGGCGTAGTTCAAATCAAATATGATGAAACTGAACAAACAAAATTTAACGTTATTTATAACGGTGTTCAGAATATTGGACTGGAACTTAATGAAACCTCTGCAAATGCCTTAAGAAAGACAACTGTTGGCAGTACAGCAGTCACGACAATCAATGTCAAAAACAGTGGTACGAGCAAACTGAGTAAAATTACATTTGCTAATTTGGAAGCTCAAAACAGCTATATGAAATATGTTCCAGCAAGCAAGCAACCATGTAATACCAAAGGTTTACAAAGCCTTGAGCAGAACCAGCAGTGCAATGTAGCAATTGAATATTCACCAGAAGTGGCACAATCTCCCGATTCAATTAAATTTAATGCGGTTGCTTCCTATCAAAACTCTCACAATGCTACTGTCACATATGGTAGCGGCACAACCGATATTAATTACTCAGCTGATTCATATACTGCTGATTTTGCAATGCTGGATAGTGTATTAAACCAAATTACGGCTAATGGTAGTGACACACGTGATATTACGATGACCTTAACTAATAGTGGTGATGGTAAAGCTAAAATAGAAACCTCTGCGGTACCAAGTGGTAAAGAGCTTCCTACTGGAATGTCTTTAATCAGTAATAATTGTTTGGTCGGTAAAACACTAGAAGCCAAAGGTACTACTGGTGATACATGTAACGTTGTTTATAAACTTGGTCCAACTACCAGCGCAATAAACGCGGCTGAGAATAAATGGACAAGTCAATTAAGCTTTAGTTACAAACCAAGCGGTAGTGCATTCGTTTCAAAAAATGTAGATGCAGCTATTGCGGTCAGAATTTTGCCATCAGACAACGCGGCAATTTCAGTTTCAAATGTTGTTGCGCAAACTTCTATTCCTACTGGTCGTGCTGGTAGTGAACTTGATTATTTAAAATTAACAACAAATAAAATATCAATTGAATATGTTTATCAAAATACAGGTAATAAACCAGCCAAGAATTTTGTGATTGATCCTATCATTGCGCCAGGGTTTAAAGTCGAGAGTGCGGCTACGACTTGTGCTTATGGTACAGCTCACGCTATAGCTGGATATGAAGATTTAGCTCCAAGAGGCGCTGGTAATGCTAGTTGCAAATTTGTTTTGACTGAAGATAAAAAAGTACTAGATAGTATTTATGCTGATAAAGGGCAAGCGATTATTAAGCAATCAGGTTATAAGTACATAGATGGAACTCAGTTTGCTACGTTTGAAGGAAATGATGCAAATAGTGTTACTGTAAATATAATTCCAGCTATTGCACAAAATACGATAGTAAATAGTACAGCTAGTAATTCTTTCGAGGTTGTTTATAATGTGGTTGCGGGGCATCCGAGTGCTTTCCCTGTTAAATTTACGCAAAATTTAATTAATGGATTTAATGCTGGTACTAGCGGTCAATTTTGTTCAGTTGCTGGTGGCGGTAGTTCGTGTTCGTTAAACTTTAACGTTGATGCTCATATGCCTACATATGATTATGTACTACCTTATGACGTAACTCTTAATGATGGAACAAAATATCTTAATAATTACAGTGTGAATTATACGTTATCTGGCGTATATTACAGCATAAGCAAATCCAATAATTTATTTCAGGTAGTAACGGTGACTAATGATAGTGCAAGTACTCAGTCGGTTAGTAAAATTGCACCCATTAATTTGGCTGTAGTTGATAAAGCTGAGGCTGGTGATGTATTTGGAACAAGTAAACAATGTGTGGTTTCCAATCCAGATACCGATCATGTTACGCAGTTAAACAAGGGAGATAGCTGTAAGGTTGTAGTAACTCCATCTTCAGAGTCTTCAGCAACCTCTCTTGAGCTAGTAACTGGTGGGCATTCACAAAAATACAATTTTATGGTCGGCTCATATCCTATTTTGAGTGGGTTATTTTCTAATATTTTAGAAACTGTTAATTTTGATCCGATTGCTACCCCAGCTAAGTTTAGCTATAGTGTAGCAGCGTTAACCAGCTTAAATCCAAGCATCTTGGGGACTTCGAATTCTGATCTGGAGAAGTATTCAATTGATTCAGTAGAAACTGATGGATTAGGCAATATCTATGCGGCGGGAGGTTTAGAGTCAATAACTTCCACTAGTTATGGTAGTACAAGCAAAGTTACTGGTCAATCTGTGATTGTTAAATTATCAGGAGATAAATGGATAAAAGTTGCTGCTGCGACTGCACCGATATATGGTATTGCTGCTGTTGATAATGGAATGCTTTTTGCAGGAGGTAAGTTTAATCTTGTACTGAACAAAGATGGAACTACAGTGAGCTCTACAGCAGGAACGAAGCTGCTTGGTTTATACAATCAATCTAGTGGTACATGGACTAATGTAGCCGAGGCTGATGGGGACATTAGAGTAATAAAATTTGATCGCAAAAGAAATAAATTATATGTTGCTGGTAATTTCAAGACTATTGGTGGGTTAAATGCAGCATCTGGACCAATTATTGCAGAATATGATTTGGTAACCCTTACTTGGAAGCAACTAGCAGTAGCGGATAAACAGATTAATAGCCTCGAAGCTTTTGAAGGTGATCTTTATGTTGGTGGTGATTTTAATCGAATTGGTGGACAAGGTATTAAATACCTTGCAAAGTATGACTTGATAAATAGCAAATGGACGCCTGTGGCAACTGTTGATGGTGAAGTTAGAACCATTTCTTCATCGGGTACAAAATTATATATCGCTGGTAAATTTACAAACTTTAATGTAGGAACAAACATTACCGCTGGAGGCTATAAATTTGTGGCAGAGTATAATAAAGGTAGCTGGAATGCTAAGTATGCTATCGAAGGATTTGCAGATAAAGAGCTTATAACTTCCATTAAGGTAATGCTAGGATTCATCTAAGAATGACTAACGTTAGTACGCTAATCATTAATTTAGTGGTTAGCACATGTGACTAGAAAAAGTTAATGAAAATAAATGAATATGACTGGTTAAGTCGTAATAATTAATAAAATCATGTGGTTAGTAATTAATTGCTAACTTAAACAAATAATATTTTTAGCTAACTTCTGGTGTTTAAATAAATTTATGAGAATTTTTTAATAAAAATTAGTTAGCTGAAGAAAATTTTACTATCTCATACTATGCCCAATCAGATTTATTATACTGAATCGCGTTGTCAAGCTTCTTATCTATTAATTGTTAGCTTCTTCGCTTGATTGTCTATAAGTATTTCGAATCAGTTTGAGTATGTGTAAACACAATTAGTGTTTATAGGATGATAGAGTAAAATTTCCCAAAAGTTTATAAAAAAGGAAATACTATGTTACGTAAAATTACGCTAGTTTCAATCTTGGCTGCAGTAGCAGGGAATAGCTATGCATTTATTGGTGATAATATTGGCTATATGGGGGCATTAAACGAGGTAAATATAAATAATCTGATGAATAATCTCCCTGAAAATCCTTTGCTAAACAAAGTAAACGATAATAAAAACACGATGAGTAAGCTCAAACAGACTCGTTCAGATATCCTAACTGTCTCTGGTGTTACCTACGTTGTTTCAGCACAACATGGAAATATAGCAGATATTGATGCTGGTACGTCACTTTCGACGGTCTATTATAACATTAGCCCCGAAGGTTTTGATAATTCGAAAACTATATTGACGCCAGTTCTAGGAAATAAATGGGGTAGCCAAAACCCAGGTGGGGAAACAAAGCTAAGGGTTCGAGCAAAAGTTAAAGGTACAAATGAATATAATCAAGAGTTAGATCTCATTGCAACACGAATGAATGGTGGGTGTCTCGCGACAGATATCGATGCGGCAGTATTGTGCTCAAGCGGACCTCTTTCCAATTTTGCTGTTAAAATAGCGGATACTAAACATAATCGTGACTTATTGAAAGTTGCAAGTAACAAAGGTAAAAATTTAGAAAGTAAATTTGTTGTTGATATAAGAGGCTGGCATAATAAAGAAATTAATGAGCAGATATATGTCCAGGTTAATTGGAAAATGAATGATTATGCCTTTGGTACTGTGATTGATGAGTACAGATTAACTGAAATGGCTTCTGCACTTTATACCAAGAATTATAATCAAAGTCTAAATACAACATCTGGCATATATTTTACCATCCCGGATAATGGTTTGGTAAGCACTCCGGGTAATTCGTTCCCAGAGTGGGTTGGTGCTCATGACTGGAACCACATTACAGTACCTGTGGTAGATAAATACACAAACAAAACACACAATATGGAGTTGGAGCTTTCTAAATCTACTGCTTGTGGTACTTATGTAATGAACGGAGGAAGCGCTTGTTATAATGGCGGAACTTTGGCAGTAAAAGTTTCTGATTCAAATAAAGATAAATTACCAAAATCATCTTTTAAAGGTGAATTTGAAGTAAATATTCAAGGTTGGCACGATCTTGGTATTTATAAGAAATTGCGGATTAATATTGATTGGAGTAATGGTAGTTCATTGATGCCTATTGAAGAAACTATTAGCCTAGCTAATACATCTGGTGATAATAATCTCTCAGCGACAGTAAGTGCAACTACAAAAAAATATGGTGGTCCGCTTTCCGTTCCTTATACCAGTGTTGGTTTTTTGGTTGCTCCTTGGAGTGATGCAAAATTTGTAGCTAATTCTTTAAGTTGGGGTACAAATGAGGAAGTAAAAGATTCTCCGGTTGAAGTTCCTGTAACTAATGTTAATGATGGTAAGCAATATATTTTAAAAGTCGAAGGTCGGTCTAATAATCAATGTTATTGGCACGCATTAAATGCAGCGATTTCTTGCTATAATTGGGAAAGATATGCGTATTTGGAGATAAACAATAAATTAAATGAAGCTCTTCCTGCTGGTAGTTATAAGGGAGATTTTGATCTTGTTGCTCAAGGTTGGGATGATAGTTCATTTGTAAAACGTATAAAAGTCAATATTGACTGGCAAAAAGGCGAAATTAAACATGAGATTTCATTGCCCGATACCTTATAAATTTAGCTGGGATATTTCTTAATATTGAATGATAATGTTTTTACATTATCATTCAAGTTACACTTTATATCTTTTCCACTTGAACTCTGGATAAATAAACGGTACAATACACTTAGCAGGGCAAATGTAAGGAATTTGCTACAGCATTGGTTATGTTCTGCAGAAGTTATTCTGTAAGCATTTGTTATTTATTTCAGGGAAATTTGCCTATGCCTTCAGCCAATAAATCTACTCACCCACTTATCAAAACATTTTTAATTGCATTTTTATTGTTAGTAGTTTATTGGGGCTATAAAGTATTTTTTCCACATAATTTACCCATAAATCCATATCGAATAGTTGTAAGCAAAGGCGAATCGGCATATAAGATTGCGCGACAATTAGAAAGTGATAATGTAATTAGTAGTCCGCGTCTATTTGTCTTGGTAACGCGTTTGATGGCGCGTGATAAGAAAATTGTTGCTGGAATGTATGTTTTACACAAACCCATATCGTTAATTGAGTTGGTTGAGCGTTTAAGTAATGGCAAACCAGATCAGATTAGTATCACGATTTTAGATGGCTGGAATTTTAAACAAATCCGTAATGTATTAGATAGTGAGTCACAAATAACTCATTTAACGGCATCAATGACTGAATCGCAGATTTTAGCGACTCTCAAAGTTAATTATCCACGGATGGAGGGGCTAATCTATCCTTCGACTTATTTTATCGCACCAGGTCAATCAGATCTGGAGGTCATTCAACATGGTTATAAGCTAATGCAAAATAAACTAACTGAAGCATGGCAAACTAAGAATAAAAATGCATTGTATTCTACGCCATACCAGCTATTAACTATGGCGAGTCTAATTCAGAAAGAAACTAACGATCCAGCTGATATGGTGCAAATTTCAACTGTATTTAATAATCGGTTACGCAGCAATATGCGTTTGCAAGATGATCCGGCAGTTTTTTATGGTTTAGATAATCGTGATAAAATTACCCGCGCAGATTTTGCAATTGATACTCCATATAATACCTATATGCATAATGGGCTACCGCCAACACCGATTAGTACACCATCGCAAAAAGCTTTGGATGCGGCGGCTGCACCCAGTGATGATTACAAATTACTCTATTTTATTGCGATTGGTAATGGTAAGAGTAAATTTTCAACCAACTTTGATGAACACAGCAAAGCGGTCGACAAATATTTAAAGAAAAAATAGATAACTGTTCATATTGTGGCAGTTATATTATTACAGGAAAAATTAAGTCATGAAGCAGCGTGGATTATTTATTTCGGTAGAGGGCATTGACGGTGCGGGTAAGTCAACGCATGTTGAATTTATTCGTGAATATTTGCAAAATAAAGGTCTCGAAGTCATTGTTACTCGTGAACCGGGTGGTACCGTCGTTGGTGAAAAAATTCGGGAACTATTACTTACTAGTGAACATATGCATCATAATACTGAGCTATTACTTTATTTTGCTTCCAGACAGGAAATTATTCGTCAGGTAATTGTGCCTAATCTTGAAGCTGGGGTTTGTGTAATTGCTGATCGTTTTGTCGATGCATCAATCGCTTATCAAGGCGGTGGACGCGAGTTGGGCGTAGATAAAATTAAGCTGGTTTATGGTTTATTAGAGCCAACTTTAACCACCGACATGACATTTTTATTTGA
>CAYIZV010000098.1:0-7642 GCA_964367915.1 uncultured Neisseria sp.
TACCGCTGGAATAATTGATGTTGCTTGCAACATATACGGAGATTTAGGGGCTAGTAATTCAGCATCCGAGACCGCCACGTTTTTACTACCAGATCCAGCGCTTTCATTAGATTGAGCTGAGTTATTACTAGCAAGAGCGCCACCACTAACCGCTTGAGAAGCATTAGCTTTGGCGCTTGTATTACCACCCATTGATGATTTTGAATTTAACGCATCAAACGATGTTTGTAAACGTTTGATTTTTGCCTGTTGCTCCATTTTCTTAGCAGCAATATCATACTCAGTAGGTGTTGGTGTACTACTATTTAACTTGTTTGTGCCGTTTACCAATATGATTGGTGCACTAGCATTAGCGTTTGTCGTTGTACCACTTTCTACTGGTGGCGCATCAGACTTTGTACCAATAATTTTAGTAATTGTTGACGAATTAGCATCGTCGTTAATAACGACTTTTTCTTTTTCACCATTCGCATTTGTTGGCATTGCATCATCATTGGTTATAAAATAAAATATACCGCCCATTATAATGCCAACTGTCGTTAAAGCTATTACTACGGTTTTTTTATTCATTCCAGACGGTAAAACAATGTTTTTTAATTTGAAGCCCATTCTGTTCTTCCTTATTTATGTCGAATTGTTATTTTTTGTTCGTCATCGTCTAATCCTAAAATCAGCACTCCAGCATCAAACATTTTATGCACAACATAGAACGGGGCTTTGTATTTGAAATTAACTGTTTCAAGAACTTCATCGTCAGAACCTAGAACATAGAAAGATGGTAAATCTTTAGTGCGTATTGAATCAGGCATTTGAATATACACAAAAGTACCGTCATCAAAAACCTGTACAGGTTTAAATGGTGCTGATGTGTCGCCACTTACTTTATAGTTAAAGTGCATATTGCGCGGATCAATAGCGGGCATTGCACCGTCAGTTAAAATTTCGTCATCTTTAGCTTTTGCCACTTTGCGCGTATCTTCTATTTGCTGCATTTGATCCGCAGGATAATAAAAGCCAACTCTTGATAAATTCGCGCTATCACTAGAATACAATTTAATGTAGTAAGTACGTTTATCAGTGGTAGCCAATAAAGTAGTATTTAAACCCGCATAAGTTGGTTTTAATACAATATGTGGAATTGCAGCAGCATCGCCACCAGAATAAATTACAGGTAATGCACCATCTCCCTCGTTCCAACGTACACTATCACCAATCATTAAACCTTTAACAATTTCACCCGCTTGAAGTTGAATATCGCATAATTGCAATGGTTGGCAAGTTACTTTAGGTTCATATTGTCCGTAAGGAAATAGCACTAAACCATCTTTATGTAATACGGGGCTTGGCGTGCCACCGTCTTGCCATTTTTTTGATTCTTTGAGTGCGTCATTAGCCACAGATACTTTTGAATCATAAATTAATCTTAAAGCATTACTTTTTTTGTAATACTCAAGTTTTACCCGTCCATTAGTTGATTTATCAATATAGTTTTGTAAATCACTAATATTAGTATTATCTAAATTAAAATTTACTTGCGAATTTTGTGCTCGCCCCAAAGCTGGTAAAATTCTAATTGTTGGATCATAATCTTTTAGCGATTGTGGTACTCGTGAAACATCACCGCCATAAATATAGTCAAAAGAACTTTTGCCTAAAAAGCCTTTGCTTCTATTATTTGATGTGCGTTGAACTCCTTGAATATTTGAACTATTAATAGTTCCAGCATTATTTGAAATAACAACATCTTGTTCAGCAATTGGTGTTGTTTGCACTTCGTTTGTTTGAATGATTTTAACTGGTTGTGGTGGTGGCACAGTCGCACACCCAGTCACTACAATACTTGATACCATTAGTGCTAATAACACTGTGTTTAATTTTTTCATTTTGTTTCGCTTCCTATTTCTTTGTTAATGTTAATATCAGTGATAACTAATCCAAGTGGATTACTGATCATTGCTTCTGAGTTTTTAAAATCATTGTTAATTTCATAGGTAATTAGTCCTACATAACGACCTAGTTCAATATTTTGACTAGTTTCAGTCCATTGAATCTGCCACAGCCCAAGCTTTTCAGGCATAATGGCAGTTACATTTACAATTACTTCTTTGGTTCCAAACGCTTTATAATTAGCAATCATCATTGGTGCAAATTTATTAGCAAATAATTGTTGCGTTGACATAAAAGATACTCGTTTAGCAAATTGGCTTTTTATATCTTTTGATTGTGGTACTTCGCGTAATGCCATTAAAAACCCAGCTAATTGATTGGCTATCATCTTATTATCAACGTGCATTTTTTGCTGTGCTAGCCCTAATGCTGTAATTCCACCCGACGCGTCCTCTTTAAACATCATCGGCACTACCGTTGGTAATTGGGCTGCATAAATCATTCCACATACAGAAAATAGTGTTATTACATTACTGAACCATGCTACGTGTTTCCATGATGCAACTTCAGATTTTAATGAATCAGTAGTTTTTGCATAACCTTGTTGATTAGTGAAATACGGGTTATTATCCGCATTCAGTAATTTAGGCAATTGTTTACCTACTTGGTCTTTTTTAGACATTTTGGGGCGCTCCTTTATTTTCGATTAATTGATTATGTTTATTTAGCCATAACTGTTGCACTTTTGATAAATTAAAACGATTTAACCAATAATATGCAAATTTATTGCCATGTTGAACTTTGAGATCTCTAGCTATTGCAATATCTTCAACCGATGAATAACCAATAAAAGCTAAAGTTATTTCTCCTAATGCTAAATTAAACATTCTGCTACCCAAGCTTGACATGTAATAATATTCGCGTTGCGGTATGCCGTTAGCAATTAAAGATATTTGCTTTTCGTTTAAGCCGTATTGTTCATAAATCTTAGCAATGTTTGGCTTTTGAGCTTCTGGATTGGGCATTAAAAAATTGGTTTTGCAATTATCAATTAAGACATCAAATATTTCAGAGTTTAAAATATCTGATAATTGCGTACTTGCCAGTAGAATTGCCACATTTAATCTACCAATTTTGCGTAACCATTCATCAACAATTGATTGGAATACTTTATTTTTTAGCACAGACCACGCGTGAGCTAGAAGAATCAAAATCGGTGAACCATCCGCATTACGTTCAATCATATGAAATAAATAGCGAATTGCGGGGATTAATGTTTCATCACCTTTTTTAATTAAGTGTTGTAATTCAAAGACTGTAAATGTACTGAAAGTTAAATCATCTTTTTTAGCATCAAAAATAGTAGATTGAAGCCCGCCACCGCCACCTATTGTTGTATAAGGTTTAAATACTTCTGCCAACTCTTCATCTTTTGATGATATTTGATATTGAAAGTAAGACATGGTTCGTTGTTCTGAGCTACCCTCATCACGAATAATACCTAAAACGTCAGTAATTATTGTTCTGTGATTTGATTGAATCTTAAAGCCATTTAACAAACAAATTTCAACTAGCCAATCAGATACAAAGCTAAAATCTTCGCTTTTATCTAAAAACTCCAAAGGTTTAAATGAAATATTTTCGTGTTCACTTCCAATATCATAATGAGTACCATTCATTGAGTAACAAAGTGGTAAGCTACCATGTCCATTATCAAAATAAAAAACTTTAGCGTTTTTATAACGGGTATGTTGAGTTGCTATAAAGTTCAAGATTTTTGTTTGATCTCCATTACCAAGAATTAAGCCATGTCCAACATCTCCATTATGTAAACACACTCGAAATGGTGTATTACCCGTGGTTGAAGCATAAAATAATGGTGGCGCATTTTTAGCTTCTTGATAGTAACGGCATGGATTTTCGTTAAATCCAGCCCATGTTGAGGTAGTTGGCATTAAATCTGCCAAATTAGTTGAGTGCATAATCCATTTACGAATATTAGGGCGCACCATTGATGGTAAGCTTCCTAAAAAAGCTTCTAAACAATGGGCTTTTTCAACCCGAGCAATCAAATTCAAATTATTAATTAGGTTTTTTACAATTTTAGTTTTTTCAGCTAAAGCGATTTGATCTTCTTCATAAATTATAATGCTAGAGGTGTATTTACCAAAACGAATACCGCCAATTTCTGAAAGCTCTCTAGCTTCTTCTGCATCTTCAAAGTAAGTATCGGCACTGCGATTTACTTTGTGTGACGCATCGCCACCAAAATGTTCAGTTGCCATTGAGCCAGCAGATTTTCTTTTCTGGAAATGTAAATCTGCTATTTTTGCAATCATTTTTTCAGCATGGGCTTTATCTAAGAAAATATAGCGAGTATTCCAGCGATAGCAAAAGCCTAGATCATTTAGTTGTTTCAACATCGTTGGAAATGATTTAGCTGGAAAATTTTCACCAAGTGAAATAGCCCGAACAAATTTTTCACCGACTTTGGGATCAAATCCATTAATTAAATCTTGATTAGCTACGATGTAACTAATTTCAGTAAAGTGTTCTACTGGATTATGTAGTTCAAGCCAGTTACCTGTTACGCAATAATTTAAATAACTTAGCATTTCGTCATCTGTCATTTGTGATATTTTAAACTTCGTTTCTAAAATACCTATAACATCTAGAACTTGTTCACGAAATACAGCAAGATATTTGGAGTAATCAACATGCTTACCTTTAGTTTTTTCTTCAGCTTGTAAAAATATCAATCCAAGACGTGATTCAAAATCTGCTGGTGGTAGCCAAGTGAAATTCATCACGTAATTATTTTCATAATGCGTATCTTCTAAGTTATATTCAAATCGACGTTCTTCATCAATAATATAACTAACTGCATCTGTAAAATGACACTCCTCGGGGTCAATATATCCCGATGATTCAGAGCGAATACAATCAAGGTGGACTGTCCAGCCAGTACCAAGTTTGCACATTGCCATGTTGATGTATTGGCTCAAGTAGGATAAATCATCATCTGTTGACGAATCTAAATCTTGTCCGCGAAACCATAGCGATGTTAGTAAGCTTCCATCCGTATTTAAAATAATTCCTGAAGCCACAAATTTGTCGTAAATTAATAAATCAGATACGCCATATTCTTTAGACGTAAAAGCATCTAATGAAACAAGCTTATTGATGAATTGCTTAGTGTTGCTAAAAATATTTATTATATTTTTAAACGGTGTTTTTGCCATAGTAGAATCCCTTAATTATCAAGATTTTTAGCAGAAGATTTTTTCCCTGGCCACATTGCTGTGCTAGGGTAAAAATCCTGATAACTCAAATAACGTATTAAAACTTTAAAGAAAAACGGATCTTTGTTAGTTAAGTATGCGAGTATTCCTGTTAGCACCGCAAAATAAACAACTCCGACTATTTTTACAATAAAACCACCCTCTACTATTAGCAATAATGAACTCATCATTATGAATATAAATGGGGTACGTTCACACCCCATCAATAGTATCGGCTTCCATAAGGAACGATGTATTGTTATAGTTCTCATGATTTAGAACGCAAAACCTTGAGAGAAGTTAGCGCTAAACCAACCCCATGCACCCATGATCAAGCCAATCGCTAGAACAATACCAAAAATAGTATTTCCTAAAGCGCCTTGTGCTTTACCTGAACCAATTACAACCCCACCAACAACAATCATAAAAATGCCACCCCATTTAGCAAACATCTTAATCCCATTTTGAAATTTTGAGCCTTGATCATCAAGTTCTGTAATTCCAGATGCATCGGTTGCATGAGCAACCCCAAACATAAGAATCATTAATAATGCAACTAAAGCAATTGCTTTCATCCATTGTTTTAGTTCATATCGTTCTGCCGTTATTTGTAACGTGTTACCCATTCTTAAACTCCTTAAAAGGTTATAAAATTAAATAATGAATATAATCACGATGTTTTTTTAAACATCTCTAACACACTGAACTAAGCCCCCTTTCTTTTGGTTAAATTAGTAGATTCAAGCTTTACAGTTTTGTCTTGAATAACATAGATTTTTACTAGGTTAAAATCCATACGGTTTTTAGATTGAGCCATTTGCGGTAAAGTTGTATAGACATGATTTTTATTAAACATCTCATTAACTTTTTTTGCATAACGCAAATTTTCTGAATTAAAGAAAACTACAGACACCCCAAGTCCTTGACGATGAACATAATCAATTACAGATTTAATCCGTGGATCATTAACATCTATTTCATCTAATTCAGGGTTTAGTGTTATTGGTTCATTAGTAACTGCTATAACGGCTGATTCTGGGCTACCAATTGCTTTGGATGTGCCATATTGGTAGTTAGTGTTGATTGTTGCATTAGCTGCATTCAAACCAACAAGTAGGCTAATTAATAATACAGATTGAAAAGTAGGCTTCATTTTGATTATTCTTTCAAATAGAGTTAGTATTTCTTTATTGCTGAGGTAAATAACTGTCGTGTACAATTTTAACCACTTCAAAATAAGTGACTTTATTGAAATAAAGTTCTGCTAAAGATAAGTTTTGATCATCAAGTAAAACTACCGCGTGCTTTTTAGTGAAGTTTAGTAATTCAAGGCTGAGTTGTGGCTCGCGAGTAGTTTTGAGTGAACCACTTTTAATGGATTCAATGATTTTTTTAGTCTTGGATATGGAATAGAGTAGTTTGATAACTAAGTTTAAGTCACTAGTTAATATGCTATACATAATTATGAATTGATAAACCAATGATATTTTTTCAAGATCACCAGTGTCTAGATTTATTGGAGATCTTTGAATTAAGCGATCTGCGAGCTTAGTGCTGCACTCAATAAGTTTCTCAGGATTCTTTTTAATATATTGAGTTAAACTCCAGATTACGGTTGCGTTACTGATCATTTGATGCTTTCCTATTGCTAATTTTATGAACAATAGGATTTTACGGTAGGGTGGGTAAAAAGCTACCCGAATAATCCCCCTAAGGGCAATTTAGTTAAATTGGATGATATGATTCCGTTCTAGAGAGTTAAAAGGGATACAATTTTTTTGAGTAATTATTTCAGATGATGCCATAGATACCTGTTGTATCATTGAATTTTTATCTGTATCAATATAGCCATGAGATCTAAATAAGTTATACATGAATTTATCATTATTTTGACCATTTCGTGCTTTATGAAAATTAAAGATCAAATTTGCAAGATTTTTTTGGTTAATTTTTTCTGAAGTCTTTGATGGAATGAATGTTGACAATGATTTTAAAGATTCATAAGCAAAATAAATTGATTTATTTTGTACACTGTCTTTAAACTGAGTAGTCAAGTTTAATATTTGGCTCGTAAGGTTCTCGCAAAAAATCCCAGAAATAAATTTAGTAATTTCTAAGAAATTATAAAGCTTAATAATTT
Source organism: uncultured Neisseria sp. (assembly GCA_964367915.1). Lineage (GTDB taxonomy): Bacteria > Pseudomonadota > Gammaproteobacteria > Burkholderiales > UBA11063 > Aquella. The sequence continues at coordinate 7,309 of CAYIZV010000098.1, forward strand.
TAACCTCACTGCTGCCGATTATCTTTTTTTCTACCATTATTAAAATGAGGTATATTGCTGGAATTCTTAATAAGTGATTAACACTAATAGTGGAGTTAATCGCGCAAAGCCCGCAACCATATTCATTTATAATGGTGCTAAAGGTCTTAATAAACTCATATTGGTAGTTTTTATCATTATTTAGGATTGAAATTACATCTAAACCAAAATACTCATTATTTTCATCTCTTGCAAATTGAAAATCTTTAATTAGATTTGTATCAAAATCTATAATCTTATTACTTAATGTTGTATGGATTTGATAAGTTGGATCAAACGCCTTACTGAAGAATTT
>CAYIZV010000099.1:0-7500 GCA_964367915.1 uncultured Neisseria sp.
GAAAACAAAGTTTTAAAGGAAATAAAGATATGAAGAAAATATCAATATTAATGCTACTGGCTGGAGTCATTACCGTTGGGTGTACCAGCTCAGGCACTAACGGAGTAAATAATACAGCAGGTGGTGCTGACAGTGCGACTTTTAAAAAAGAAGCGTTACATTTAAGTGCTTCTTCAATGGTACCTATTGTAGACAGTAAGGCAACTAAAGCTGAGTTGATACTTGATAGCTCAGTGCAAGCTAAACTCAAATTGCTTAGCGTAAAAGTTAAAGGTGATCATTTGTCTAGCGAACAAGTTGACGTCTCTTCTTGTGGTTCGTTAGCGCAAAATGGTAGATGTACAATCTCAGTCCAGTTGCCAAGCAAAAGTGGTAATGCGCTTATTAGTTTAGAATTTCAAGACGAGAGTGGTCGTAAATTTAGCGCGGCAACAATTTTAAGTTATGAAGAAACCAACGCGTCCAGAAATGGAATTTACTACCACGTAACCAATAATAGCACGGTTATTGAAGATGGTGGGAAAAGTAGTTATATTATTCCAATGGTTCTGGCAGAAGACTTTAGTGAACTAAAAGTAAGCTCGACATCACCCCTGTCTTTAGCAAGCTTGATTTGCGATGCCAACTCGTACAAGAAAGACGTTCGCTGTGATGTGGTAGTGAATAATGTAGGGAAGAATTATGAAAACAGTATCAAAATTGATGGTGTTTCGGCAAAAACTCATGCTAAAACCAGTATTGCTATTCCATATACGGTAACTGTTGCTGATAAGGGCAAGATTATGGTTGGTACCGCAAATGTATTTATTTCAACGGCAAATGGTAATAGTAGTAATATTAAAGAAGTTATGTTATTAAATGATGGTACTGCCGACTCAACCATTAACTCTATTGATTCAGAAGATAAAAAAATCATTTTGGATTCCAAATCATGCTTAAACCGAGATTTTAAGCCGTCAGAAGATTGTTCAGTTAAAGTAAATGCTAATTCAGAATATAACGGACAAGGCGTGGTTCAAATCAAATATGATACTACAGAACAAACACAATTTAATGTGATTTATAATGGGGTTCAAAATGTTGGATTGGAACTTAATGAAACCTCAGCTAATGCTTTAAACAAAACAAATGTGGGTAGTACTACTGTTACGACAATCAATGTCAAAAATAGTGGTACGAGCAAATTGAGTAAAATTAAATTTGCCAAAGTTGAAGCTCAAAATAGCTACATGAGGTATGTCCCAGCAAGCAGCAAGCCGTGTGACACCGAAGGTTTGCAAAACCTTGAGCAGAATGAACAGTGTAATGTAGCAATTGAATATTCACCAAAGGCGGTAGAGCCAGCTGCTTCGATTAAATTTAATGCGGTTGCCTCCTACCAAAATTCTCATAACACTACTGTCACATATAGTAGTGGTACAACGAACATTAATTACTCTGCTAATGCATACACGGCTAGTTTTGCAATGCCGGACAGTATATCAAATCAGATTACTGCCAATGGCAGTGATACACGCGATATTACAATGACCTTAACCAACAGTGGTGATGGTAAAGCTAAAATTGAAACAGCAACTGTACCAAGTGGTAAAGAGCTTCCCTCAGGACTGTTTTTGGTTAGTAATGATTGTCAAGTTGGTAAAACACTAGAGGCATCAGGCACTGCAGGTGATACATGTAATGTTGTTTATAAACTTGGTCCGACTACTAGTGCAATAAATGCAGCTAATAATGAATGGGCAAGTCAATTAAGCTTTAGTTATAAGCCAAGCGGTAGCGCATCAACTTCAAAAAATGTAGATGCAGCTATTGCGGTCAGAATTTTGCCATCAGACAACGCGGCAATTTCAGTTTCAAATGTCGATGCACAAACTTCCATTCCTACTGGTTCTGGCAGCAATAGTGAACTTGATTATTTAAAGTTAACAACAAACAAAATATCAATTCAGTATGTTTATCAAAATACAGGTAAAAAAGTAGCCAAAAATTTTGTGGTTGATCCTGTAATCGCTTCTGGGTTTAAAGTTGATCCAGCAACAACGTGTGCTTATGGTACAACTAGTGCTCCAGCTGGATATGAGGATTTAGCTCCAAGTGGCGGTGGTAATACTAGTTGCAAATTTATTTTGACTGAGGACAAAGAAGTTTTAGATAGTATTTATGCTGATAAAGGGCAAGCAATTATTAAGCAATCTGGTTATAAATATATAAATGAAACTCAATTTGTTACGTTTAAAGAAAACGATGCAAATAGTGCTACTGTAAATATAATTCCAGCTATTGCACAAAATACAATAGTAAATAGTACAGCTAGTAATTCTTTTGAAGTCATTTATAATGTAGTTGCGGGGCATCCGAAAGCTTTCCCTGTTCAATTTACACAAAATTTAATTAATGGATTTAATGTTGGTGTTCGTGGTAAATCTTGTTCCGTTACTGGTGGTGGTAATTCATGTTCATTAGATTTTAGTGCTGATGCTCATATGCCTACCTATGATTATGTGCTTCCTTATGATGTAACCCTTAATGATGGAACAAAGTATCTTAATAGCTATAGCGTAAACTATACTTTATCTGGCGTATATTACAGTATAAGCAAATCTAATAATTTATTTCAAGTAATAACGGTAACTAATGATAGTGCTAGCGCTCAGTCAGTTAGTAAAATTGCTCCGATTAATTTGGTTGTAGTTGATAAAGTTGCGGCGGGTGACGTATTTGGCTCAAGTAAACAATGTGTAGTTTCCAATCCAGACACAGATCATGTTACGCAGTTAAATAGCGGCGATAGCTGTAAAGTTGTCGTAACCCCATCCTCAGAATCTTCGGTAACCTCTCTTGAGCTAGTAACTGGTGATCATTCACAAAAATACAACTTCATGGTTGGTTCATACCCTATTATGGGTGGATTATTTTCTAGTGTTTTGGAAACTGTGAATTTTGATCCGCTTGCAGCTCCAGCTAAGCTTAGCTATAGTATAGCAGCATTGACTGATTTAAATCCAAGCATTTTGGGTACTTCGAATTCTGATCAAGAGAAGTACTCTATTGATTCGGTAGAGGCGGATTTATCGGGAAATATCTATGCAACGGGTGGTTTGGAGTCAATAACTTCGACAAGTCATGGAAGCACAAGTAAGGTTAGTGGTCAATCTGTGATTGTTAAATTAGCCGGCGCTAAATGGGTAAAAGTTGCTGCTGCGACTGCTCCAATATATAGTGTTGCTGCGGTTGATGATGGAATGCTTTATGCTGGAGGTCGTTTTAATCTTGCACTGAATAAAGATGGAACTACCGTGAACTCTTCAGCAGGAACTAGGCTGCTTGGTTTATACAATCAATCCAGTGGCACGTGGATTAATGTAGCTGAGGCTGATGGAGATATTAGAACAATAAGATTTGATCGCAAAAAGAACAAGTTATATGTTGCTGGTAATTTTAAGGCTATTGGCGGATTAAGTGCAGCATCAGGACCAATTGTTGCAGAATATGACCTGACAACATCTACTTGGAAACAATTGGCAGTAGCAGATAAGCAGATTAATAGTCTCGAAGCTTTTGAAGGTGATCTTTATGTCGGTGGTGATTTTACACGAATTGGTGGACAAGGCATTAACTATCTAGCTAAATATGACTTGATAAACAGTAAATGGACACCTGTGGCAACTGTAAATGGGGAAGTTAGAACCATTTCATCATCTGGTAAAAAATTATATATCGCTGGTAAATTTACAGAATTTAATCCGGGGACAACAGACGTTGAAGCTGGTGGTTATAAATTTGTGGCAGAGTATAGTAACGGTGACTGGCGTGCTAAATATGCTATCGAAGGATTTGCGGATAAAGAGTTCATAACTTCAATTAAGGTAATGTTAGGGTTTATTTAAGAATTACTAGAGTTAGTGTGCTAGCCATTAATTTGGTGGTTAGCACGGTGACTGAGGATTAATGAAAAATAAATGAATATGACTAGTTAAGTCGTAATAATTAATAAATCATGTGGTTAGCAATTAATTGCTCACTTAAACAAATAATATTTTTAGCTAATTTTTGGAGCTCAAAATAAACTTATGAGAACTCTTAAATAAATATTAGTTAGCTAAAGAAAATTTTACTATCTCATACTATCTAAACATAATTAGTGTTTGTAGTATGGAAGAGTAAAATTTCCAAAAAACTTATAAAAAGGAAATACAATGTTACGTAAAATCACGTTAGTTTCAATATTGGCTGCAATTGCAGGAAATAGTTATGCATTTATTGGTGATAATATTGGCTATATGGGCTCACCATCGGAGGTGAATATAAGTAATCTGATAAATAACCTTCCCGAAAACCCATTGTTGAGTAAAGCAAACGAAAATAAAAATACAATGAGTAAACTTAAACAGGTTCGCTCGGATATCTTAAATGTAACGGATGTTACCTATGCTGTTTCAGCCCAACATGGGATTGTAGCAGATGCTGATACTGGCACTTCGCTCTCGACGGCTTATTATAATATTAGTGCTGAAGGTTTTGATAATTCGAAAACCATATTAACAACAGTTCTAGGGAGCAAATGGGGTAGTCAAAATCCAGGTGGAGAAACAAAACTCAGGGTTCGAGCAAAAGTTAAAGGTACTAAAGATTATAATCAAGAGCTTGATCTTATTGCGACACGAATGAATGGTGGCTGCCTTGCGACAGACATCGATGCAGCGGTATTATGTTCAAGTGGACCTCTTTCCAATTTTGCTGTTAAGATAGCGGATACCAAACATAATCGTGATTTATTGAAAGTTGCTAGTAACAAGGGTAAAAATTTAGAAAGTAAATTTGTTGTTGATATAAAAGGTTGGCATAATAAAGAAATTAATGAGCTGATATATGTCCAAGTTAATTGGAAAATGAATGATTATGCTTTTGGTACAGTGATTGATGAGTATAGATTAACCGAAATGGCCTCTACACTTTATACCAAGAATTATAACCAGATACTAAATACCACATCAGGTATATATTTTACCATCCCGGATAATGGCTTAGTCAGCACTACGGGTAACTCATTTCCCGAGTGGACTGGGGCTCATGAATGGAATCATATTACAGTGCCAGTGATAGATAAATATACTAACCAAACACATAATATGGAGTTAGAGCTTTCTAAATCGACGGCTTGTGGTACTTATGTAATGAACGGAGGAAGTGCTTGTTATAATAGCGGAACTTTGGCAGTAAGAGTATCTGATTCGAATAAAGATAAATTGCCAAAATCATCTTTTAAAGGTGAATTTGAGGTAAATATTAAAGGTTGGCACGATCTTAAGATTAACAATAAGTTGCGGATAGCTATAGATTGGAGTAATGGTAGTTCACTTATGCCAATTGAGGAAACTATTAAACTAGCTAACACCTCTAGTGGAAATAACTCATCGGCAGCAGTGACTGCAACTACAAAGAAATATGGTGGTCCACTTTCAGTTCCTTATACTAGCGTTGGATTCTTAGTTGCACCTTGGAGTGATGCAAAATTTGCTGCCAATTCTTTAAGTTGGAGTGCAAATCAGGAGGTAAAAGATTCTCCTATTGAAGTTCCTGTACTTAATGTTAATGATAGTAAGCAATATATTTTAAAAGTTAAAGGTCAATCCAGCAATCAATGTTACTGGTATGCATTGAATGCAGCAGTTTCTTGTTATAACTGGGAAAGATATGCTTATTTGGAAGTAAATAATAACTTAAATGAAGATCTTCCTGCTGGTGTTTATAAGGGTGATTTTGACCTTATTGCACAAGGTTGGCATGATAGCTCATTTGTAAAACGCATAAAAGTCAATATTGATTGGCAAAAAGGCGAAATTAAACGTGAAATTCTATTGCCTGATACCTTATAAATTTAGCTTGGATATTTCTTAATATTGAATGATAGTGTTTTTACATTATCATTCAAGTCACATTTCTAGCTTTTTCACTTGAACTCTGGATAAATAAACGGTACAATACACTTAGCAGGGCAAATGCAAAGGGTTTGCTACCGCATTAGTGATGTTTCGTAGCTGTTATTCTGCGAGCATTTGTCATTTATTTCAGGAAAGTTTTTGCCTATGCCTTCAGTCAATAAATCCACACATCCGCTAATCAAAACATTTTTAATCGCATTTTTATTGTTAGTAGTTTATTGGGGTTATGAAGTATTTTTCCCACACAACTTGCCTGCAAATCCGTACCGAATTGTTGTTACTAAAGGCGAATCTGCATCAAAAATTGCGCGGCAATTAGAGAGCGATAACGTAATTAGTAGCCCACGGTTATTTGTTTTAGTAACACGTTTGATGGCTCGCGATAAGAAAATTGTTGCTGGTATGTATGTTTTACACAAACCAATATCATTAATTGAGTTGGTTGAGCGACTAAGTAATGGCAAACCGGATCAGATTAGTATTACGATTTTAGATGGCTGGAATTTTAAACAGATTCGCAATGTCCTAAATAGTGAAACACAGATTGCGCATTTAACCGAATCAATGACTGAATCACAGATTTTAGCAACTCTCAAAGTTAACTATCCACGAATGGAGGGGCTGATCTATCCTTCAACTTATTTTATTGCACCTGGTCAATCAGATTTAGAAGTAATGCAGCATGGCTATAAGTTAATGCAAAGTAAATTAACTGAAGCATGGCAAACCAAGAATAAAAACGCACTGTATTCTACGCCATATCAATTACTAACTATGGCGAGTCTGATTCAGAAAGAAACTAACGATCCAGCGGATATGGTGCAGATATCTACGGTGTTTAATAATCGCTTACGTAGCAATATGCGTTTGCAAGATGATCCGGCAGTATTTTATGGTTTGGATAATCGTGATAAAATTACTCGTGCGGATTTTGCGATTGATACGCCGTACAATACTTATATGCATAACGGGCTACCGCCAACGCCGATTAGTACCCCATCGCAAAAAGCCTTGGATGCGGCAGCAACGCCAAGCGATGATTATAAATTACTCTATTTTATTGCGATTGGTAATGGGAAGAGTAAATTCTCGACTAATTTTGGCGAACACAGCAAAGCAGTCGACAAATATTTAAAGAAAAAATAGGTTAAATCATGAAACGTGGATTATTTATTTCGGTGGAAGGTATCGACGGCGCTGGCAAGTCAACGCATGTTGAATTTATTCGTGAGTACCTGCAAAATAAAGGTCTTGAGGTCATTGTTACTCGTGAACCTGGTGGTACAGTAGTTGGTGAAAAGATTCGCGAGCTGTTACTTACTAGTGAACATATGCATCATAATACTGAGTTGTTGCTTTATTTTGCTTCTCGGCAGGAAATTATCCGCCAGGTAATTGTACCTAATCTTGAAGCTGGTGTTTGCGTAATTGCTGATCGCTTTGTTGATGCTTCGATTGCCTACCAAGGCGGTGGACGTGAATTAGGTGTCGATAAGATTAAGTTGGTTTATGGTTTATTAGAGCCAACTTTAACCACCGACATGACATTTTTATTTGA